>CAYSZJ010000213.1:0-5543 GCA_964435435.1 uncultured archaeon
GCAAATTTCGACCTTTAGATATTGGAATAGCTGTTAGTCATTTTGATCTTACTGCGAAAGAATTAGATATCAAAGGGAACTGGATATTCGAAAAACCTCAAATTCCCGGGGCAGAGAATTTATTATATAAGATTACTTGGAATGGGGATAATAAAAAATAAGTCAATCCGCTAATGTGTATTTTTTCTTATAGAAATTTCTTTTAACAGTTATATTGATGTTACTTTTTATTGTAAGACTCTATATACGCTCTCGCACAGTGCTTGCAACAAAAATTCATTTCTTTGCCATAGATCATTTCGGTATGAAAGTTATCATAGAGTTTAACACCGCAACTTGCGCATATCTTTAATTTTGATTGAATCGCTATCTCTATCAAGTTATTAAACCGTGAAAAAATTCTACTTACAAATTCTTTACCTGAAGTAGTTAACCTGAAACCCTTTGAACGTTCTGAATCTGATTTTTCTAAATCTTCAATATATCCATTAGACTTGAGATCCTTTATAAAGTCATAAATGCTTGTTGGACTTGCTGTTGTTCCTAAATCTTTCTCAAGACTTTTTAATATTTGGTATCCTGTTACTACATTTTTTGATTTCAATAATAATAGAATATAGAATCTTGTAATACTTTGAATCTTAATTTCTTGCTTATCACTCATTTTCAAATCTTACCATATAAAACAAGTTAAATTTGTGTTTTAAAGATTTCGTATATATTCTATAATAGTGATGTTTAAATATATACTACCTCATATATATCATAATATAATAATCAAAAATAAATTAAAAAATAAAGATGAGTAAATGATCTTTCATGACTCTGTTTATGATGGATATCATATGATGGATTGGGATTTAGGATATTGGATTCCTATGATTATTGGATGGGGAATTGTTTTATTAGCAGCTATAGTTATACTTTATATAGTTATTCAGAGCGTTCGTAGTTTTAACGAAAAGAATCAGATGACCATCCAAGTACCGAACAGTAAAGAGAATGAATTGAAAGCATATGATAATGAGGAAGAAAATTTTGAAAAAGCAAATTTCTGCTATAAATGTGGAGAAAAATTAGATTGGAACTATTTCCAATATTGCCCAAATTGCGGTATTGAGATTTAGTTAAAGTGGTGAGCTAATAAAAGTGAAATCTAAAAGAGTATTTGAAGACAGATTTAACTTGGAACATCATCCTACTTTGGATGTATATAATAAATTAGCTAAATCTTATGATAAACGAAATAAAATGATGGAACATTGGATATCTAAGGCAAGATCAATTTTTTCAATTATTAAAGGGGATATATTGGAAATCGGTGTTGGAACTGGAAATAATTTAATGCATTATGATCCAGAAGCAAATATTATAGCATTTGACTGGAGTCCTGAGATGGTATCACAAGCACAACTTAAGGTTAAAAAATATGCATTAAATAATATTAAAGAATTCGTTATAGGTGATATCCAAAGATTAAGCGATTACTTTGATCCAAATTCTTTTGATTATATAATATCTAGTTGTGTTTTTTGTTCTGTTCCGGATCCTATTTTAGGGCTTAAAAAGGTTTTTAAAGTTTTGAAATCTTCGGGTAAATTAATTCAGATTGAACAAGGATTATCAGAAATTAAACCTATCAATGCAGGATTAGTGATCTTTGATCCTTTTACTTCTAAGAGATTTGGATTCCATCTCAAAAGAAACCATCTCAAAAACCTTGAAAATTCTGGATTTATAGTAACTCATCAGCAAAAAATTGATCCGACAGGAATTTTCCGGTTATTAGTTTCAAAAAAATCTCTTAAATTTAAAATATGAGGTGGTTAAATGGTATTCGTACAAATACTAATTAGTAATTTTCTTTTATTTCTAAAAAATAACAAATCTATCAGATTTTTTACAAATTTCAAGAATTATGATTTAAAATTCTTTCAAAATATAAACAATAGGTATAATTATTAGATTTTATAATAAGAAATATGAATAAAGGTGATTTTTAATGGCAGAATCTAAAGAGAATATAAATATAAAACTTGGTGGAATGACATGTGCAAATTGTGCTCTTAAAATTGAAAATAAATTAAGCAATCTTGATGGTGTGAAGAATGCAGTTGTTAATTTTGCGAATGAAGAAGCCGTTGTTGAATATGACCCAAAAACAACTAACTTTATTAATTTTAAAGAAGCAATTCGAGATCTTGGATACAAGGCATCATTAGCTAAAATCGATATAAAAGTTGTAGATAAACTTACAGAAAATGAGTTTGAAAGTTATATTAGCAGTATAAAAGGAATCAACGGAATTCATGATGTTAGAGAGAATTTCAAGGCTTCTAAGATGTTTATTGAATTTAATGAATTAGTATTAGATGAAAACGAAGTATATTCTAAAGTGAAAAAACTAGGTTATAACATTGAGAAATCTGCTGGAGCGATGGACTTGGAAATTATAAAACATAAAAAAGAAATGAGATATCGATTACGAATTATGGTAATTTCTCTTATATTTTCATTGATTATTGCGCCAATAAGTTGGTTTGTCGCAGAATCGTTTGAAAGAAACCTCCTTCTTTTCTTTTTAGCGACGGCAAATTATATTATTTCAGGGTCATTTTTTTTAATCGGAGCATATAAGTCTTTAAAAAACAAGTCTACAAATATGGATGTTTTAATTGCTTTAGGTACTACTACTGCCCTTATTTACTCTGTATTAACAACCTTCCTTATATCTGGAAAAGTTTTTTATGAAGCAATGAGTATGATAATTTCTTTTCTATTAGTTGGAAAATATCTAGAGCATAAAACTAAAGGACAAACATCAGAAGCAATTAAGAAATTAATTGGTTTACAACCGAAAACAGCGTCAATCTTAAAAGATGGTAAAGAAATAGAAATTCCTATTGAAGAAATTGAAGTAGGAGATGTGTTAATTGTAAGACCTGGTGAAAAAATCCCGGTTGATGGGAGAGTAGTTGAAGGAAAAACTAAAGTAGATGAGTCAATGATTACTGGAGAAAGCAAATACGTTAAAAAAGAGGTTGATAGTGAAGTAATTGGAGCAACAGTGAACCAAACAGGCTTAATACATATTGAAACTGAGAAAATAGGAAAAGATACTTTATTATTTCAAATCATCGATTTTGTAAAGCAAGCTCAAAGTAGAAAAGCGGCGAAGCAGCAACTGGCTGATAAAATCAGTAATTATTTCGTTCCAGCGGTTATTATTATTGCCATCAGTGCTTTTCTTTTTTGGTTTTTCATTGGAACTCAAATTTATCCTGTACTTCAACCTACAAGACTTGAAACTTCTTTACTTATATTTACTTCTATTGTAGTTATCGCATGTCCTTGTGCATTAGGATTAGCTATTCCCACAGCTGTAATGGTTGGAACAGGTAAAGGTGCTGAAAGCGGTTTATTAATAAAGGGTGGTGATTCTTTAGAATCTATCAATACAATTAATACAATCGTGTTTGATAAAACTGGTACTTTAACTGTGGGTAAACCTAAAGTTTCGATAATTTTTAGTGAAAATGATTTAACCAACACAGGTTATACAGATAATGAGCTTCTAACTTATGCAGGAAGCGCTGAGATGGGTTCTGAACACCCTCTGGGAAGAGCGATCATCGAAGAAGCAAACCAAAGAGGCTTATCGCTTGAAGCTCCGACTGAATTTGATGCAATTCCAGGGAAAGGAATTAAAACCAGCATTAAAAGAGACGTTGTTTTGATTGGAAATGATAAACTTATGGAAGATAATAACATAACTTTTGAACCTTACAAAGCCAAATTCAATGAATTTCAACAACAAGGAATAACCACAATCTTAATAAGCATTGATAAAGCAGTCCGAGGGATTATCGGAATTTCTGATAAAATGAAAGATCAAGCACCTTACGCTTTAGATAAATTGAGAGAAATAGGATTAGATATTTACATGATTACTGGTGATAACATGCAAACGGCTCTAAGTATAGGAAAACAGCTAAAAATTGATGAAAAACACATTTTGGCAGAAGTTTTACCAAATGATAAAGCCATAAATGTTCAAAAACTTCAAGAATCTAGCGATCATAAAATTGTAGGGATGGTGGGAGATGGTATTAATGATGCTCCTGCTTTAGCTCAAGCAGATGTAGGAATCGCAATAGGTTCAGGTACTGATGTTGCAATCGAAACCGCAGATATCGTACTTATGAGAGGAGATGTCAGAAATGTCGTATCGGCAATTAACTTATCAAAGAAAACTTATAAGAAGATGATAACAAATCTATTCTGGGCGTTAATATATAATATTGTAGGGATTCCACTTGCTGCGGGAGTTTTATATGGATTAACAGGTTTTTTCTTGCCACCATACTTAGCAGCAGTCTTTATGGCTACATCCTCTGTATCCGTTGTAACTAATGCTTTATTTCTTAAGAGATTTGAACCAAAAACTGAACAGCAACTTGAAGAAGAGAAGTTGTTGATTGAAGAAAAAGTAACAGATCCTATATGTGGTATGGAAATAATTCCAAGTCGTTCAATTGAATATAAATATAAAGGAGAAAAGTATTATTTCTGTAGTGCTTCATGTGAACATGAATTTAAATCGGATCCCGAGAAATATAAGGACTTTGAACATGCTGATCCAAAATTAATGCATAAACAGTCAGCAGAAGAGGAACTAGTAGTAGATCCTGTCTGTAAAATGGAGATATTTCCTAGTTATTCGATAGAGCACGAATATAAAGGCAAAAAGTATTATTTTTGTGCCCAATCTTGTGTGGAGGATTTCAAAATTGATCCTGAAAGATATTTAGTCGCTGGTGTGAAAAAGGAAATGAATTATCAAGATTCTAACCATCATTCATAGAGTGCTGTAGAATAGAAACCAATTAAAAAGATTGTAAACAAATAAAATTCTCATAAAAAAACTATATAAAAAAAAAATGGAGGAAATAAATCATGAGTAAATTAGTATGCTCCGAATGTGGATACGAAGAACCTCTTCCAGGTCATTGTGGTAGACCCATGCGTAAAGAAGGTAATGCACTCTGGTGTCATATGGGTCCCTCTTGTAAGATGGGTGGTCCAGAAAACCCACCTACACGATCTATACCTGAGCATCATGGCAAACCTATGGATATTGTTTAGTAAATTTAACCTATTTTTATTTTTTTTTTATTTATTTCTATTAAGATCTCTAATCAATTCGAAACTTCTACAAGGAATTTTATTATTTTTTAAAAGTGGAAAAGTTAGAGGGATAAATAAAAAATAACGCATATTTTTTAAAAGTTAAAATTCTTTTTTAAAATTAAAAAAAAGGCAAGTCAAATGGACAAATTAAAATTGAAATGTTGTAAATGCGGAAATATGATGGAGACACTTCCCAGTAGTAGCCAGGATGTTATTATTGATGAAGAGACTGGCGAAATGTTATTTTGGAATGGGCAAAAATGTGGTTATAGGACTATTGATTGCCTTGTATGTGAAGAATGCCAAGAAAAAGGTTGTTAAAATAAATTCCTTTTATTTTTTTCCATTAATTC
>CAYSZJ010000214.1:0-5517 GCA_964435435.1 uncultured archaeon
TCTTCCTCAATATTCTCTGAAGATTCATCTTTTGGTTCTTCACTTGGCTCTTCCTTTGATTCTTGTGTTGGTTCAGGACTTGGTTCTGGTTCAATTTGTGCATCCACAGGGGTATCACAAACTGGACACTTACTCCATCCTGGACGTAAAGAATAACCACACTTTACACATTCTTTCATTTCTTTATCAAGTTCCCATTCAGGAATATCTAACCCCCCTTGCCTCTTTCGTGCTAAATCTTGTAATTCTTCTTCTGTCCATGCCTCCATACCCGCTGGTAATCCTGTCCCTCGTTCAGCAGCAAATTTGGATAAATCCTCCTCAGTCCATGTGGACATATCTGGTTGAGCACTCATTCTTTTTTGTGCTTCATCGGCAAGTTCTTCAGCGGTCCACACTTTAAGCTCTGGACTACTTGGAGCCCTTACATCTCCTGTCGTTTGAACAGGAGCTGTCCTACTAATTGAGGGCGCATTGCAACATTCAGCAGAAAATCTAAGAAGAGCTTCAAAGCACCTAGAAAATTGATTGGGATCTGTTCCCTCGTCAATTACTAATAATAATGTGGTATTATCATTTGTGAGAGGAACCGCAATAGCAAATGCGGCAATGTCAGATGTAAGGCGATTTGATTCCAATCCTGATGTAATCCTCTCCATTGCTTTTATTAATTCATCATTCTTCATTAAGAAATCGCAAATTGGATCACCATGTCTTTGAAATCCTTCATGATATTTTGCAAGCTGATTTCTGTTAAGAGTGGAATCTAAAGAATTAATTATTGCAGTCACATAAGAATTTATTTCTGATTTAGGAATTTTCTGAGACTCGTCAATTTTATAGCCACCTAAATCAAGATTTCCCATTATTGGAGCAACCAAAGGTTTTTCTCCCTTTATTTTACCAAAGATTATAGGTCTTGAAATAACGCATTTAATTTCACCATAATATGCAATTGCATTACCTAAAAGTTCTACTTTCTTATCGAAGATTATACGAGGAACCGTACGAAACATTACATTCATCCATGGCATTTCTTTTACTGGGATTATGGCAATACACGTTTTATCAATTAAATCTCGTAATTCTTTAACATAATTCTTTAGTTCTTTTTTAAAATCCTCGTATTCTTCGTTTTCTAATTCCTCAGAAGCATTTTTTTCAAGATCTTTAAATTTTTCCTCATTTTTCTTGAGATTACCTCCAAATGATTTAATTTCTTCCACGATATTATCTTTCATAATTGAGGTTGCGCTTTCAATCACTTTTTTCTGAAAATCAGAAAGCTCGGCTTCTGTGGATGCAACTAAATAATCAGCAAGATTAAATTCTAGTTTATTGACAAAAACTTCAAAAAGCTTTTTTTCCGCCAAATTCTCCATACCTTCTTTCTTAGAAATTTTGAATAGTAGATATTTATTAATATAGCAACGAAATGTATATAAAAATTTATTTGAATTAAGAAATATTTACTAGAACTAAAGATAAAGATATTCTTTAATTATTAGGAAGTAATCATAACAACCCGAAACTATGAATGATTCGCGCAATATAATAAGCAATTCAGATAAAAAGATAACTGTGTGTTTTATTTCCACTATTCCTATACAAGCAAGAAATTACCTAATCGAAAGCTTAAAATCTTTAAATAATGTTGAAATTATTTTTCGAAAAAACAAATCAAAAAATAATTTATTAATTGTTGTTCCAAAAGCAGATATTCTGATAGGTTGGCGTCCAACGAAAGCTATTTTAAGAAAAGCTGAAAAACTAAAATTATTCATCAATCCTGGAGCTGGTGTTCAACATCTTCTAGATCTCTTTAGAGATGTAAATAGAGAAAGGAATATTTATTTAATTAATGGTCATGGGAACTCTTATTTTGTAGCTCAACACACCGTAGCACTTTTATTGACTCTAATGAATAAAACAATACCTCATCATGAGTGGATGAGGCAAGGTAAATGGCGAACTGGAGATGAAGATGCCGTGTCGATTCCATTAAGAGATAGAAAAGTTGGATTACTTGGATATGGGGCTATAAATCGAAAAGTTCACCGATTCCTAAGTGGTTTTGATGTTGAATTTTCTATTTTAAGAAAACATTGGGAAAAACAGGAAGAAAATTTATTCACAAAGGTAAAAAGATATGAATTCTCCCAACTTAATGAGTTTCTTAAAAATATTGATACACTATTAATTGCTGTACCTTTAACTTCATTGACCAAGAAAATGATAGCAAGAAATGAACTAGAACTTTTAGGTCCTAATGGATTGGTAGTAAATGTCAGTAGAGGTGAAATTATTGATGAGGAAAGCTTATTCTATACATTAAAAGAAAAGATAATAAAAGGAGCTGCTATTGATGTTTGGTATAACTATACACCCCAGAGTGATGAAAAAGGAAAAAAATATCCTTTCAGTTTTCCCTTTCATACCCTTGACAACATTATCCTTTCACCACATAGAGGATATTCACCTTTTAATGATTTACTACGATGGAATGAAGTAATTGAAAATATATCTCGAATGGCACAAGGCCGACAAGATTTTATTAATGTAGTAAATTTAGAAGAAGAATATTAAAAAATTCGTGTAAATTTATTCCTAATACCAAGATTTACAAAGATAGTATAAATAGATGACTAATACTGTTTAGTGAGGATTAAAAAGTTGTTTATGATGAACGTTATTGATATTCTTTCAAGAATTTTATTCTAATCGTGGAAACCATATAAGCTTCTTATGATCACATTCAGTGCAATGCCAAGCTTTAAGAGATGGAAAATAAATCATGTCATTTTCAACACTTTTACAAGTACCACATTGGCAAATCGACTTCTCTAACGCCTCTTGAAGATCACGGATTTCTGTATAGATAAGTCCCTGTCTTACTTTATCAGCTGAAGAAATAAATTCATTGTCAAAACCATCTCGTAAAGCGCTGAGTGCTTCGATTCGATCCCAGACAGCATGGAAAATAAGGAGTCTTAAGTTTCTTCGAATTTCTTTCAATCTAGAATTATTAAGACAAACAACTCTATACTTTCTCATCTCTAATAAAAAAATTATAAATTATATATTTAAAATTATGGAATTCTTCCTAAATAGTTAACCAAAGTAGTCTGCCTATGAGTAGGTAATAAATGCTGAAGATGTGGAGGCAACTTAGGCATAGGATAACCCCGATTAACCCACTCTTGAAATAATGCTTTGTTCAAATATTTTGCTATAAGAATTGATGATATTTTAAGGATTATTTAAATAATTAAAAATTTTTTATTATAGTGCTTGATTTTTCTTATTTTTTTTATTTTGTATTTGAAAATAAATAAATTTTTTTTAACCACCTTTATATATGATAATGAAATATAAAAACGATTTTAAATTTGAGGAGTATAGAAACATTTTAAAGATTAAGCCATTAATAAACTATTTGGAACATTTAAGATATGATAAAACAGTAATTCATAAATTGTTTTTAAAATATTAATCCGATAAAAACTAATCTTTAAATAGGCATTTTTCATATAGTGTATTATAAAAAAATTTGTGGTTTAAGGCGATTGTTTTAATAAAAGGCTTTAAACATTTTGCCGAATTTTTGTTTTTCGGCACCAACAATTCTCAAAGAGTGATAGCATGAAAATCGTGACAGTTAACATTCCTGAATCCCATCTTGAAAGTATTAAAAGGTTAGTTGGGGCGGATGGATTATATCCTTCAAGGTCCGAGCTTATTCGTTGTGCTGTGAGAGATTTTTTAATAAAAGAGTTAAGAAGAGCAAATCAGATGATAAAATATAAAGAAGCTAAAACTGAAGATTTTGATGACAAGCACTATGTACGAGTGCCTATTGAAAAAGTAGATGAGAATAATGAGCCTGTACGTGAATTTAAAACTTACAAAATAATAAAACGTCTAGAGTTATAATTTTTCAAAAGATTTTAGGATTTGGAAGGGAAAATTCTTTCCCCTTTTTATTTTTTTTTATTTATATTAACAGAATATAAGTAAGTAGTTTAGTTTTAGGGTTTTTCATGTTAAATTAATGTCTTACAGAGAGAGAAAACCCTTAAGATTGAAAAATTTAAAATTTTCTATAATTAGCAATTAGTTATTTAAGTAAGCAATAAAATAATTAATATTAATAACTCTGAGGATTAATAGCGATAGAATTATAAAAAGAGGTAATTTTTATTTCTGACAAAAAAAAAATCTTGGATCAAGAAATATATAAAACGAAGTTTATGGAGTGGGGAATTATTAATAAAGAAAATTGGGAGGGAAAAACCACATTTGATTTGCCAATTAAACGGTGGGATCCTCTTTCAACAGTGAAGATTACCACTAAAGATTTTGGATTTCGAAAAGAGCGTATGCGATATTATGGCCATTATTCTTATATATCTCCAATTCGGGGTAAAAGACCAAAAGGGTTTAAGACTATTGAAGAGAAAAAGGAATTTCATGATTGTTCGAAGAGCATAATTAGAAAGCATAAAGATGTATTTACAGCAGTTGCAGAGGGGAAGCCCATTTACGACAATTGGGGAACGTTAATTGGTGATGGGTTTACTATGATAATTTCACAGGATGAAATAAAACGTGATAATCCCTTTTCAAATATCCCACATCGAATAGAGAGAATTCCGGATTCATGTAAAGCAATTACGTTGATTAATAGATATCCCTCAATGGCTAGAATTGTAGATCCTGATGTAGAAAGATATGCAATAGAGAAATTACCTTCACATTTGAAACTATCAAAAGGGATAAACTTAGTTACTATTTCAAGACATTTCTATCCTTCCTTATGCTTTAATTTAATTCCTGCAGATATTTTATCCGCTATTTTTATTTCTATGAGAGCAGCAATTCTTTATTGTATTGAAGACGCTATTAATAAAGATTATTATGATATCCCTGTTATGCCATTTTTTAACATAGGAACTAAAGTTGGTGGTTCCCAACCCCGAATTCACAGTCAAACTTATATTGATTTAAATATGGATGGTCATGGAAGCCGTTTAGAAGGATATCTTAGAGCATTTCAAGAAATGGGAAATGATTGTCATCTATGCAAAACTACACATGGAGGTACAGACAGAATCATATTAGAAACTGAATTTTGGACATTTTATAACACAGGGAGTCCAGTGAGAAATTATCACATCCGTTTTCATCCAAACGAACATATTCGACGATTTTCTCAACTAAAAATTAATCAAATAGAGGATTTGGCTTATGCATTAAAAATTATTTTTCAAGCTTTAGATGATATAGAAATAGATAGAAATCGTAATATATTAATTAACAGCTGCCCCTTTGGCTATGATGCTGATTTTCACTTATTTGCAGATATAATCCCTCATGAGATAATTGGTGGGGCGGAAATGGCTGATGATATGCGAGTTGCTAGAAAATTACCTCATATTGCGGCAAAAGAAATCAGAGAATCGTTGAAAAAATATCTCAATTAACTTGTTATATTAGCCCTCTATACACTAAATTGAT
>CAYSZJ010000215.1:0-5468 GCA_964435435.1 uncultured archaeon
GCCTCAATATTAAATCAAGATAAACATGTGCTAATTCCTAATCCGGAGTCTTGTTGTCCAATGGCTGCTTTTCTTACTCCTGAAATGATTAGGAAATTTAAGAAAGAACATCCTGAACTTCCTGTTGTTGTATATGCTAACTCAACTGCTGCTGTGAAAGCTGAATCTGATATCTGTTGCACATCTGCTAATGCGGTTAAAATTGTTGAAAAAATTAGTCATGAATTTAATGTTGATTCTGTTTTATTTGGACCAGATGCAAACTTAGCGGATTATGCTGAACAGATTTCGGGGATAAGATGCCTTAAAATGCCAGAAGGTGGGCACTGTTACGTGCACTCACAGATTAAATCAGAGCATATAAGAGACGTAAGACAAGAATATCCTAACGCAGAACTTCTTGTTCATCCCGAATGCATTAGGGGAGTGAGAGAACTGTCTGATTTTGTAGGATCAACAACACAAATGTATAATTATGTTAAAGGAAGTTCTTCAAAGACTGATGAGTTTATTATAGGAACGGAAGTTGGACTTTTAGAACGTTTAGCTCAAGATTTTCCACAAAAGAAATTCTACTTAGCAAAGGACAAACTTGTGTGTTACAATATGAAGAAACACTCACTAGAACTCATAAAATATGTGCTAGAACACTTAGGTGATAAAACATTTGAGGTAAAAGTGCCCTTTGAAATAGCAAAACGCGCGATAAAACCAATTGAGAAGATGCTCGAATATTCTTAAGAATTATATCTTTAAAAGAAATCAGTAATTCTTTTCTGATATCTATCATCAAGATATTTCAAAAAGGCTGATGTAGGTTTTACCGACCATAACGCATTTGTACTGGTTTTCTTTTCAAATTTTTCAATAACATCATAATCAAAGTTGAATTGTCTCATTATTGCATGGAGTTTAAACAACCACTTTACAAAATTCTTGTATAATCTTCCATTATTACTTGCTTTTGAATTATGAGTTTTTTCATAATAATTAATATCTTTTTCAGTATATTGAGTATAATATCGAAAATTTTGTCCCATCCAAAAAAATTGTGAAACTGATTCTGAAAACTTCTTAATTCTACAGCCTGTTAGTTTAACTGTTTTAAGACAAGCTAACTCGTTTAAATTATCGGGAATTTCTTCAATATTAACGTTTCCTGAAAAGTCTAATAATTCTAAATTATCAAGTCCTTCCAGACCTTCAATTCTTTCAATATAATTGTTTTTAAAATACAATTTTTTTAAATTAGTAAACTTTTCAAGTCCCTTTATCCTTTTTATCCTATTATTACTTAAATCAATTTCTTCAATAAACTCAAAATATTCTTCTATTCCTTTGATATCTTCAATATTCTCAATCATTTTATTTTTTAAATTGATTTTTGAATCCAAAATAATCCCAATTAGGCTTTTATTATAGGAAATTAATTTAAGGTCTAAATTGTTGAAATTAATTTGAGCCTTATCCAAGAATTTAAGTAAAGGAAAGCTTCTATTGTTTTTATATCTGATATATATAATTTCAACGAATTTCTGTCTCAATAAATCGGGTACTTTCTCAATTGCTTTCAATAATATTAAATATTTATATTTAAAACGAAATTTATTTATAAAACTAGAAGTATATAGTTTGATCTGTTTGATAGATTCAGGATCTTTAATATTTTTTAAGTATGGTAGGGTTTTTCTGGCATATTCATCAATACTCGGGAAATCTATGTCAATTAACATGCTTTCAAACTCATCTTCTGTTAAATAATATAAATAACCATTTTGTGTTAAGAACCTAATAACTGTAGGATGGCCAGTGGCATATCTTATTGCTATTTCTTCTTTAAATTTTCGTTTAGCAATAGGATCGCCAGCATCAACTAGAGCTTTTAATAAAGGAAACGCTAAATTTCGGTGCAGAATTCTTGTATCATACTCATTATCTGCCCATGCTTGTATATTTGAACAATGCCCCCAAAATTCCGTCTCAGGAGGAACTTTTCTATGGTTTCTTTCCATAGACCGATCCAATTTTACTGAAGCCTCATCAATAGATTCAATCTCATCATACTCTTCAATTCTATCAACGGGAATATTTAATAATAGGTACATACATTGTATAAAACGTCGATTATTTACATAGATATTAGTTCTTCCACCCTCAAGCTTTAATTTGAGATAATGATTTATTTTAAATTCTTTTATTTGGTTAAAAGGTCTAATTGATATAAAGTAAATAATTAATGGAATAATTAGCAATATAATTATCTGATTTAAAAGCATATTTCATATGAGTCAGGGATTTTCTTTAAATAAATTAAAAGATGAATAAATTACAGGTGAATAATTCAATTCTATATAATCTTTTTTTTTTCAATATTAAAACCCCAACTTTTTCAAATTTTAGGAAAAAAGCGATTTAAAATCAATTTCGATATAATTCAAGTCAGAAAATTCTCTTCATTTTATTCATTGTTTGGTGCTGAAGTAAGTATATTTACTTTTAATTCTAATTTTGAGCCCTTTAAAATAGCTTCTCGAAGCATTTTACCTTCTACTGATATGAGTAATTTTTGAGATTGTGTAACTCCTTCCATAAATTTTTCTCTCTCTATATCTAAAAATCCCATTTCTATCGCATTCTTAATAATTAGATTTAAAACTAATAATTGAAATTGTTCTTGAATAGCATCCCAAATTAACCCCATTTCTTTTAATTGATTAGTTATTTCTTCAGCCATAATATCCAAATCATAAATCATATCGTAGATGCTTTCTTGAAGATTAATTATTTCATCTATTAGTTTATCTTTAATGAGCCTGAGTGTTGTAGTTCCCAACAAATCTTCCTCATGAAAAAAGAAATCATTATTTTCGCGTTTAATTAAATAAAAGCCAAACTCATTTTTTATTAGCTTAGATTTAGCTAAATAATTGATTGCTTCTTTTGAAACATTATGTAACTCGCAGAATTGATCTAAATTTAATTTATACCCCACAAATTTTTGCGAACTAGATTCATCAAAGTGCCAGTAATTTCGTGCAAAAGCGCCCTGACCTAATATAGAATTATAAAATATATAAAAAAGCGATAAATATAGATCCCTATCTTGTTGTAATTCAAAAAAATTATCTCCTATTTTAGAGATGATTCTTACTATATGGATTATAAATGGATCTTCCACACTTATTTCTTTGTAAAAATCTATTAAATCCTCGAGTTTTCGGACATTTTCTTTTAATTCATTAACTATAAACAGCTCATCTTTTAACTTTAAAGGTTCCTCCTCGAGTTTTTCTACTCCCTTATCTGTTATGACATAACCTCGGTATTGCTTATTTGTTTGTTTATCTGTAATTAAGCGTTGTTCAACATTCCTTCTTTTTTGATGAAGATTAAGATATTTAGATACAGTAGATCTACTTAATTTTGAATATTTTATTATATTAGTAAATCTTTGTGGCCCTAAATTTCTAAGAATAAACAATATCCTCCTATTATTATCTTCAATATTGCTAGATTTTGTTAGCAGCTCATTCTTTAACTTTTTTGATATATTCCAGCTTTCCATATTATTATTATAATAGTCTTAATATAAAAATCTATACTTTTTTTCTATACTAAGACTAAAAATTTAGTGAAATACTAATAATATTGAATTTAGTATATTTTAATACTAATCCAATGGTATCTAAAATTTTAAAACTATAAGAATTCATTTTAAAACTTGAAATAGTATTTAAAATTAAATAAAAATTCTATAGAAAATGTCAATAGAAGATCCCAATTTATTAAAAAGGATAAAGGCAATCGAAGATAGATTAGACAGAATAGAAGACCGCATTTCACGGTTAGAAAGTAGGATGGGACGCTACCCATCCCCTCCAACACCTCAACCAGGACCCATACGCCCTCCAGGTCCACCTGGTCCACCTCCAGAACCTTTTCGATTCACTAAAGATTAAAAAACAGATTATATGTCGATATTGATCATCAATAAGAGTTCAATCAAACTAAAGTATATTTGAAAACACCAAAGACCTTAAGTAAGAAATAAACAAATATCTTTTTAATAAACTATAATTAAAATTACTAATTAAAAAAGTTTGAATTAAAATGACTCAATATCGATTTAGACTTACAGGGGTTCCACCTGATCAAGCTATCAAATTGATCGAACTTGATCCTAATAATTCAATAGCAGAAATTAAGAAAACAGTTCAACGAGAATATAAACTAAACCCAATATTAGCAATTCAGTTTATCTTTAAGGGAAAAGTATTACCCGACCAATTGAAGTTTTCAAAAATAGGAATACATCCAAAAAAAGACGTAATAACAGTTATGGCAACCCAGGCAGGAGGAAATTAAGGAATCTCACGAGGTTTTAAACCTGTTATTTTTTATTTTTTTTTGAGTTTATAATTAGACCTGTTATGGTTACACCATTCACTATTAAATTTCCATAACCCGATGTCAGTTCTATACTTCAAATTATTCTTTTTCTTATGAAATCCTGATTCTTCTTATTATTTCTTTAAAAGATAATTATTTATATTATTGAAAAATATGAATTCAATAATTACATTTTAAAAAACTGAAATCTATTATTGTATATATTTACAAAAATGTGATCAATATGGGAAAAGGTTCAGGTTTAGCGATACTTGCTTTGCTAATAGGTATTGGGGGCTTAGGTTTTGGAGTCTATACATATTTTACTTTTAACCAAACTATAGAATCTATGTAAGGGGATATTGATGCTTTTGAATTAGGATCATATGTTCATCGAACTTATTTTGATAATAGGACTGCATCATATATAACAGCTGCGGAAGATTCATTTTACGAGATTACTGATCTAAGTATTATATTCCTAGTAGACCCTAGAGAAAGCGTGTATTTTTTATTTACGTGTAGAGCTGTTCTAACAGCACCAACTAGTGCAAACTTTTATATGAGTTTTCGACTAAAAATTGATGATGTAGCAATTACTCTATCAGGAACTACAGTAGGATTATTAGCTCCAACTGATACAGGTTACTCTTATTCAGTTGCACTTCAGTATGCAGATAGTTCACTAGCAGCAGGGATGCATGATGTAGTTGTTGAAACTTTAAGAACTTGTAATGGATATATAGATAAATGTTATTTAGTAGTGCAAACGTATATTCCTTAAATTGTTTTTTTCCTTTAATTTTCTCTATTATTTTTTTTTTTTAATTTAATATTACAATTAGTGGGCTACAATTGGAGTTTTTTTGATAATTTTTATTTTTGAACTAATAATTTGTTCAATAACATCTGAGAATGAACTAAATAGAGATATTTCGCCGTTGAAATTCTCTAATACTTCTTTATATTTTTCTAAAAAGATTTCAATTATACAATTTTGCATTTTTTTGTAAAAAAATTTTTAAAAATCAAAATTATAAATGAATAATATGAGTAAAATAATAAAATGGGGAATTTTA
>CAYSZJ010000216.1:0-5436 GCA_964435435.1 uncultured archaeon
TTTTCCATAGTAAATCTATATAAATGTATTCGAATAGGAAACAAGGGAAAAAACTGAGAAGTATGATTATGATGTATATAATGAGATATTTGTTTCGAATCCTTTCATCTATGGGAGTTGGAGAATCGCACTTTAAACTAGCAGGAGAAAACAATTATTTCACAATAAAATCTTTTTTAAACTTTCTAAATTTATTAAGAGTCTATAAATATTATATTATTTGAGCTATATTTTTAATTTTCAATTTTACTCATTTGTTAATAGATTAACATTGAAATAGACTATTGAAATTATTACAAGTTTGTTATGTAAGATTTATCTCGTTTGATGATATAAGAAGGAATAAATTTTTCAAATTCTAATCCTATTTTATGGTACTTAAAGACGTTGCACTAGGATTTTAGGTAGTTACCAAACCCAGTAATGGATTTAAAATCTTTTTCTTTATATACTTTTAATTTTATATTTATTGATCAAAATTTTATTTAAGGAATTTTTAGAAGTGAATACAAAATTCTACCAAAAATGCGGTACAATAATTTAAATTAATGTAGGATAAATAAATAAAGGGAAAGGTGATCAAAATAAGCGGCGAGTTTGATGACGGTGATGATGAATATGGAGCGGATTATGATTCTAATGATGTAGATCCTGAGATTAACCCTGAAATATCGAATGATAATGATCAAGATAATGATCCCGATAATATTTCAGAAAGCGGGGAAGAGTATAATCCTTTTGAGTGCCCCGATTATGATAATCCAGACCCAGAATATAATCCTTTCGAGTGTCCTGATTATGATAGTCCAGACCCAGAATATAATCCTTTTGAATGTCCCGATTATGGTAATAAAGAGGAAATAGAAGATAAGGGAGATGAATATCCTACAGGAGAAGAACAAAATGAATTTTCGGAAAGAAGCTCGGCAGAAATTTATGAGAATTTAAGTGAAAAAGAAGAAAATATAGATCAAAATGTGGAAGAGTATTCAAAACCAGAAGCAAATCAACAGGAGGAGAGAGTAGCAGATTTAGATTCTGAAAATCACGACCATAAACCTGAAATAACTTCAAGTGTAGAAACAGAGAATATAGGAACAGAACAAAGTACAATAACTTTCCAACAACAATCTCAAGAACAAAGACGGGAAGAAATTCAAGAAGGAGAAAAAGAATATAAACAAGATCCTGAGAATATACCAGAACAGGAACCAGAAGATAATGTAGATAATATTGAACTCATTGATCCTGAAGATAATCCATCGAAGCCAGTAGAATCATCTGAAGTTTTAAACATAAGGAAAGAATTAGAAGAGATGAATTTACCACCAGAGCCTGAGAATGAACCATTGAATGAGCAAATGCTTGAGAGCGTCCCAGAACAAGATCCCGAAGAAGAAAACCTTAGCAAATTTATATTAGATGCAGAAAAAATGGAATTTCTTGGTGAATATGTATCTTCTCATAAAGAAATGGAAGTAGAAATATTAGAAGAAGAAATGGAAGAACTCTTTAATAAGTATGAAGAAAAGGGATTAGAACAAGAGCAAGGATTAGATACTTCACATGAGTTGAAACAAGAGAATCATCAGGAACAGCAAGAATTAGAAAAAATATTCGAAGGAGCTTACACGCAAGAGCAAGAAGAAAAGGTTAATTTAGAAATAGAACAAGCTCAAGAACAGGATGAAAAAGAAGACATAAAAGAATTTTCCCATCCAAAAATCAAAGAAAATAAGCAAGAGTTTTCCCAGGAAATAGAACAATCAAATAGGAAAAGTCAAGAGATCGAACAAAAGGTCATGCAAGAGGTTCATCTAAATGTTGTTCAAGAAGAAATTCAGGAACAAATCGAAAAACAAAAAGATCAGACATTAAAAAAGAGTGCTATATTACTTGAAGAACGATATAGAGAAGAGGCAGGAAGAAGACCAATATATGCGGGAAAAGAAACTAGAGGGTTTATTGAGTGGAAAGAGCATTTAAAAGAACAAGAAGAAAAGCAGGAAGAAAAAAATAATTTATTGCAAGAGAAAAAAAAAGAAATTAAAGAACAATCAATAGAGATTCGAGAATCTAAGGAAGAATGGGCGCAATATTTGGAACATAATATTAAAGAAGCGGAATTCCCAGAAGAGATTAAGACAGAACTTAATGAACTCCTTGAAAGATATGAACAACTCAGAAAAATTCTTGAGAATTTAAAAAATAAAGAAATTTCAGAGGAAGAGTTTGAAAAGAAAGTAAAAGAATTTGAGTATTTATTAATTGAGAAAAGATTTATTACAAGACCATTATTTATGAATTTCGATTGGTTTCGTCGGTATTATAATGGAATGATCAAAAAAGCTGGGAAAAGAGTAGCCCATCTTTATATTTCAAAAAAAACCAGAGAGTTTTTATCCTGTATTTCTGGAAAAGCAGAACACCTAAAAAGTTTAAGAAATTCACAAGAGAATGGTGAGAAATTTAGAGAATTCCTAGAAAAATCTTTCCAAATAAAAGAAAAATGGGCACTTCTACTAAATAATCTTATCCATGAGACTCCCAACAAGGAGATCTCTAAAGAAGTCAAAGAGGAATTAGAAAGTGTCATTAAAATGTATTGTGAAATTAGAGCTATTCTATTTAACAAAAATATTTTGGAAAAAGATAAAGAAAAATTCATACAAGAACGTTTTGAGAAATGCAGTCCGAGATTTTTTGAACTATTTGAAATTTTGAAAAGATTTCTTGGAATTTATGGAAATTATAGTAGAACTTGGATGGAACAAAGTTTAATTCTTGAGGGAAAAAAGACCATCAAACTATTATCTCAAAAAATAGGGAATATCAAGAAAAAGAATTCAATAGATCAAATTTTAAATGAAAAATTGCCTTCAAATCAAAATTTCAAGGAGATTATAAGGCAAAATTTATATAAAAGTATCGAGTTAAATGTGAATGATAAATCTAAGATCATTAAGATTATTCAGAATGAAAAATTTGACGAAAAAAATAATGTAAAACTATCTAATATCTTAAGTAAGCTTAGTATAGAAGAATTAAATTCATTATTGGGAGAAGATTTTAAAAAATATTCACAAACTTATACGAAAAATAGATCTCATTTTAATGAAATTAAAAAAATTATAATCCTTAATTTCTTAGATAAAAAAATAAAAGAACAAGATAAAGAAGATTCCTATTTTGTCCAATCTATAAAACCCAAAGAGAAGAGTAAAATCAAAATTCCTCATTTTAAGCAAAAAATAGTAGAGCATTTAAAACATTTAATTGATTTAATCGATGGTACAACTGAGCAAAAAGAGTTTATACAGGTAAAATCACTAGAGATACTAGACGAGTTCATTTCAAGAGCTCAAAATAATGAGTTTATCATCCCCAAAAACGCAAATCTAGAAAAAATAGCTGCTACTATCATTTTTACGGTCACTCTTTCAAACAAAAATATGCCAAAAATCACTAGAAAAAAAATTACTGAACTAACTAATATAAATATAAAATCCCCAAGTGATATATCTAATTACTATATAAAATATTTTGGACAATTATATCCAAGGACAGAATTTCGTTTTACTTCTTATCCTGGTTTTAATAATATTAGAAACATTATTTCTCTTTATTTATTCGGATTAATAAAGGATACTGAGATTAAAACTTTTAAACTTGTTTTATCTCTGAAAGGAAATATCTTGAATGGTATTAATCTTCCTAAATTATTAACTCAAAAAGACATTAGTATACTTCATGAAATGGTCACTTTATATCAAGATATATTCATCAGATATTTTTCTGATTTGGTCGAATTAGTTAAACAAATAATCATTTCAAGCATGTTTTATAAAAAAATTAGTGCACATTTAGTCATTAAATATATTGCTGAATCTTTGATTGAAAGAGGTATTAATTTACTTAAAAAACCTAGACAATTTTATTATGCTGTTATAGAAATTTATGATTTTTTATACCAACACTTTTCTGATTTTTTGCCACTTCGTTCGTATGTTCAAAAAAATCTTTCGAAAAAGGAAAGAGAAAAAGAACAGGAAGAATATGAAAAAATTGTTGGAACTAAAATAAAACTATATTTAATAAAAAACATTTATAATGGAAAATATTTCAAAGACGGAAAAGCTAAATGTCCCGAATGTCTGAAAGAAGGGTTGATTAAAAATACAGACATTTCAAGATTAGAGGCTCTGGAATTCCATCACAACACTAATAAAAAAGAGAATCAATTCACCGTTGATAATTTATATAACATATTTACTAAAAATCAGGCAAATCCGCATTTTTTTGAAGAGTTAATTAGTTTAATGGAATCAGAGAAAGTAATTTTAATATGTAGAAATCATCACCATATGCTACATGAAAGTTATTTTAATTATTTTAATTATCTTATTAATTGGGAAAATCTTTTTTCCTTACCTGCTGAATTAATTCATTTACTTATTAGAACTTCAGTAGAGAATCATAGGTTAACTAGAAATTTGCCAATAAAATCTAAAAAAGAGATAAGAAGGCGTATCAAAAGTTATATAAAAAAGAGATATATTATAGAGCGTGTCTATGGAGGATATTGTCCTACTTGTGTGGAATTTAATATAAAGAAACACCTCTCAGCATTCCATTTTAATCATGAAGATAAAAAAACAAAAAATATTGAGGCCTCCAATTTATATAGTCTTCATTCATGTTCAGAAATCGTGAAAATATTAGAACAAGAAAGAGGAGGGTATATCTGTTCAAATTGTCATACAGTTATTCACTATGAAAAATTTCATTTACTAGATGAAATTTATGAGAATAAAAATGTTGTAAAAAGAATACTCGAGGATTATAATTATGTTTCTAAAAATTTCACTATTATTCATTATAATAGTTCGCTAGTTGGGAATCCACTAAAAAAAACCTTTAAAATTACTGATAGCATTGAAAGATATTTAACAGCAATTTATGAGATTACGAAATCGGGTCATGATGTTACTGTTTATACCTTAGCAGAATATTTAAAAATAAGTTCATCAAGTATTAGTAATTATTTTTATAGAAAAAAAAATGTTATCACACAATATATAGATATTATAGCTAGAAGACCTACCAAATATGTTTTAAATAAATACGGTGGGGAGATTATTTCATTAATATATCATTTTAGGGATTATTATAATTCTTTATAGACAAAATCGCCTTTTAAGCTTGCTGGCTGAAACATTTATTTAGTATTACCTCCAATCTCATTATTATGATTTAAACTAGTCCCACTTTCAATTGGTTCTTCTTTTATTTTTTCTGCTTTTTCTTGAGATTCTTCTAGTGTCTGTATCGGAAATGAAATACTTACAGGAATTCCGATATGAATAAGACCTCCCTCTAATTCCTGCCCTACCCACGTATAGCTATTAGCTCCTAGTACAGCACCATCCTGTAAGA
>CAYSZJ010000217.1:0-5396 GCA_964435435.1 uncultured archaeon
AAACCATATCTCCTGAAGAAAAAAGACCAAAAAAGCCAAGATTACAAGACAATCCAGTCGATTTCGGAGCTCCACCTCGAGAAGAAGCTTTATATAAATTAAGAGGTGGTACAAATCCTTCCAACACTAGAATTCACTATAATGATTATTATGAAGCTATATTACAAGGGAAAAAAGGAGGATACCCTGCTGATATTAAAATGGCTTATATCGCAGCAACTAATCGTCTAAACCAATTTAGCAATGTAAATAAAGGTGTTAAGGCTCTTAAATCTCTTGAATTTATAGTAATCCATGAACAATTTATGACACCAACGGCTAAATTTGCTGATATCGTTTTACCAATAAATACGTTTATGGAAAGAAATGATGCAGCTGTTCCCTGGCTTGGATCTCCTTATTATATTTATTTAAATAAAGCCATTGACTCCTTGTATGAATCAAAATCCGATCTTGAAATATGTCAAGAACTTTCAAAAAGGTTGGGCATTAAATCCAGTCTTTTAGATTTGCCTGAAGATCAAATTTTAAGATTGTTTACGGCGCCTCGAAAGGATATTAAAAGCTACAATAAGATGAAAAGATATGGTTATTATAAAGTTAAGGTGGATGATCCTTTTGTAGCGTTTAAAGAGCAAATCAGTGATCCTGAGAAATTTCCATTTCCAACATTATCAGGTAAGATTGAGATATATTGTGAGCACATAGCAGAGAAAAATAATCCATTAATGCCCCCTATCCCCAAATATTTCACTCATAATGAGAATTATGACTCTCCTAAAGCAAAACAATATCCCCTACAACTTTTAACACCTCATAATAAAAGACGAACACACTCATCTTTGAATAATCTTCCGTGGCTTGAAGAAATAGAACCACACAGAGCCTGGATTAATTCAATCGATGCTAAAAAAAGAGGGATTAAAAATGGCGACATAGTGGATGTCTATAACGATAGAGGAAGGATTAGAATTCCTGTTAAAGTTACAGAGAGAGTGATCCCTGGAGTCGTAGTAGTGTTTCAAGGAAGCTGGTATAATCCCAATAAAGAAGGGGTGGACCTTGGAGGATGTGCAAATGTATTAACAAGTGATGGGCACTCTCCAGGTGGAGCTTTTCCAATGAATAGTACGCTGGTTCAAGTTGAATTATATGCAAAGCATCAAGGGGAGGGCGCTATATGACACAAATAGGTTTTTATTTTGATCAAACAAGATGTATAGGGTGCTACACGTGTTCTGTTGCTTGTAAGGATTGGTATGATATCCCAGCTGGTCCTATTAATCGGATTCGCATTAAAGAAATTGAAAAAGGAAAATATCCTAATGTATTTTTAACGTATCTTGCTCTGGCTTGTAATCATTGTGTTGATCCCCCCTGTGTAAAAGCGTGTCCCGTGAATGCTATAATAAAAAGAGAAGAAGATGGAATTGTAGTAGTAAATAAAAAAAAATGCTTAGGGTATAGGGAATGTGGGGCCAAATGTCGAAATGTTTGCCCTTGGAATGCGCCCCAGTTTGGTCCAGAAAAGAGTGATAAAATGGATAAGTGTGATTTATGCTTAGATCGAATTGAACAAGATCAGCAAACTATTTGTGTTGAAGCTTGTCCAATGTATGCTTTGGATGTAGGTCCTATAAATAAACTTAGGGAAAAATATGGTAATAATGTTGATGCTGAAGGTTTTAACTATTCAGAGAAATATAAACCTTCTATAGTATTTAAGCCAAGATTCTATAATAATAAAAAAAATGATTAAAAATTTTTAATTTTAAAATTTTTTTATTGTTAATTAAGTAAGCCTTCGTCTTTTCCAATCAGCATTTTCAAAAATTAATAAGTTTTTACTTCGATTAGTAGCAACAACAACTTTTAATTTTTCTAAAACATTGGATAAATTTAATCATTTAAAAACCTAAATGAAGTATTAGAAAATTAAATTAATAAGAAATTAAAAACAAGATGATTAAAATGTCTGAAAAAAATAAATTTGAGCACATCAAAGTGGAGAAAGTAGTAGAAGGGAATTACGCTATAATAATAATAAACCGCCCGGATAAATTGAATGCTCTTCAAAATCAAACATTGGGAGAAATTGCTGAGGCTTTAAAATCTATGGAGGTTAACCAGAGTATACGATGTGTAGTATTACGAGGGACAAAAGAATTTACTAAAAAGCCAGCTTTCTCTGCGGGGGCCGATCTCTCTACAAGAGAAAGTTCTGATCTTGACCCTGATAATTTAAGGCATCAAAGTCATGCTATGTACAGAAGACATGAATATTATAATTTAATTGAAGAATTTCCAAAACCTCTCATTGCTGCTATTGATGGATATGCTTTAGGTGGAGGTTTTGAATTAGTTTTAGTATGTGATATATCTATTGCTTCTAAACGTTCGACATTTGGGTTTCCTGAAATTCAACGCGGCATTTTTCCCGCTAATGGTGGAACTCAACGATTAATAAAAAACCTTGGTAAAATGCGAGTGAAAAGAATGCTGTTTTTTGGTGAACATTACACTGCTGAACAAATGTTCGAGTGGGGAGTTATTTCTTTACTCGTTGATGACGATAAATTTGAAGATTTTGTCCATGAAAGAGCATCATGGTTGGGAAATGCTCCCACAAATTCCCTTTTCTTAATTAAGAAAAGTATTGACTATGGAACTCAAGTACCACTGAATATAGGGCTACAATTTGAGCAAATGGGTTATGCTATTAACACTCGAAGTAAAGATGTCGCAGAAGGGGTTACTGCCTTCTTAGAGAAGAGAAAACCGAAATTCCGAGGAAAATAGAGATTAATTAATTTCTTTTTATTTTTTTTATATAACTTTAATTTTACTAAAAATATTTAATATGAATATATTGAATTTTCAGAATTACAAATATAATATATAATAATAGAAAATAAAAAGATTTACCCAATTTGTTATTTTAACATAGAATAATTGTTTCTTATTACTATATCTGCTTCATTCATAATTCTTTCAATTATATCGTTGACGTCGTCAATGCTATCAATGATTCCGATTGATTGACCGAGAAGAACCGCTCCATTTTCAATATCTCCATTATAAACCCTGTCATATGCTCCCGCGTCACGTGCTAATTGTTCAGGAGTTATAGATTTTTCATAAGCTATCATTTCCTCTTTAGTACTGGGCGCGGGATGTTCTAAAGCATACTTATTTCTGTATAACCGAATAGGACCAAAAGATCCTGTAAAGAGGCTTGTATCTTGGGGATTACCAGGTGGAACTAATGCCTTATACTTTTCATGAAATTCACTTTGTTTTGAAGCAATAAAACGTGAACCCATCGCTATTGCTCCTGCTCCCAGTGATAAAGCCGCAGTTAAAGCCTCACCAGTTGCAAAACCACCACATGCTATTTTGGGCAAATCAGGAAAAGTTTTACTAATTTGTTGAAGTAACACAAGAGTTGTGACTTTTTCATATGATTGGTGTCCTCCTCCTTCAGTACCAGTAACCACTATTCCATCTACTTTAGCATCTACACATTTCTGTGCTAACCATACTGCTGGTGCTACATGAAAGTGCTTTACATCCGAGTTTTCCCGTAATTCTTGAAATGATTGAGACGCAGGTAATATCTTTGAAGATCCGGCAGAAGTTAACCAATACTTACATTGATCTCTCATTCGAGTATTTTTTATGACTATTCGAGGTATCTCGGTAACCATTTCTTTAACTCCGATATTATTACGAGATGTAAGGATATTGAGTCCAAATGGCTTATCCGTGTGTTCAATCATATATTCCAAGCTTGCCATATGTTCTTTGACTGGATCTGTCCCCACTATATTAACATTTGATAATACACCCAAACCACCAGCCTCACTAACTGCAAGGGCTAAATCGCGTGTAAAAAATGGTCCCATTGGTGCACTAAATATTGGATGCTTTATCCCAAACATCTTAGTTATATTTGTTTCAATCATATTTTTCACATTTTTCGAAATTATATATTAAATAATTTTAGTTTTTAATAAAATTAGTAATTTAATTAAATTTTCGTTTTAATCTTTCAATAGATTTTCCTTTACAAGCGCAAATTGATATTTAAAATTGAAATTCTTAAAATATTAATTTTAATTTTAGTATATATTCTTAAAGAATTTATGAAAAGAAAGTGAATTTAAAGTGAATTTAAAAGAAGTTTGGCTTATAGATTATGCTCGAACAGCATTTTCACGCTCAAGACCCACTCAACCTGAAAGAGATGTTTTTGGTGAGGTTCGTGGAGATGAATTACTTGCGAATTTATTAATAGAGTTTTTTGATGGAAAATTAGCTGAGAAGGGCATAACTAAAAAAGATATTGAGGAAGTATCAATAGGTATTGCTTCTGGTGTATTAGAAAATTGGACTTATGGGGGAAAAATTCCTCTTTTTTTATCAGGATTTCCAAATGAAGTGTCTTCATTTATGATTGATAAACAATGTGGTTCAGCTGGCGCTGGGATGCATGCATTGATAATGCATATTATGACAGGTAATAGTAAAAGGGTATTAGCGACTGGTTTTGAACACATGACAAGAGTTCGGAGAGTCGGAATTGCACCTGAATGGGAACGGTTTACTGACGAGAACAGCAAGTTTTATAATCCGAATATTGATATAATGAATTCAACGAATATGTTACAAACTGCTCAAAGATTGTATGAAGAAGAAGTGCCACGATTCACAAAAGAAGATTTAGACAAGTTTGGTGTAAGAAGTCATAATTTAACAGTTAAAAACCAAGAGGCTGGATGGTTTAAAGGTGAAATAATTCCAGTTGAAGGGCATGTTGAGGGAAATGTTGATGAGCCAATGATAGTTGATAGAGATATGGCAGCAAGAAAATCTACTTTAGAAGGAGTTGCAGGACTACGTAGAATATCTATACCATTCTATTTAGAAAAAAATGGTGGCAAACAGGGGTATATTGATAGAGAAGGAACCGAAGAAGGTGTAATAACTGCGGGAAATTCATCACCTTTAAATGCAGGAGCTACAGCGGCAGTTCTTATGGAGGGTGAAGAGGCAAAAAAAAGAGGATTAGATCCTATGGCGCGAATTGTCTCAATTGGTTGGGCGGGAGTAGATCCAAGAGTTATGGGTCGAGGGCCAGTTCCTGCAACTCGAAAAGCATTAGAATATGCAGGATTACAGGCAGACGATATTGATTACTGGGAAATAAATGAGGCATTTTGTATTGTTGCTTTAAATTGTATGGACAAATTCAATATTCCAGAAGAAAAGGTTAACGTTATGGGAGGTTCTACCGCGATTGGGCATCCTTTAGGATCAACAGTGATTCGCCTTACTGGGACATTAGCACGCATATTAAAAGATAAAAGAGCAAAATATGGTTTAGCGAATGCGTG
>CAYSZJ010000218.1:0-5362 GCA_964435435.1 uncultured archaeon
GCTCCATTTGGTCCTAAATAGCCAAATCGGGAACCTTGAGGTACATCAAATGAAATATCGTCTACAGCTTTGACTTTACCATGATCGTAATATTTTTTTAAATTTCTTATTTCTATTGCATTCATTTCTTAATCATTTTTAATATTTTCATTTTTAATGAAATTTATAAATCTTCAGATAATTAATATGAAACTGCATATTTAAACGTTTCACTTTCTGTGAACTTCAACAAATGTGAAATTCATTAGATTTAAATAATTAAAAAACAATATTATTTATAAGAATAATTAAAAAATCATGACGTTTAGTATCAAATGCAGTAATTAAAATGGTTGATCAGAAAAGAATTACGAAATTATTGGAATTAGCACGTAAAATTACTCAAAATTATTTGGAAAACAATAAAAGTAGCCATATAAAATTATTAAAAGAAAAAGTTAAAGATCTACTTACTGATCCACTATGGAATGATAAATCAATACTCATATTAAAACAACTAATTGATGAGTTAGATTTATCAGAGAATGAGTTTAATTCATTATGGAATGATATAGAAGGAATTTTTGATATACTTTATCAAGATTACTTGAAAAAGAAAACTTATATCTTTGAGGGAAAAATCCGTGAATATGAAAAAAGACTTATTGACTTTTTTGTAAGAGTTGGGAAGTTAAAGAGCCAAAATTATGTTTTAGCATCAATAATAGGGTGTTTACTTATTCATAAATCAACACCTTTAACTCAAGCTCAAATAAAAGAATTAACTGGACTTTCAAAAGGAGCTATATCCACAAATTTAAAGCTATTAGAAAGTTCTCCAATTATTAAAAAAGAATTGATTAAAGGTACAAGAAAATATTCATATACATTTGGTGGTGATTTATCAGAAATTGCTTCAAATACAAGTCTTTATAAATATGAGACTAATGAGAGCGTGAAAAATTTCTTAAATGCAAAAGCTTTAGAATTAGAAAGTTTCAAAGATAAAAATGGATATAAAATCTTGTCTCAAAGAATTGAAGATATTAAAGTCAATTTTTTAGTGATTCATCGCAAATTGATTACATTTATTATTGAATCTGAATTTATTAAAAGTCTTGAAAGGTAAAATTCATGAGTGATGTAAAACCATTTGATCCCGAAATCAAAAGAATTGAAGGAGAAATAGTTGATTTTTTACTTAGTTATCCTCTTTTCGCATTTCAAAAATCCATAATTTCCACAATAAAAGCGTATTTCATTACAAGAAAATATTTAACCCAGGACATGATTTATAGATTAACAGGTTTTTCAAGGGGAAAAATTTCACAAGAGTTAAAAAACTTAGTGGAAATGGGTTTTATAGAAAAGATTAAAATATCCAGTAAAGGAGAGATTACGTATTCAATGAAGTCTGCTACAAGAGCTTTTCTTATTAATTTTTTGAATGCTCAAAAAGAAATTTACGAATTTTATAATGAAATTGATGAATTAAAAACAGAAATGGATGCAGAAAAAAGTGAATTAGAAAGTCTTTATGGATATAACGATCTTTATGAGGTCATTTCATTATTTACAGCCTCTTTACCGTTAACTACTGAAGTAATAAAAATATTAGAGAAAGAATTAGCAGATCTAGAAGATAGTTTTTGATGAGAGTAATATAATCATTTTATTTATGAGTATCAATCTTTTTGTTTCCGTAAAAAATAGCATATTTAATAACACCTGTTTGGGGATTAAAAATCCACTCGGTTTCACAATTATAACAGATCAGTTTTCTTTCGGATTTAGAAGAAAGCTTTTTTTTACAAATAGGACAGAATTTTCTTTTTAAAATTCTTTTTATTTTCAAAGATAATACCATAATCAATTGAATACCTTAATCTTATTGATTTATTTCTCGTTTCTTAGTTTTAATTTAAAAAAAAAAGTTTTTAAAAATTAATTTGGGATATCCTTCCTATTAAAAATAAATAAACTGCCCACAATGAGAGCAACGTTAATTGATCCTAATATTACAATATCTCGAGTAAATATAGCGGTGTCTGCATTCACTATATAATCGACAGGATTGAAATAATAGAAAATTGAAATGTATTTAATATCCTGTATTGCTTCATCCATATATACATAAAACTCACCGAGAAAAAACATTATAAATAAAATCATCACTCCCAATCCCATCGACTTTTTCGTACTTAAGAATATTGTCGAAAAGAATTTAGCCACCATTGCAATGGCTCCGAGGAAGAGAACAACAGAAAAATAAGTTGCTAAAAATCTCTCAAAGAAAATTCCTTCTGTTCTAAATATTGAGGAAGCTGCCATACTTCCTAGAGTTATTAGAAAGAAAATACCAATTGACGTCATTATAAATATATAAAGGAATGTAATTTTACTTCCAAGGAAATTATACCGAGAAATTGGCTTAGAGAGTGAAAGATCAATTATTTTATTTTCTACTTCATGAGAGAGGAGAGAACTAGCCATATGGACATAAAAAATCCCAGCATATAACCAAATGAAGCTCAAAAGTTCCATAGTCCAAAATCCATAAGGATTAGCTAATACCCCCAAGTCTCCGAAAAAAGCCATCATTCCCTCAGGCCATGCACTAAAAATATCCTGTAATGACTGTAAATCCATATCTTCTACCAGAGCTATTATAAAAAAGCTTAATAAACCAATTCCGCCACCTAATATTAGAATCATGAATTTCTTTTCTAAAATTAACTCCTTAACTGAACTAAAAAAACGTTTCATTTAGGATACCACCTCATAATATTTCAAAAATATATCCTCAAGCGCAGGACTTGTAACATCTATGTCTACGATTACAGATTTTGAAAGTAGGTTTAATACATCAGTTAATTCTTCCCGAGTAATCATAAATGAAGCATGTGTTTCATTTAAAATAACAGATTCTACAATTTTAGAGGGTAGTTGATCAGAAAATTTCTGAAGTGCTACTTGAGTGGCAAATTCAACCTTAATCTCCTTCATTGCCATGCGCTTTAGTTGCTGTACTGTCGCTATCTCGACTATTGATCCTTCTCTTATGATACCAACACGGTGAGCCACTTTTTCAACTTCATTAAGCAAGTGGGAGCTAAGAAGTACAGTTGAACCTGTCTCCTCTTGCTGTTCATGAAGGATCTTATAGAATTCAGCTGTGATTAGAGGATCTAATCCCGCTGTAGGTTCATCTAAGATTAGAAGATCTACTTTTGGGGCTAATGCAAGCACTATTCCTACTTTTTGCTTATTCCCCTTACTGAGTTCTTTAGCTTTTCTGTCAAGGTCTAACCCGAATATCCCTGCCAACTCCTCAATTCGCCTGATCGGAATATGATTTTCATAAAGTCCAAGAAGATATTGTAGGTTTCTTCTAGCAGTTTTGTCTTGAAATAACCCTAAATCACCAGGAAGATAGGCTGATCTTTGGCGAATTTCAATTGAGTGATGATGTGTATCTAAGCCAAAAATTTGTGCTTCCCCAGAAGTTTTATAAATCAAATCAAGGAACAATCTACAAGTTGTGGTTTTCCCTGCTCCATTAGGTCCAAGTAATCCAAAAATCTCTCCTTGATAGATTTCAAGATTGAGGTTCTCAATACCTCTTGATTTGCCATAATATTTAGTTAAATTTTCGGTTTGAATTATAATTTCATTAGACATTTTTTATTAACCGATTTTTTTAATTTTTTTAATTATTTCTTATTAGCCATGCCTAATAATATTTTATTTTTTTTTTATATTTAAGTTAACTTACTCTCTATTTCCTTATTTTTAGACCTTATTATTGGGTTTCCTAATTTTCAAGCTTTATGAAACCCAGAGATTAATAAGAAAGCTAACTATTTAAATGTTTTCATAAATTTCAAAATTTAATCAGACTAATTTTTGAAAAAAAGAGCCTCCATATCCAGAACAGGTTGAATATATCCCTTTTTAATAGTCTTTAAATATCTCTTAAATAATTCGGGCACCTCCCAAACATCTTCTACACAAAAAACGCATGGTCCCTCTGGAACAAAATCGGTAGGAAATTCGCGATGCTCCTTACAGATGGGGCATCTTCTATACTTCGCACTCCCCAAACTATAAGGCTTATACGCGTCCTTATCAGGTATAAAAATCTCTTCTTCTTCTTTCTCCATCAATCTAGTTAAAAAAAATTAATTATTTAAATTTTACTATGGAAAAAACGGAAAAAATGGACCTAATAAATCCCTAATACTACTATATTCTCTAAAAGCAACCGAACGTATAAAATTCTTCGCGAACATGGAAATGTCATTGTCATAAAATAGCCTAAAACGTGTTAGAAATCTGGAATTGTCCAAAAGCTCAAAAACTGACTCTCCATAATACTCTCTATATGCTTGGTCAAGACCAATGTCAAAGTAATATTGGAAAATTTTCCCCAAGTATACTAAACGTCCATGGGTGGTCTTACATCTTTCAAATATTACACTATCAGAGAAACTATCTGCAATTTCATTGAGAGTCATTTCGCCCTCCAGAATTAATCTCAGTGCCTTTATACCTGCTAAATAATGTTGAATCCTATTATAGATACTTACCTCCCCAACAAAAGATCTAGTGAAGACATAATAATCGTCGGTAGTACGTCGACTAAGATCATTTTTTACATCAGTGTGATATCGATCAAGAAGTCTACTAAGTTTCGACATTGGAATCTGAATTTTAGGAACAATTTCATCTATGTGAAGTTTCCCATCTATCATTAACTGAAATAAGAAAGGTATCTTAGAATTTAATTCAGTCTTCTTGATGTGATAAAACCATTCGGTAGCTAAGAAAGTCTTATACTGCTCACTTGCATGTCTACGACCATATTGCTCAATAAATAGAGCATAAGAAGGAAATATAATAGCCTTATGGATTTCGTGAGTGGGTCCAAATTGTTCACGTATATAAATAATAAATGTCGTTCTTTTAATCCATTTTTCATCTAATAAACCTTCGTCAATTAACAAGTCATATACCTTACTAACGGAATAACCCCGCCCAAGAAGTTGGACAGTTTTCATAAAATTTGAAACTTAAAAAGATTTATATATTAGAATGTGCTTATAATTATCAAAGAGAGCTTAAAATGAAATTAATACAAAAAAGTACATGTAATGATATAAGCTATGACAGAGAGAGATGAACAAAGTCATCTTTTTGATAATAAGTTACGCAAATATGAAGACAAGCTTATAGAATTTCTTTTAGATATCGCAAAAAGCAAAAGGACCACTCCCAAAATGTCGAAAATCGCTTCTTATTTACTTATTCACGGGAATTTAACCCAGAAAGAATTAAAAGAATTGACAGGATTTTCAATGGGTACAATATCGACATATTTATC
>CAYSZJ010000219.1:0-5317 GCA_964435435.1 uncultured archaeon
AATATGCTATTTTTTTAAGTTCTTCGCTATAACAGTTAGCTACAGCGGAAATGATAACACGAATTACCTTATCATCACTAAATGCAGTGACACATATAACCTTGTATTTCGTAAATCCAAATCTCATATATTCGATTTCAGTTTCATTAGCCAGAGTTCCATCTCTCAGTTTTGTTGGTTGGCTGGAAATTATTTTAATATCATCCCCACTCGATTTTAAATAACGTACCAATTTTTTAGTTGTATTTTCTAATAGCATACCCTGAGATTTCTTTGAGATTGTGATAGATAGTCCATATTTGGGAATCTTTAAGGCCAAGAAAACCATTTTTAAGATAGGAGTTGGAACTGGATTTAATTGTGTCCAATCATTCGGATAGGAAATAGAAAAAGCAGGTGAGATGTGCTTATAAGTTTTTGTATTTACAGATATTTCCTTTGATATTTGGGGTTCTTCAACAGATTTCGCAAAAAGTTCACTTAAATTTAAAGTGTCAGAGTGGATCTTCTCAAAGCGGGCTTTAATAGGGGGTATAAATTCAGGATGGGTAAGGATATAGAAAATATCATTTTCAATTGCTTTAATCACCATTTCTGCTGCCACATCTGGAGTCATTCCAGAATAGAACATTTTTTCAACAAGATCCATAAATGGTTTCGTCATCGCTTCCATCTCAGGAGTTGGTTTGTATATTCCAGTTTCAATTTGTTTGAATTTTTCCATATTTTTTATAATATCAGTTACAACATAACCTGGGCAAAGAACAGAAACATTTACATTTGTATTAAAGCATTGTTGTTTTAATAATTCACTTATTCCCACGACGGCAAATTTTGAAGCTGTGTATGGTCCAGAATCAGCTGGCATAAGCCCCGCTATGGATGCTGTATTTATAATATGACATGGTTCTTTACTGCTTAACATACGCCCCAAAAAGGATTTAATCCCATAAATAACACCGAATAGATTAGCACCAAGAACCCAATTCCAATCCTTTAACGTTAATAATTGCATTGGACCCCATGTCGCTACGCCAGCATTATTACAGAGTATGTTAACAGTCCCAAAGCGATCATAAGAAGCATCTGCGAGACGATCAACTTGGTCAGGAACGCTCACATCAATCACTAAAGACAAAACCTCGGTTCCTATTTCTTCTAGTTCACGTGATACGTTATTTAGAGCTTCTTCATTTATATCCGCTAATACAATTTTCATACCACGCTTAGCAAACGCGTGGGCTAAGGAGCGACCAATACCACTTCCTCCACCTGTTATAACTGCGACCTTTCCTTCAAATTCTTTTATAATTATTCACCTTAGAAATTTCATATTCAAGTTTTAATCAATATTTTTACGTTCGAATTATTATTATTAAAATTTAAGCCATTAAAAAGATTTTTTAATTCAATCTTGTATTGACCAAAATATATTTTTTAGAAAAATCTTTCTTAAAGTATTTCAAAGGCAAGTCCCAATAGAGCGACAAGCAAACCGATCTTCACCTCATAATAGTAGAAAACATATGCATTAAATTGACCGCCCATAAAAAACGCGAAGGAAGCCAAAAGAATAGTGAATCATTTTTTTTGTAGAGGCTTGTTCCCACTCGGATAAATAAATTTTATTTTCTTCACTCATTTTTATTATTCTCTTTTTTATGGCATTATTATAGAATTATTTGATATATTTATTCTTTTTAAACTGAATTTGCTAATTACATTTATAATAATATCTTAGTAATAAGTTTTATAAGAGAATTTATCTCATTAAAATATTAAAATGATTTTACTGATATTAAAATCAATAAGGAACTAAATAAAGAGAGATGCTTCCTATAAATTAAGAAAAATTTTCGTGAAAGAAATATAAAGAAATGGATAAGAGAATTATTATTTAGCCTTTCTTTTCACGAGATCTGTTATCATTCCCAGAAAAGGTTTTAGATTTTCCGGTACGAATTTCCCAAATATTTCCATTACAAAATCCTCGTCTATTTCATTAAGATTTTGCTTTTTAATAGCATTTTCAAATGTTTGGATCAATGGATTTTGCAATTTTTCGGGAGTAAATTTTAAAGTAAGGTAATACATACTTTTTCCTTTATTGCGCCAAGTTATTTCGGTGCTGCCGATTTTTTCTTTAATTCCCGAGTATTTCTCATCTAATCTTAAATGTTCATCAGTAACATTTCCATTAATTGGAATTCCAAGACGTTCGTATTGTTCAATAGGAGCATCACTTTTCTTCATGTCTTCGACTAATAGCTTTATCATTCGTTTTTCAAGTTCAGGGTTGGCGATAGGTTTTTCTTGGTTAGGATCTTTCTGTAGGTCGAAAAGAAGCGTACCGTACATGTAAAGATTACCTTCTATTTCTCTTGCCCTAATCTTCATGGTTTTACAGCCTTTTGTAAATGTAAAGGGTTCGGCTAACTCTGTACTTTTAAGTTCATTTATAGTAAATAACCTATTCATATGTGTCGGCATAAGAGTATAGTTATAACACGGTATATTTAAAGGATTTACAGGTCCTCTCATGTATACATAACTTCCATCTGTTATATTCACAGCGGCCCCATGATAGCCAAAAAGAGCCGTTTCCCTAACCTTAGCATCTGATTTTATTATTTCTTTTAAAACCTTCCCCTGCATTTCCCTTGGCCTCTTAATACCAAAAAATTCCAGTAGCGTCGGTGCTAAATCAATAGTTTGCACAAGAGCATTTCTCCTCTCGTTTTTTTTCCCCGATCTCGGATCCCAGATAAATAAAGGAATATGGGCAATTTCATTATAAAGAGCGTGTATTGCTTTACCCCATAAATCCTTTTCGCTTAATAAAAAACCGTGGTCTGTCGTAACGATAAGCATTGTGTCTTTCCACATATATTTTTCATCCATGGTATCCAAAATTTTGCCCAAATACTCGTCGCACATGCTCACAGATGCCGCATATTCTAGACGGCAATGTTCAACCTGTTCGGGCGTTTCCCTTACCGCTGAATAATCAGGCCAATCAAAATGAGGGCCCTCGTAATCGTGTTTATATAAATCCTTATATTTCTGCTGGGTGTAAAAAGGTTCATGGGGATCAAAGGTTTCAATCTGAAGGAACCAATTTTCTTCCATGTAATTCGTATTGATGAATTCTAAACCTTTTTTGAAAGTTACTGCCTGAGGTTGGTCCTCTTCTCTTTGCATATATTTCCGATTTACCCAATCTTGCCGCCAAAGTGGAGCATTCTCTTTATATGTTTCTATATGCTCAGGAATTTTTGGGGCTTTAACTTCACCTTTCCATGGATCTCCCTCATGTCCACGTACAATTTCCCAAGTATTATATCTTGTATGATAATTACAACCACCATCTTCCCAATAATGGTAATGATCACTTACCAGATGACTATAAACTCCTTTATTTTTTAGAATCTCGGGCATTGAATCATCAAAAGGTTCAATTGGCCCCCAACTTCTATGTAAGAAATTATATCTCCCTGTATGGAGTTCTCTCCTGGCTGGCATACAGGGAAGGCTCCCCGCATAGCAATTATTAAAAACAACTGTCTTTTCAGCAAGTCTCTTAAAATTAGGAGCATGAACCCAATCATTGCCATAGGGTGGCAAAAAGCGCCTATTTAATGTATCAAACCATATTAAAATTGCTCTCATGATGTTCTCCTTTTCATATAACTAAAATTTTAATTTCTTTTTTTATAACCTATAATATCACAGTTTTAAACATAATTATTGTGATAGTATAAAACTATATAAACTTAAAAATTAAAAAGAAAATTAATATTTATTTTGGAAATGAGGTAGTAAATTTAATGACAGAAAAAAGCCAAGGCGAAAAAACTGTTTCTTACACAAAAAGGTATATGTATTATAGCATTTTAGTTATGGGGATGATTAATTTAATTGATATCTTTAGCTCCAATGTAGCTCAATTAGTTGTAACCTTTGTTGTGGATGAGTTTTTCATCTCAAAAGGAGTTCCTGAGAATGTTGCCTATGCCCAATATGGTTTGGCAATGTCTTTAGTATCAATTTTTATGTTGATAGGTTTAGTAATTAGATATATTGCCGATAAATATGGAAGGAAACCTGCCTTAATCATCAACATAATTGGGATGAGTTTCAGTGCCCTTTTAGTATTAATTTCTCAGACTTTTTGGATATATGTTCTAGGCGTTTTATTAGGGGCTGTATTTTTAAATGCCGATATACAAATGCTATTGACAAATGAAGAGTGCCCAAAAGAAAAACGTAGCCAATTTATAAATGCTGTTAGAATAGTCGGTTTATGTGGAGCGTTAATAGTTTTACTTTTACGTTTCTTGTTGGTGTCGGGTCCTAACCCCCAATGGAGATTGCTATGGTTATTACCTCTAATTGGTGGAATAATTGCTACGGTGGTGGCAATTTTTACTGTTAAAGAATCAAGTGTTTACTTAACGATGAAAGCTCAACGAGCTGCTCATCCAGAATTACAACAAGAAAAAGAACCTTTCGCTCAAGCATTGAAAAATATACGTAAACTTAGAAATTTCAGACTTATAATGATCACATTAATCGTAGGTATTTTAGCTGTTATGGGAGGATTTACAGATACCAATTATATGCAACCGTATTTCTCCCAAAATTTTACATTCTTTGAAGTGACAATTATTTATATAATCCGATATTCTATCAGTATGCCAGTGAGCGCTCTTATAGGGATAATTAATGATAAATTTGGCCGCAAAAAGGGATTATATTTACATTTGATATTGATTCCAAGCTGTTTGATTTTAATGCTCCTCTTCGTCCGATTAGGTAATTATATCCTCACAGCAATTTTCTATGGAGTGTTTATTTATTCTCTGTGGTTAACACCTTCTACGACAGGAACAATTATCGCTGAATTAACGCCAACTAAATATCGCGGAACCATTGGAGTTTATGCCTTAATAATTGCTTATATTATACTTTTCGCTTTTACGGTTTTCCTTTCCATTATGAGATTATGGCTAGATTTTGAGACTTTATTCCTCATAGCATTTATTCCAGGATGCTTGATTGCTATACCTATCGTAATAAAATACATACCGGAAACTAGAGCAACTGATTTAACTAAGGTTGAGTAAAATTAAATAAAAGATAAAATAAAAATTAGTATTTATTACTTTTTTTTATATTTTTTTAGGATTTGTTAACAACTATTTTATTTCCGGATGTTTTGCTAATTCTTCTCTCATTTTCTTCAATGTCTCACCGTGTAAGTCATATAACTTCCAACAAATAATCGAAATTATTAATGCAATAGCAGGAAATACGA
>CAYSZJ010000220.1:0-5308 GCA_964435435.1 uncultured archaeon
CAACAGGGGGACTACCTGTTATTCCAGATATACCAGGAGTGAATAAAAATAATGTTGTTACCGCAGTCGACGTGTTAAAAGGAACTGTAGATATAGGAAAAAATGTCGTGATATTAGGGGGCGGTATGGTAGGATGCGAAACAGCTGAATTTTTAACCTCTCAAGGCAAGGAGGTAGCGATCGTAGAAATGCTCCCAAAGATAGGTCGCGACATAGGGCCTAGTACCCGATGGTCAACCTTAATGAGAATCAATCGTTGGGGAATTAAACAATTGACTTCTACAGAAATCAAGAGCATCACAGATGAAGGTGTTATTGTAGAAAAAGAAGGTGAATCTCAAACTATCTTGGCTGATACTATAGTTCTTGCCGCAGGTTTGAAGCCGAATAAAGATTTATTTGAAACTTTAAAGGGAAAAATTTCTAATATCTATTCAATCGGCGATTGTGCTAAAGGTCAAACAAGGAGAATATTAGAAGCAATTCACGATGGTTATTGGATAAATAAAAAATTCTAAAACTCACTTAATTTTTCTATAAAGTTTAAGTATTTTTTAGTTGTTTAAATAATTTTGAAAATTTTGAATCTCTTCTATAAAAAACTGGAGGCCGACCAAATGGAGCATTTACTTCATGCCAACCTTTTGTAAATTTTTTATTAGACCAGAGATGCAACCATATATCATCTGGGAAGTAAACTCTCCTTTTATCTACATTTGGTTTGTAAACAGGGGCAATAAGCAAATCTCTCCCTAATAGATACTGATATTTTAGTTCATGGAGTTTCGGATCAGTTTCATAATGCAAATAGCATGCCCTAATAAGAGGTAACCCTTTTTCTTTATACTCTCTAGATATATATTTATAATATGGTTTAAGATAAACATATATTTGGCTCATTTTTGCTAAATGTTCAAGACATTCATCATCCGAATCGAATTGCCAATTTAACTTGGGATTAATCCCTTCATGAGATATTATAACAGGACTGAAAACTTCCATCTCTGCCCATCGCATAAATATTTCTTTATCTCTGGAGATTTCGGGAAATGTATGAAATCCCCCGATATCAGAATGAAAATAGCCAATACCGCAAATACCTAGAGAAATGCCTGCAGGAATTACTGAAGGTAAACCGTCATTAATACTCCAATTAACAAGTTGATCTCCTGCCCAAACTAATGTTGTATACCGTGATGTTCCTGTATAACAGGCCCTAGTAAAAAATACTATTTCACCTAATTTTCCTGCTTCTTTAATGGCAACATAAGCAATTTTAGCCCAAATAACAGGATATTTATTATGAAAGAGTTCTCCATCCTCTCCAGAATGTAATACTGCATCCGTTGGAAGATATTCACCATAATCATGCATCCATCCCGAAAGTCCAGCATCAATCATGTTTGTTTTTATTATTGATTTAATCCATTCAATTGCTTTAGGGTTTGAAAAATCGATCAAAGTTGCTTCTTGACTATCTGTTGGAACATTATAGTCATTTCCTTCTTGATCTTTTATGCAAAATCCATATTTTGAAGCATCTTTGTATTGTTCACCATCCAGAGCTAAGAATGAATTAATATATCCAAGAAATTTAATTCCTTTTTCTTTTAATTTTTCAATATAAGATGGTAAATCAGGATAAATTTTATTATCATACTTCCAATTCCAAAATAAGCGCTTACCTGAAGGTAACAAGCGAATCCCCTGCCAATCTTGACACCAAACAGCCGAAACTTTAATACCTTTTTCAATAGCACGCTTCAACTTTTGGTCTACAATTTCAGGACCTCCTTTTATTCCTAACCATATTCCATCAAATACCCAATCAGGCAGCTCTGGTTGACGACCAAGAAGTTCTGATAATTTACTAACTACTTCAATAGCACCATTATATTTTCCAATTACGATTTTCTGTGGTATGCTCCAAATATGTAATTCATGAAAATCCTCATTTTTAAAATTAAATTTAATATAACTCGTGGCTACGATATGACAAAAATAATTATTAGAAGATATGAATGTCGGCTGAGGATAATACGTTGTGTACCAATCTCCAGTAATAGGCGGCGAGCCTCTTCCAATTCCCTGTTCTTCAACCCATAGAGGAACTTCTTTTCCCCTTAAGTTTAACTCAGAATATTGCTCACCACATCCATAAATCGCCTCTGATGGATAAGCTTGTATTAAGATCCAAATTTGATTGATATTGTTTTTTCTACACTCTGGAATAATTTCTAAATATTCATTTACAATCTTCAGTGATAATCTTAACTCATAGTTAGTGGATTTTAATAATACTTTCATTCCAGTTTCAGATTTAGATATTAGCTCATAATATATAAGTGGAATTTCTTCTTGTAGTCTTTCTCTAATTTTGAATTCCCCTAAACGTGATTCATATCGAGCAATTCCTTTTCCAATTTTAATACATGGATTTTCAGAAGAGTGATTTAAGAATATATAATTTTTAAAATAAATTTTAAACCCAGAATTACTTTCCTTAAATTCTAGCATATTAAATATAAAAAAAAGAAATTTTTATGAATAGAATAATTAAAATAGAAAAAAAATTTTTATTATTCTCTAATAGATAATTCTTTTACTCTTTTGACTTTACCTCATTTTTAAAAATATTTATTGAGATTAATCCTAGCCAAATTTCAGCGGTATATATAGCAATGTATTACATCAAATAAAATAGATAAAAAATGTCAAATGTAATTTTTCCGATACGTATCCTTTATCTTAAATTTGTGATGATGCAGTTTGTATCGGGCTTTCCCTATTCCGATCATAACGCAGGGGGTTATCGGAATTATGGTGCAAAAAAAGATGCCCCTTATAATATAATTTGAATTCGTCCTTTATATGCTCAAGCTCATTCATAATAAGTTATAAAAATAAATTAAAATGAAATTAAAAAAATATAAATTTTTAACCACTTATTTGTTTTTTCTTTTGATCGTGTAACTGTTCAATTTTTTGTCTGATTTCTTCATACTTTTCTTTATCAATGGGAAATTTAAGCATAGCGATTATCCCGATAGTGAGGGCAATTGCAGGGAAGATAAAAATTAATGCCCGAAGTCCAAATATGGTTTGTTCAGTGGCTAATTTCGGGTCGAACACAGTCCAGCCGACACTATTGAACACTAAACTAATAGATAAAAATACGGCTATTAGGTTCAATCTATTAATTAATGCGAATGTACCCATATATGCCCCTTCCCTTCGTATTCCTGTAGTCAGTTCATCATCATCAATAACTGTCGAGGTTGCAATTATTCGGAAATACATCGCACCTGCTAATCCAATCCCCACCAAGAAATATAAAAATATTGCACCAATTACCTCAGTTATGAACATAGCTGGAACTAATGCTATGATGAAAGTAATCATAGCAATGATCATACCTTTTTTGATACCAACTTTGAGAGATATCTTCCGCCAGAAAGTTATAAAAATAGCTGCAGAAATGAATGCAATAGCTAGCAATATCGATAATATAAATGAATCTTCAATATTTAAGACAAACCTTCCATAAAGCGGTGTAATCGTCGGGAGCATACTAAAAACATAATATATAGTAAAATTTGCTACTATATACGTCCTAAATGCTTTGTTTTTCAACGAAATTTTTATTGAATCAATTATTGAAGGTGCTTGCTCATAATCTTTGGAATATTCAACCCTTTCTTTGATCCCATATTTTACAAAGATGAACCCTGAAATTAATACGATTATTGCGAAGAAAATTCCAGCATATACGTAATTAATTGCGTATCGAGCATCAGTGTAATTCGGGATAAATATACTAGGAGCTAAAAAGGCAAAAAATAAGGCAATAACTCCTACAATCTGTATGATATTATTTGCTTTTGCTCTTTCTTCTAAATCCCGATACATCTCTGGAAATAAAGCGGTTTGATTTAATGAAAACATAGTCATAAATAGTTCATATAAAAGAGTCATTATTAAAAAGTAAGCAAATATGGTCAACTCTGAACCCGTAGGAGGCGTCCACAAAAATATTAAAATTAATGCCATTGGAACGATACCGGCAACGATATAGGGCTTTCTCCGGCCCCATCTAGTGTTTGTTCGATCAGAGAGTCCTCCGAGCAATGGATCATTGAACGCGTCCCATAAACTCCAGATTATGAAGCCCAATGTAATAAGATTTATATTTAATCCTACGATTGTATAATAAAAAGTGAAAATTAAGAAACCATAGAATTGACCTGCCACCGTTTCAAGAAAAAAACCATTACTATATGCTAAAATATCCTTGGTAGAATGTTTTTCTATAATTTCAGATCTTTCGCTGCTCATTTTTTTCAATTTTTAAGTAATTGTATAATATAAAAAACTATATTAAAAATAATTAAAAGCTTATTAAAAAGATATGTCATAGATATTAGTTGTTTTTACCTACGATCTTATATTTTTTTTAATGCTTTAAAAAGTTTTAAAAATTCTGAATTTTTTCTAAAGAAAATTGGTGGTTTTCCGATAGGAGCACTCACTTCATGCCATCCTTTTGAATATTTTTTCTCAGACCAAATATGAATCCACTCATCATCCGGAAAATATACTTTCCACGAGGATATATTGGGTTCTATCACGGGTGCTATCAGCAAATCCCTACCAAATAAATATTGATATTTAAGATCATACAGCTCCGGATCATTTTCATAATGTAAAAAGCATGCTCGAATAGGGGGAATACCATTCTCAACATATTCCTTTGAAAGATGCTTCAAATACGGCTTTAAATGAACGTGTATATCAATCATTCTAGCGAAATGTTCAAGGGTTTCGTCATCAGAATCAAATTGCCAATTAACATCAGGTTTTACTCCTTCATGGGTACGCATAACCATTGTAAAGGCGGCCATCTCAGCCCACCTCATAAATATCTCCTTGCTCCGTTTATAGGGACCCATTGTAATAAACCCGCCAATATCATAGTGATAATTGCCAATTCCGCTTAATCCCAAAGTGATTCCTATAGGGATATCTGCGGCTAATCCATTATCTCTAGTCCAATCAACTATTTGATCTCCAGGCCAATAAAGCATAATGTAATTTGAAGCATGCGAAAACCCGGCTCTTTGAAAAATCAAAATTTTATCATCTAACTCATTTTCGGCTAAAAATTCGTACACAACTTTTGCCCAAGCAACAGGATATTGGTTGTGAAATTCTTCGGCACTTATTCCAGAATCTAGAATCGCGTCCGTGGGAAGATATTCTCCATAATCATGCATCCATCCCGAGAGCCCAATATCAATCATATTTTCTT
>CAYSZJ010000221.1:0-1720 GCA_964435435.1 uncultured archaeon
ATTGTCCCTGATTTGATGCATCTATTGACATTGTGGCATACATATTTGGAGTTGGAATAAACACACCATACTGAATAGGGTGTTCATCATCTGGATAAAAAGTTGCACCATCTCCTCCCATATGAATTGCATAAACTGAATTTAAATTGAAAACTCCAAGTAAAACCAATGTTAGGATTACTAAAAACGGTATTAGTTTCTTTTTATTAAATTTAGATTTCGTCATTTTATATCTTTTTTTTTAGTTTTTGTAAAAATGATCAAAAAAATGATCTGTAACCTTAAATGGTAAATCCACATATATAAATTTGATTTAGGACTTCCTTAATGAAATATCAAAATTAAGTTCGATTATAAGAATCACTTAAATCTATTAACTAAATGAATTATTGATATAGTATCCGACTTAATTAAATTATTTTAAATAATTATATACTGAAAGATAAGTGGATAAGTTAATATTTGGACATATATTTTAATTTTCTCTCTTTTTTGTGTAATTTTAAGGATATACTAATTCTTGTTTTATTGAGATGTTGAGATGATATTTAAAAATAAAGATTATGGGAGTTTATTCCCATTATATTAACTCATGTATAAGTTAATTAAAAATTGGAGATTAATTTGAACTAGATAAGATATATAATATATAAATTCTTCATAGAAGGGCATTATGGAACTTAAGAATTTCAATCTGTTAATCGTTGGAGTAGGGGGTCAAGGTGTTATTCGCGCAATACAAATTCTCGCATGGGCAGCTTTAAGAGAAAATTATAAGGTTAGGACAGCAGAAACCCATGGAATGGCGCAGAGAGGTGGATCTGTCGCATCATTTCTCAGATTTGGTAATGAAGTTGAGGGTCCTTTAATTCCAAGAGGAAATTGTCAAATTATCATAGCTTTTGAAGCAAGTGAAGCTGTCCGTAATTTCAGTTATGCAGATTCAAACACGATTTTTTTAATTAATGATAATGTTATTGTACCTCCAACTATTCACTTAATGGATATGGAATATCCAAATAGAGAGGCTATTCAAAAATTTCTTTATCAAATCTCACCGAATGTTTTTTTTATCAATGGGCATAAAGAAGCATTAAAAGCTGGAGATCTTCGAACTTTGAATGTATTTATGCTAGGTGTTTTATTAGGTTTAGAAATACTACCTATCAATGAAGGAACTCTTAAGCAATCTATATTACGCTTTGTTCCAGAAAAAGCCCAAAATATTAATAAAATCGCCTTTCAAAGTGGTATTGAAAAAGGGAAACTAATTAGGAGGGATTCAAAGTGAGTGTTCCACAATTTGCAGAAAATAATCCTGGTAATCGTATTATTATGTTGGGAAACGAAGCAATAGCACGGGGAATTTTAGAAGCAGGAGTTATAATAGCTGCAGGATATCCAGGTACACCCTCTTCAGAGATATTAGCAACTCTAGCTGAAATGTACCCATATCACCCCCATTTAAAATTGGAATGGAGCATTAACGAAAAAGTAGCTTTTGAAGTGGCTTATGGAGGTTCAATGTCGAATGTTAGATCGACCGCGTGTATGAAACATGTAGGGGTAAATGTCGCATCTGACGCTTTTATGACGGCGGGATATGCTGGAGCTCGCGGGGGCATGGTATTAGTATCTGCAGATGATCCAAACTGTTTTTCATCTCAAAATGAGCAAGATAATCGATACTATGGTTTACACGCTTTAATACCAGTATTCG
>CAYSZJ010000221.1:1820-5279 GCA_964435435.1 uncultured archaeon
CAAAATGAGCAAGATAATCGATACTATGGTTTACACGCTTTAATACCAGTATTCGAGCCTTCGACGGCACAAGAAGCTAAAGATTTAATTAAATATGCATTCGATTTTTCCGAAAACTTTCAGTCAGTTGTATTATTTCGCACTACCACACGCTTGAATCATGGTAGAGGTGATGTGACACTTGGAGAAATTAAGCAGATTAATAGAGATTATGGATTTGATTGGGATAGATCACGTTGGGTCTGCTTACCATCACATTCAAGGGTGTTACGTGTTAGATTACTCGAAAGACTAAAAGATATAACTGAATTTGCTGATGAATTTCCGTTTAATTCTCTTAAAATATCTGATAATAAAGTTAACGGAATAAGATATGGATTTGTTGCAGCAGGAATTCCCTATGCACATTTAGTTGATGCGCTTACCTATTTTGGTTTAAAAGAGAAAGTTTCAATTCTTAAATTAGGAATGGTCTATCCCCCGCCAAGAAAATTAATTGAAAAATTATTACACTCCGTAGATAAAATTCTTGTTGTAGAAGAATTAGAACCTTTCTTAGAAAATATACTGAAACAAATTGCATATGATAAGGGCTTAACAAAAGAAGTAGAAATCCATGGTAAGGATTTTTTCCCACAAAATGGAGAATTTCCAGCAGAATTGGTAATAGAAACTTTAGCGGCCTTAATGGATTTGGAATATAATGGTGTTTCAGTCCCGAATGATTTAATGATATTACCCCCGAGATTACCAATCCTGTGTCCTGGGTGTAGTCATCGTGCATCTTTCTATGCATTAAAACAAATAGAAAAGAAAATGAAAACAAGGTTTGTAAACTCTTCTGATATTGGTTGTTATACATTAGCAGTGTATAAACCTCTTGAAAGCATAGATACAGAAATTTGCATGGGTGGTTCAATTGGAATGGCTAATGGAATATCTAAGATACAACCTATAGAGAATCCAGTCTTGGCAATTTTGGGTGATTCAACATTTTTTCATTCTGGAATTCCTGCGTTAATAAATGCCGTCTATAATGAAAATAATATTCTTGTTATGATATTAGATAATCGATCAACAGCAATGACTGGTTTTCAAGATCATCCTGGTACTGGTATTAAAATCACTAGAGAACCTGGAACTAAAGTAATTCTAGAGGACTTAGTGAGAGGATGCGGAGTCTCTTCTGAAAATATATGGGTTGAAGATTCTAATAACTTACCAAAAATGATTGAAAAATTGGAGGAAGCTGTAAAAGCAAAGGGTGTCCGTGTCTTTATATCAAGACATACATGTTCATTATTAGAGATGAATGAGTTCCGCATTAAGAACATTCATCCTCCTAAAGTTAAAGTCGAACCTGAAAAGTGTAAAGGATGCTTAATTTGTATTAATAAATTCGGTTGCCCTGCAATACTTTTTGATGACAATCAAAAGAAAGCACATATTGATCAAGAAACATGTCGAGGGTGTAAAGTGTGCATTGATGTATGTATCTATGATGCTATATATGAGGAGGAAGAATAATTAGATGGTATATTTTTTCTTTTATCCAAAAACTATTGCAGTTATTGGTGCAACTTCAAATCCTAAAAAATTTGGAAATGCTGTTACAATCAATATTCTTAAAAATAAAGATATTCAAAGTAAATTATATCTTGTTTCCCATAAAAGTAAAGAAATACTTGGTTTGAAATGTTATACATCTATTCTTGAAATACCAGAGCATATTGACATAGCAATTATTTTAGTTCCTGCGAAAGCAGTTGACGGTGTGATTGCAGAATGTATTGAAAAAAAAGTGAAGGGAATTATTATAATAACAGCTGGGTTTGGAGAAATTAACGAGGAAGGAAAAAAGAAAGAACAAGAAATAGCAAAAAAATGCAAAGAAGCAGGAATTCGTGTCATGGGGCCTAATTGTGTTGGAATACAGAATTTAGATATTGGCTTAAATGCTTCTTTTATTCAAGCAGCTCCACCGGGCAAAATTAGTATGATAAGTCAATCAGGTTCATTTGGATGTGCTATGTTTTACGCGATGGCAAGTCAAAATCTTGGTTGCTCCAAATTTGCTAATATCGGAAATAATATAGATGTATCATTTAATGAGATCTTAGATTTTTTCAATGAAGACATAAATACTGAGATAATTTGCATTTATATGGAAACCATTACTGATGGGAGAATGTTTTTAAAAACACTGAAAGATATTGTCCTGAATAAACCAATAATAGTATTAAAAGGTGGTAGAACTGCCTATGGGATGAAAGCTGCTAGTAGTCATACAGGGTCGATAGCGACAAATTATAAAATGCTCAAAACATCAATTAACCAATCTAGAGCTTTATTATGTGAAAACGTTTCTGACTTTATAACAGCATTAAAAACATTTTCATTTCTACCTCTTCCTAAAGGGGAAAAGATTGGAGTTTTAACTAATAGTGGAGGGAGTTCAGTTTTATTTAGTGATAAAGCAGAAGAATTCAATTTAAAATTAGCATCATTTTCAAAAACAATTATAGATAAAATGAAGCATTATCTTATTTCATTAGTAAAATTTGTGAATCCTCTTGATATGATTGGAGTAGCGGATAGAGAACAATATTATCAGGTTACAAAATTGATGTTGGAAGATCCGGGAATAGATATCGTTGTAGCGTGTATTGTGATTCCACCATTTTTAGAAATGAAATCTGATGAACATTATCAAGGAATAATTAAGGCATGGAATGATACCAAAAGGATTAAACCGTTGATAACTCTAATAATATTTGCTGAACAATTTAGTGATATTAGAGAACATTCTAAAAAAGAGAATACAGCTATTTTCTTTACCCCGCATGATGCTGCTTTTGCAATAAAAATATTAATAGAAAGGATGAAATTGTTGAATAAAATTAGAACAAATCAGAAAAATTAATAATTTAACAAAACACAAAGAGGAAATTCTTGTTTTTTAATCCTCAATAATACTAAAACCGCTATTTTCTAAAGTAGTCATAGTTTTTTCTATGATCTTATCTTCAACTCGTACAATAAGCATAGATTCCTCTTTGACTAAGGTTGAGTAGCAATAATCAATATTGATTTTATTATCTCCTAAAGTTTTTGGTATTTCATATAATGCATTGGGATTATCATTCAATCTAACAGCAAATACATCAGTAGTAGAGAGGACATAATCGTTTTCTTCCAATAAATTTATACATTTCTCTGGTTTATCCACTAAAATTAATAGTAGCCCATATTCACTTGTTTTAGCAACGGTAAGAGCTCGAATAAAAATTTTATTGTCCATCAGAAGTTTTATAAGACTTGCTAACGATCCTGGACGGTCTTCAAGATATACGCTAATTTGAATAATTTTTAACAAACCTTTTTGTATAAATCGATGTAAATTTTAATATTACTTTTTTTTTAAACTTAGTAATAAAATAATATAAAAGTACTATACTA
>CAYSZJ010000222.1:0-5235 GCA_964435435.1 uncultured archaeon
TATCCCTGAATGATTCTCATGATTTGGGCAGAGTTTCCCCATATTAGAATTAAGTCAGGATCAAAATCTACTCGACTCAACGCTCCCGAGAGAATACCATTATACTTTCCAAATGGAATGATAGGCATAGTTGCTGTTGTTTTTTTGGCTGCTTCCTTAGTTTCATTATATCTTCCTATAAAAAAAGCACCTTCTTCAATTAGACGGTTAGATTCTTCAAACCCAAGAGATATCTCAGCAAGTGGACATAAATTATCTTCTTTATCACAAGCCATAGTCCACCCATAATATCTCGCATAACTAAAAAGTTGGCATATTGCAAGTTTATTCTCAGGTTTTTTTAAGAATTTTACATTTTCGAGATCTTTTATGTCTTCTATTAACTTAACTGCTACTGGAAAAGTAGATAATCTTAAATATTTATTCAATCTTTTTTCTAAATCTTCCCATTTAGCCATATAAATTACCTATATTTTTATACAATATTATGATAAATTAATTTTGATCTTTCTTAACACAACGGAGTCCTGTACTAATAAGACTAGACAAACAACTATTACAGAATAAACATTCTACTTTTCGATCACCAACACCTTTTAACCATCTTTCTGGTAGATCTGGTTCTCGAATTAAAGGTCTTGAAAATGCGATAAAATCAGCACTTTCTTCTTCCAATATCTGTTCAACAAGATCGAGTGAATTTATTCCCCCCACAACTATCACAGGAATATCTACAGCTTTTTTAATTTCTTTTGCAAATGGTAAATTATAAGCGGGTTCATTAACGGTCCCAATTAGCATACGACTTTCAGGAATAAAAGTGGGTTTCCAACCCAAATCTTTCTTCTTGCGTAAAACAACTTCCCACATACCCCCACTTACCTCAATTGCCTTAAACCCTATTATGGCTAATCTTTTAGCAATTTTAGTGGAATCTTCGATTGTTAATCCACCTTCTAAGAAATCAACACCATTCATTTTAATCAATATTGGAAAATCTTCTCCAACCAATTCTACACTTCTTTTATATATTTCTTCTACTAATCTTGTTCTATTTTCAACACTACCGCCATATTCATCTGTTCGTTTGTTTGTATAAGGAGAAAAGAATTCACTTATTAAGTATCCATGCGCTCCATGAAGCTGAACTGCATCGAACCCAGCTTCTTTTGCTCTTCTAATAGCTTGAGCAAAGGCTTCAATAGTTTCGGAAATTTCACTTTTAGACATTTCTTTAGGCAAATTCTTTGTTAATTTCTCCAATACTGCAGATGGTGCTAACCTATTCTCAAGATGACGTGATTGTCGACCACAATGAACTAATTGGAGCGCAACTTTACAATCATCACTATAATTATGTATGGTATCAGCAATTTTACTTAAACCATGTATCAATTCATCATTATAAGCACCTAATTGTGTGTCAAAAGCAATTCCGGATTGCTGAACATACGCATACCCAGTTATTATTAAACCTACTCCTCCTTCTGCTAATTTTTTATAGAGTTTAACATGCTTATCAGTAACTTGTCCTTCTTCTGTAGCCATTCCCTCATAAGTTGCTGATCTTACGAATCTATTCTTAATATTTAATTGTCCAATTTTTTTAGGTTTTGAAAACATAATCATTAATCTTATATGATTAACAATGAACAATAGTTGAATTAAATAATTATTAAATGTTTATCTTCTCATTCTAGCTTCAAAAAAATTAATTAATTTTATCAATTCATTAATTATTTATCTATTATTATAAACTCATAGAGGTAATTCACCATTAGAAAGAGATTAAATCAAGGATTAATTCAAGTTTACTTTGGGCGCGGTAAAGGTAAGACAACAACTGCAATTGGTCAGGGTGTGCGCGCTACTGGACATGGTTTCAAGGTATTCATGATTCAATTTATGAAAGGGAATTATAAATATGGAGAAATAGAAGCGATTAAAAATATACCTAACTTTGAATTAAAGCAATTTGGAAGCCCTGAGCTAATAGCTGAACCGAATGAATTTGACTTGGAAGAAGGCAGAAAGGCATTAGATTTTGCTAAAAAGATTATTATGAGTGATGAATATGATATTGTAATTCTTGATGAAGTTGGAGTTGCGATATCTATGAACGTTATATCCGTTGATCCAGTATTAGAACTCATAAAACAAAAGCCTAAGACTGTTGAGTTAATCTTGACAGGTGGACCAAAAATGCATCCTAAAATAAAAGAAGCAGCAGATCTAATAACTGAAATGCGAATGATCAAGCATTATTATTCTTCACAAGGTATTACAGCTAGATATGGTATAGAATATTAAAAAAATTTTTAAAGATGTATAAAAATCAAAAAAAAAATGCTATAACGGATATAGAAAGACTCTATAATATCATAAAAAATGAATTGGAAAAAGAAGCTATTAATAAATTCGAATCAAAAGAAGAATATATAAATTGGAACCAAAAAATTTATGAAAAATATGGATATAAAGCATATGGACTAAGAGTTCCTGAAATTAATAAAATTATTAAAAAATATTTAAATAAATTTAAAGAATTATCTTTTGAAGAACGAATAAATTTATCTCGAATATATTATCAGGCTGATTATATCGCACAATCTAGTTTTGGATTAAAACTTATTGAAATAAGCTTGTCACAATTAATACCACAAAAATTTGAAATATTAAATGAAATTTCTAGTTATTTAACTGATTGGGGTTCAACTGATTCTTTTTCTCTTCGTATTATGCAACCTTTATTACGAAAGTATCCGAGTGAGGTTAAAAAATTATTAAAAAAGTGGAATAATTCTAATCATATCTGGAAAAAGCGATCTAGTGTTGTAACATTCACAAGAAAAATCGGAGCTGAGGGTAAATATGTAGATTTTCTTTTAGATTTATGTAATAATTTAATCTGGGAAAAAGAAGATTTAGTGAGAAAAGCAGTTGGATGGGCACTTAAAGATAATATGATCGGGAAAAATAAGGAAAAAGTTTTAAATTATGTGAAGGATTTAAGGAAAAAAGGAGTGTCCTCTACAATAACACTATACGCAATACGTAATCTAAAGGGAAAAGAACGAGAAGAAATTTTGAAAATCAAACCCCAAAAATAGGTTAACTTAGTTTCTTTTTTGTTAAGAATTATTTATTTCGCAATATAGGTTTGAGCATTAAATAAAAAAAATTAGTTTGTTTTATATAATGGTGAAGAGGCTTTCATAAAACGGTTCATGTGTCGCATTTTAGCTACTTTTTTACCACTTTCTTTTTCTTCTAATATAGCATCATACCAGAAATATTCTGTCTTTGGGCTTGCCCCAACGCATATCATTTCACCACTAACTTCATAGGGTAATCCAATTTTTACTGGACCACTTACATGTTGGATTTCTGTGGCTCCATAAAATGCCACAGCGTTAAGCGTCTTAGTTGCTGTTAATTCATATCCTAACGCCATAAGATGGCTAATAGCTGTTGGAGAGAGAATGCCGCAACCCCATGGGGAATTACCTTTATAATATTCAAGACGATCAGTAATAGATACAAGTCCTTTTTCCGCTTCTTCTTGTGATATTGATACATCACGATGTTTAAATTTATATCCTGTTTTAAAACTAGATAGAATGCGAAGTTCTTCAGGATCACTACTTTTAAGTTCTAAGCCTTGTAGATATGAAGGTTCATTAGGATTTCCTATTGATACTGTTCCTTTCGCAACAATTTTTCCATCGGGCATCTCTACTCTTGCTTCTACTTGAACATCATCAACTTCCTCTGGAGGTTGAGCAACAACTGCCCGAACCTTTTCTCGATCTGTTGTAGCAAATGTATAATACATACTTACTGAACCAGTTTCAAACCATTGATCTCCAAAAATCTTTAGCATCACAGGTGCAAACAAGCTGAGGTGAATTGTACCAGGTATTGTTCCCCCTCGCATCCCAACCTTTTTTGCTGTCCCATCATCATGAATAGATGTTGTTAAATGTCTCCAAATATTTTCTGGCGCACGCCATCCACCATATACATATCCATCCTTTATTGTAATATCATCAGACATATTAATCAACTCAATTTTAGAAGCTTAAAAACCATTTTAGTTTTATATTCATATTTAATTTATTAATATATTCTAATTTGACTTCTTGATATTTATATTTCTTCATTCTATATTTAAAACCTAAAATGAGCAAAAATAAAATAATCGCTGTTTGTGGATTAATTTGCGGTGATTGTAAGATATTTAAAGCACCAATGGATTTGGAAATTGCTAAAGAATTAGTAGAAATTTTTAATGGAAAATGGGAAAATGTAAAAATAGAGGACTTTCATTGTAATGGTTGTAGAGATGTAGCTAACTGTTGGAGTCCTGAGTGTTGGATTCGAGAGTGTTGTGTTAATGATAAGAATCTAAATTATTGTTATGAATGTCATGAGTTTCCATGTGATAAATTGAAAGAATGGGCGATTCAAGATGAGTCCTATACTAAGGCATTGCAAAATCTTCAAAATATGAAAAAATAACATTATTAAGATCTAATATAATCTTGAGATAATGCCATCGAAATGATTATCAAAAGATAATATTGCTTTAGCATTAACTTTATTTGTTAAAAATATTAGAGAAGCATCTACAAAACTTAATAATCTGTTAGGTTTTGTATATTTTTTTAATATTTCATAGCTTTCCTTATATTGTTCTGGTAATAATTGAATAATCTTAAAGAAATTATCATCACCCCAAATAAGTTTAAAATATTCATCTAAATAGTAAGAATTTCCTTTTAATCGTGAATTAACCAAGGTTAAGAGTTCATTTATAACTAAATAATTTGTAATTATTGGTTTATAATAATTTTCCTTGAGTTCATTCATTAATTCTAATGATCTTTGGTGATTTTTATCTCTTTTAGATTTTAAAGCAAAAAAAAAATTTGAATCAATTATAATTGTCATAGCTTTTTCAATAAGTACTTTTTTTGGTTATAATCCATAAATTAATTCATCATCAGTCTTTTCTGGATGCTCTAATGGTGCGTCAATTGCAGTTTCTTTTATTCTCTTAATTAATTCATTCGTGATTGGAGGATGATCAAAATGCTCTGATATAAATTCATCAAGCCGCTTATATACAAATTCAATACTCTTATCTAAAACATCTTGTTGGGACATTTTCTTTCCCAATTTAAGGGTGATTTCTGCTTGTAATTTTTCTAATAGACTTTTATTATTTAATTT
>CAYSZJ010000223.1:0-5101 GCA_964435435.1 uncultured archaeon
AAAAGCCATATCGGCAGATGGGATAGAGGGTGTAGGGTTACACCCATATTCTATTACGATTTCATAGCTGAAATAAGGTATAGAACACAATTTTAATTTCATGAAGAGAAATTAAAAATAACCTATTAATTAGAATAGGATAAAAGGACCTCTTTTCATAAAACCTGTAAAAATTTGTAAATTTATTAATAATTCAAATTCAATACATATTATTAATATTAAAAAAATAAAGGGATTAGCATGGAGCAAAAATATATTTTAACTCATGATTTAGGGACATCTGGTGATAAAGGGGCATTATTTGATTTAAACTTAAATTTGATATCTCAAATTAAGGAAGAATATCCATTACATTATCCAAAACCAGGTTGGGCAGAACAAAATGCGGACGACTTTTGGAATGCAATAAAGAAAGTTACTCACATTTTAATTCAAAAGAGTAATGTAAATCCAGAGCAAATTTAGCTTTATCATTCGATTGTCAGATGAACTGTACTGTACCTATAGACCAAGAGGGATACTCATTAATGAGCTGCATTAATTGGTTAGATACACGAGCAGCTGCTATAACTCGAAAATTTTCAAAAGGTATTATAAAAATTTCTGGTTTTGGGTTAAGGAATTTACTTATGTTTCTTAAAATCACAGGTGGTGCCCCTGGACATAATGGAAAAGATCCAATTTCTCATATTATATGGATAAAAGAAAATCTCCCAGAAATATACGAAAAAACCTTTAAATTTCTAAGTGTAAAGGATTTTATTATCTATCGATGCACTAATAACGTTGTAACCTCAAGAGATTTAGGTAATACTTCTTGGATGATGGATAGCAATATAGATAAATTTAAATGGGCAGATAAGATATTAGCTAAGTTTAAAATAGATAAAGAAAAATTGCCTCAGATAAGAAAAGCTACTGAAATTGCGGGAGAATTAACACCCAATGCTTCAGAAGATTTAGGATTAAAACCTGGAATTCCTGTTTTAGTTGGCTCTGGTGATTTAACATCTGCTGCTATAGGTTCAGGGGCAATTTTGGATAATCAACCAATTATCTGTTTAGGAACAGCTGACTGGGTTGCAGCTCATACATCAGAGCGATTGAAAGATCTTATTCATTATACTGGAAGTATATGCTCCTCTCAAGATAATTATTTATGTATTTCAAAACAAGAAACAGGAGCAGCTTGTCTCGATTGGATTGTAAATCAAATATTTAAAGCAGATATAGAAAGATTTAAAGAAAATCGAAATGACTTTTATAGATATTTAGATTCTATTGTTGAAAAAACAGAGGCTGGATCTAAGAACCTACTATTTACACCCTGGATGTTTGGAGAAAGAAGCCCATTAAATGACCCTAATGTTCGAGGTGGATTTTACAATCTTGGACTTAATCATGAAAGAGATGATCTACTGAGATCCATATATGAGGGTGTCGCATATAATATTAAATGGGCGTTAATTTATATAGAGAAATTGGTTGGTAAAACTAAAGAAATCAATTTTATCGGAGGTGGTGCAAAATCAGATGTTTGGTGTCAAATTATAGCAGATATATTGAATCGAAATATCATTCAAATGGAGGATCCCGACTTAGCTGCTGCTAAAGGTTCTGCAATTATCTCTATGGTTGGTTTGGGAATTTTGAGTAAATTTTCAGATGCTATTCCAATGATTAAAATTAAGAAAAAATATGATCCTAATTCTGAAAATAAAAGTGTTTATGATAAGTTATTTAGTGAATATATGAAGATTTACAAAAGAAATAAAGACATGTTCAAAAATTTAAATCCCTAAAATAAGATATAAACATTGGAAGCTCTTCTTTAATATCTCTGGCTGTATTTATTTCTTTTTCATATCCTATAATTTTATCAATTGCTTCATTTATTATTTCCATATCTCTATAAGCTCTTGGATTTTCATAAGTTTGATCTTCATATTTTTCAGCCCATGGCTTTAATTTTGGTTTTGAGTTGAGATATCTTAAATTCCAATTGATTTTTTCTTTAAAATCATCGTTTAATGGTTTTAAATTAGCAGCATTCCATCTTTGAATTACCCAAGGAGCAAATTCATGTAATTTATCGAAATCAAACTCAAGATCATTAAGCCATTCAAATTGATGATCCCAATTGGCTATTGCAATAAAATTATCATCTCTTGATTTTTCAGATGCAAAAAATTTCCAAGAATTTCGATTTATATCCTCATCTTTGAAAGATCTTCCTTCTGCGTATTGGAAAAAATAACCTATTTTATTTTGACTCTGTTTACTTATCTTTAAATAAACTTCAACTTGTGTAATGTCGATTTTATTCTTTAATACTTGTTCTTGATAAAGTTTTAAAATCGCATTTTTGGCTTCATTTGGATGGCATTTTCCAGAAAATACAGGATAATACACAAAACAATAAAAATTAAAATCATCTTTCTCTTTACCTTTGAAAATTTCGACCCAACATTCTAATGGTTTAATATATACGTTAGATTTAATATAATTTATAATTAATAGAATATCTATAATTCCTGCTATGACTATTATAACAATTAAAAAGATTAAATTAAAATATATCGATGCCAGCAAATAAGCAAGAGCAATATAAATAAGTATAGCACCAGTAAGGAAAAAGAAAGCAATTAAAGAATTGTATGCTTCATGTTCTTTATCTCTTTTTGTATATAGTATTTCTGGAGCATTTTTGATTGTAATATCTTTACTGTATTCATTTATAAAATGTTGAAATTCAATTTTTTCCCAATCAGTACTAGACATTTTATACAAAATTAGAAGTTTGTTTATATAGATTTGATTTAATCTGATTAAAATATTAGTATTTTTTAAACTTTAGTAGAGAGATAATAGATGTTCTCTTTTCCAAATTTTAAATGCAAAGGAATCATAGGTACTTTTTTGAATATTAATAATTGTAAAAGTGTATTTAAAAAATAATTAAATCTATGCCCTTTGTAATTTTTAATTGATATTGTTCATTATGGGTATTGAAGTTATTTATGGTTGATTTCGAGGAATTTTTAGATTTCATAAAATCTCAAGATTATTATCAAGATCAAATATACCACATTGAGCATATCCCTGAGCAAATTGCTCAATATCGTGATCTAGAGGAACCACTAAGAAAAAGGCTTCAACGCTGGCTTGATGATAACAATATTAGATTATGGGGCCACCAAGCTGAAGCAATAAATTTAATTCGTAAAGGAAAAAATACTGTAATTGTTACTTCTACAGCTTCTGGAAAATCTCTTTGTTATAATCTTCCTGTATTACAATCAATTTTACAAGAACCAAAGACGACAGCAATATATATCTTTCCAACCAAAGCATTAGCAAGAGACCAATTTGCTATTTTATCAAAATTACTATCAGAGACTAATATAAAACGAAATAGAGTTGGCGTTTATGATGGAGATGTAGAGGCAAATGAAAAAAGACTTGTTTTATCAAACGCTAATATTATCATAACTAATCCTTATGGACTTCATTTCTATTTACCTTGGTTTAAACAGAAGTGGAGGCGAATTTGTCAAAATCTTAAATATATTATACTTGATGAAATTCACATTTATCGAGGAATTTTCGGTTCTAATTTTGCATTCTTACTTAGAAGATTAAAACGAATGCTTGCTAATTATAATGTTAATCCTCAATGGATCATATCAAGCGCGACAATTCATAATCCAAAAGAATTCTGTGAAAAACTAGTAGGTGAAGAATTTGTCATTATTGATAAAGATGATTCTCCTTCAGGTACTAAAAAAGTAATCTTATGGGATTTACCATATGATGAAGTTTCTAATAAGTATCGCTCAGCTCACCAAGAAACTAAGAATTTATTTGTTAGTCATTTAAAATATAAGAATGGAATTCAAACATTAACCTTTACCCTTTCTAGAAAAATGGCTGAATTACAAGCAATTTGGACCAGAGATGCTATTCCTGTTTTAAAAGATAAAATTTTTAGTTATCGTGCAGGAATAAGTAAAAAAAAAAGGAGGGAAATTGAACAGAATTTTAAACAAAAAAAGGTATTAGGTATAAGTTCTACTAATGCTCTTGAATTAGGAATTGATATAGGCTCTTTAGATGCTACAATAACTTCTGGTTTTCCAGGTACAATTTCAAGTTTTAAACAACAAATTGGACGTTCTGGAAGAGGAAGTGACCTCTCTCTCTCAACTCTTATTCCTATGCCCAATCCATTAGATCTATTTTATATTCATAATCCAGATCAGTTATTTGGACCTATTCAGGAAGAAATTCTAATTACACTAAACAATAAATATATTATTAAAAATCATCTATGCTGTGGTTCAAAAGAAATTCCTATTAAACTCAAAGATTATATAAACTTTGGAGTTTACAATAAGGATTTATTTATAGAATGTTTAGATGAATTAGTTTCAGAATCTTTACTTATGAAAAGAGGAGAACGCTATTATTGGAATAGCGATTTCTTTCCAAATGAAAGATATGGATTAAATGATCTCACAACTAGAAGTTATAAAGTTATATTGAGAACAGATTTAAATGATCAACTCTTAACTGTTGAAGATGAAAGTTATGTTTTCCGAGATCTACATCCTGGTGCAGTTTATCTTTACGAAACTGAAACATATTTGGTTGAGGAACTAGATTTAAATGATAGATTAGTTTTTTTGAAAAAAGCAAACGTCGATTTTTATACCCAATCCTTAAAGCATACAGAAATCACCCCACTTGATGTTATTTCAGAAAGCAAAATTGGACCAGATAATAATATTGAAACTTTTTTTGGTACTGTAAAAGTAGAACATGAATATTATTCTTATAAAGTTATCGACACTATAACTCAAGAAACACGCTCAAGACACGCATTAGACGATATACCTATCACAGAATTTAATACAAATGCGTTTTGGATCCTAATACCATTCGAATATCAAAAAGATTTAGAGTTAGCAGGGTATGATCTCGGTGGAACGATTCATGCTATAGAGCACGCCATGATTGCTATAGCACCCGCATTAGCTCAAATTTCACGATGGGATCTTGGAGGTGTATCAATCGATTTCGATCCTGTTAAGCAACAACC
>CAYSZJ010000224.1:0-5069 GCA_964435435.1 uncultured archaeon
TTTAAAAATATTAGACTATGAATATTTAGAAAATTTATTATATTTTTTTAAAAAATGAGTAAAGAATTTTTTGACTTATCCTGAATTTTATTAAAAACAAAGATTTTTATTTTTTTAAGTTATATAGAATTTGTTTAAAATAACCTAAACGTTTCTTTCTTTAATAAACATTAAGCTATTAGGAGATAATAAGGAATAATGGAGCAATTAATCAAAACATTACACAAATACAATAAAGAATTAAAGATTTTAAAACAAAAGTTCGAAGATAATACGGAAGTAGAAAAATTGGAAGATTATAATAATGATCTATTTAAAATAATAAATGAAATTATTGAATTCATATCTTTATCAACAAATAAAACAATAGAAAATAGTGAAGTAAAATACTTAAAAAGCCAGAAAAAAGAGCTAGAAGAAGAGATTAAAGAAAAGAATAAAAAGTTAAAAGAATCCGAAGAAAAATTTCAACTTATAACTGAAAATGTTAATGATGTAATATCTGTTTTCGATAAGAATTTAAATCTCATATACATAAACGAGGCACAGCAAAAGATATCAGGCTTTTCTAGAGAGGAAGTAATGGGTAAAAAACCAATGGAATTTATGTATCCAGATGATATCCCGCGAAGTATTAAATTATTTCAAGAAGCTTTAAAGAATGGGGAGGGTTTTGGAGAATTCAGGTTGAGACGTAAAGATGGATCTTATGTTTGGATGGAAGCTAATGCTAAAATTATAATGGATAATAATGGTGAAACAAAAGCTGTGCTAATCTCCAGAGATATTAATGCACGAAAATTAATGGAAGAGAAATTAATACAAGCTGAAAAAAAATATCGCCATTTATTTGAGAATTCGCCATTTTCTATAATTTTAATTGATTTAAAAGGAAACATTATTGACTGTAATCCAGCAGTTGAAAGATTAATCAAGTATAGTAAAGAGGAACTTATTAATAAAAATTTTAGAGATCTTTCTATAATTCATCCAAAATACTCGCCAATTTTGGAAAAACGATTTAAAAGAGCCATAAATGGGGAAATTTTGCCTTCGATCGATATACAAATATATAAAAAAGATGGAAATTTAATCTGGATAAATTATATAACTTCTTTAATTACTATAGGAGATATAAACTTAATGCAAATTATTTTTTATGACATAACAGAACGTAGAAATGCTGCGAAAATCATTTTGGAAGAACTTAAAAAATTAAAAGAATTGGAACAAATTAGAAAAGATCTTATTACGCGAGTATCTCATGAACTAAAGACACCACTTGTATCTGTGTGGGGCGCAACCGAACTTTTATTAAGCAATTATAATGATAAATTTGGAAAGGAAGAATTAGAATTAATACATACAATTGAAAGAGGAGGTAAAAGGTTAAGATATTTAGTTAATAATTTAATTGATATATCTCGTGTAAAACATAAAAAACTTAAATTGAAAAAGCAATCTTGCAATTTACCCAAAATTATTAAAGAATGTGTAAAAGATTTTAATATCTTAATCAAGGAGCGAAAGATTATTTTAAATCTAAAGCTTCCTGAAATCTTATATTTAACTATTGATAGAATACGAATCGAGCAACTAATTGCGAATTTATTGTCAAATGCCATAAAAAATACACCACCTAATGGAAAGATACAGGTAATTCTTCAAGAGATTGAGGGGTGGGCAAAAATCTTTGTATATGATACAGGCATAGGATTAACTAAAGATGAAATGGAAAAAATATTCACCAGATTCAGCAAAATAGAGAGATATGGGCAAGGATTTGAATATTTAGATATGGAAGGGGCAGGGCTCGGCTTATATATTTCCAAAGAAATAGTTAATTTACATGGCGGGCAGATTTGGGTAGAATCTTCAGGAAGGCATAACGGGAGCACATTCATAGTTAAGTTACCAATTGAATAAATAAAATAAATAAAAAAAAGAATCACATAAATCAAAAGATCCTTATACAAAGTATTAACTATAAATCAGGCATAATCAAAAATCTTAATGGTTATCTCATCAATACCATTATAATTTTCATCAATTATCTTCTTGAAGTTTACTTTTTTTATTATATGGTATAGTACGTACAAATTTATATCTATAACAAGACGCAAAAATAATGCATATGGTAATTTGAGAAAATCTTGATAATATTGAAAGAGTAATATGGACAATAAGGTAAATAATTTTATAAGTGTGATTAATCTTTATATATATAAGTTAGTTAAGGGCTTAGGTAGAGGTATACCTATGAGTAAGAATATGAGACAAATCATTTTACAAAAGTATACTATGATTAAACCGTATTTTCAGAATAATCCGAAATATGGGCGGGCTGAAAAGCTTGTTCCACTCATTATTTATATATATTGTAAATTTGAAAATATCCACTTTCCTAAATCGGTTTTATTTAAAGTCTCTAGTGTTACTGAGACAGAATTGAATAATTTTTCTCTTCAATTACATTATTACATTTCCAACTATATATAGAGAAGGATATAATGATAAATGAAAACAATCTTCAAGAACCATATCTTCCATATAAAACAATTACAAAAAGAGTTCCTTTATCAGAGATTAAGTTTGATCCTCAAAAATGGCTTCGGTAGGAATCTGGTGACTATAAAAAAGATCCTAAATATATCGGGATAAAGACTTTCCTAAAAGTGAAGGAAGACTAAAAAATATTGAAATGAAAATTAATGATATTATAGTTGACAATTATTCATCCTTATTGGAGTAGTCTTTTGTATCCGAAACTTTAGCAATTGACAAGTTTGATAATATAGAATTGATAGAGAAATAAAGAGATTGCTATATATAATTAAACTTTACTTTATTAAGAAAAAAATTTAGGAGAAGAAATCATAGCCTCCTTTTGGAGGTTTGGAGATTATTATCATCAATTTCAAAAGTGCCTCTAAGCATTTATTGTCATTCATTATCAATGGGTCTTTATAATCGCCTTCAAGTTTCAAAACATCAATCAATTGTTTTAATTCAATGGTAATTTGATTAAAACTACTCAAGCTGAATGTCGCTGAATTATTTTATACTTGTTTAAAATTTCCATCTGAACTTATTTTAAGAATGTAAAATATTTCTTTCTGAACAAAATTTTACCATCCTACATTGCGAACATACTTGCGCAATTTCTTTTTTTTTTCATATCAATGAATTCATTTGGAGTGAAACCAAAGGATTTGATAAGATTCAAAATTTTTCAAATTGGAAAGCAAGTATCTCCATTAAAGTATTAAATTAATAGAATTAAAATTTTCATTATTTTTTATAAAATCACGCAAGGTTTAAGTAACTAATGTCTATCGATAAATTTATATGCTTGAGAAAGATAAAGTAATAGAATATTTTTATAAAAATTAAAAGTGGTGAGTTAACCTTGTTAGAGCTAAATTTTATAGAAATTGATTATAAGAAGCATTTTAAAAATATTAAAGAATTTGAAAAAATTCTTTTAAAAACTGAGTTTAATGAATTGTTAGGCATTATTGAATAAAAATTGGAAGAGGTAATAAAAGAAAAAGAAGACATATGTTAAAATAGCTAAAAAAATAAAGAGATGGTAATAATGAATGAAGAAAATTTAGAAAAGTTACTTTCTAATTTAAATGATGCTAATGCTAAACTTAGCGAACTTAAAGAAAGTTTAAACGAAGCTAATAGTACAATCTCTGCCAAAGACGAGGAAATTAATAAATTAAAGACTGAAGTTGATGATTTAAAGAGTAAAGTATCTGTATCAGAAGAAGAAAAATCTAAAAAAATATCCCAAATCGAAGAATTAAATAATAAAGTTGAAGAGTTAAACAACTTAATCTCACAAAAAGAAGCTGAAATTCAAGAAATTAATGAAATCATTGCAGAGAAAGATAAATTTATAAAAGATCAATCAGATCATATAGAAAAAGTCGAAACAGAATTAAATGAGTTAAAACCTCCAGAAATAGGTGTTAGTGATCTTAAGAGTGGAGAACGTATATCCTGCCCAAGATGTGGTGCTCTTGGTAAAAATATAAAAGTTATAGATGATAAATCAAAAGTCTTGAGTTATGTTGGGAATATTCCTATGTACGCTAAGATATATGTTTGTAAACAATGTGGATATGAATTTTAGTAATTTAGGTTATTTTAGAGTAGTTTAAGAACTTTAAATTACAAAATAAATATCCTTATTTAATTTGGTATTGATTCTGAATTCTATAATATCTATAAAAATAAAAACTACACATCAGAAGAAGATTTTGTATTTAAAAGATTCTCCTCTGAGTCTAAAAAATTGATTATTTGTTTATTTAAATATTTCAGTAATTTAGCTAATAAGAACGATGATCACAAGGTTGGTTCGAAAATATGGAGTGAATATTATTCATATATGGAAAAAATAAAATCTATTGAAAATTATGCTAATTATCTACATAATCTTTATAATAATAATGATGTAGATGAATTTTCCCTTGAACAGGATAATTTTATTAGTTTAATTAAATCTGGAAATAAAGCAATATTAAATGCATTTATATATAAAAGGCTTGAAATTGAAAAAAACATAATTTAATGAAATTAAAATTCTGATTTTTTAAAATCATTAACTCTTTAAGATTTTGTTAGAATTAGTTTTTAATGAATTGAAAATTAATCTTAACAGAGATTAATTATTTTCTCTCTTCAATTTCTCTTAATCTTTTATCTTTTTCGAGTTTGTCATTATAATATCTGATTGAATCTATCAATTTACGCGATTCTTCTTTCCAACCAATATTTTCGAATCTTTTTTTAACTTCTTTGTAAATTTCTATTATTTTTTCGTACGGACAATCAAGATGAATGATGCTACTCATTTTTATTTCTTGTTCGTATTCCTTTGCCATTCTTTCAGCATTACTAATCATATTAAAAATTTCTTCTGACTCTTCAACTTTTTCTTTCTTTTTCGCTTCAAAATCTAAAATTTCCTCCTCTTTATTGAGAGAGAGGATTACTGCTCTAATTGTCTCTATTTCCTTAATTTTATGCAATTCTTCAAATTCTTTCTGTTTTTG
>CAYSZJ010000225.1:0-4986 GCA_964435435.1 uncultured archaeon
AGACTGAAGATTTATATTTGATAAAAGAAAATTAAAAATGAAGGGAAATTAAAAAAACTCGATATTAATAAAAATTAAATTTTTATTGATTTACCCATTGATACAATTCACCGAGTAAGACCCTTTTATCATAATTACTTCTGAGTTCATCAATATCTTTAATATTCATTAACCATAACGAAGATCTTAATTCTTGCTTTAATGTTTTTATTTCTTTGATTGAATTTGATAAAGTATTGTTCTTATAATCATGCCATGCTGTCTTTAGAAATTTAAAGGCGAAACCACCAATATTAGCACCTAAGACAATCGATTTGGCAATATCAATTCCAGATCGTAAGCCTCCAGTTGCAATTATTAACTTTTTAGATACTTTTCTAACATTCAGTATACTAACTGGTGTTGGAATTCCCCATTCACGAAAAGTGTCAGAAATCTTTCGAGTATATGCTTCATAACTATTTACATCGCGAATAGACTCTATTGCTGCAAAACTAGTACCACCTGTTCCTCCAACATCAAACCCATCAAATCCTAATAAATCAAGCTTTAAGGCTAGATCTTTATTAAACCCTGTTCCAACTTCTTTAGCTATAATTGGAATTTTAATCTTTTTTCTTATTTCTTTAAAAACTTCTTCAAAATTTCTATAAGAGATATTCCCATCCGTTTGGACAAGTTCATGTAAAGCATTGAAGTGTATAGCCATAGCATCCGCATTAATCATTTCAATACATTTATAAAAATACTCTATATTAAAATTAGGGGCACATAGCTGACCGATTCCTAAATTTCCTATGACTGGAATATTTGGTGCAACATCACGTACAATTTTAAATGAATCAATTGTATTGGGATCTTCTAATCCTATTCTTTGACTCCCAACACTCATAATAATATTTTCTGAATTTGCAGCGTTTGCTAAGATGTTATTAATTGCTTTAGAAATCTCATGTCCTCCCGTAATTGCAGCAATGCATATGGGAGCAGATATTTTTTTATTAAAGAAATCAACAGAAAGTTTAATGTCGTCTAATTCATATTCTGGTAAAGGATGGTGAATTAAATTAATTTCATCAAAATAGTTCTTCGAATGTTGCACATTATACTCTAAAGGTATTTTTAAGTGTTCTATCTTCCTATTATACAATTTGTTTACAGTTTTTCTTTCAAGGGAGGGTTCAATACTAGTACATTCTAAATATTGATTATTTAAAGCTTTAAGGATATTTTTATTTTTTAAACCATTTATTATTTGAACAGGTATGTGTAAATCACAAATTTTTTCTATATTTTCAAGCTTTTTTTTAATTCCCCCTGTTACATCAATCTTTCCTTCAAGATTTGCTAAATTTAAACTATCTATTGCATTTGAATCAATTTCTGTTGCTAATATTATGTTGTTATTTGTATCCCTTATGAAAACCCCATCTTTTTCAATTGTAAATATAACTTTCTTAATATTGAAGTTTTTTAGTTTCATACAAATTTCTAAAATAATTTGATCTCCTGAAATAATTGAAAAAGAACCATCATGATCTAAAATTATATCTCCATACAAAATAGGCATTATCCCTAAATCCAATGCTGTTTCAATTACTTCAATAGCTCGAGAAGATATTTTTTTAGAACTTATCATAAAAATACTTGAAGGTTGAATTGAGATTGCTGGAAAATCTTTATCTAAAAGAGTCTTAATAATTTTTGAATTTAATTGGTTCATTATATCATGGGTTTTTGCGAGTCCAAATATTTGATTTTGAATATTTGGATTTATACCATTAGAAATCTTATATTTTTTTGCAACTGGATGCCCAAACGATCCACCACCATGAATTAAAATTAATTTCTCCTTGCTATCAACAATTTGCTGAATTGAATCATTTAATACTTCTTCTCTTATAGAAAATGGTTTAGATTTATCAGTTAATAAGCTTCCACCTAGCTTTAAAATGAGAATTTCATCCAATTTTAATCGCATCTTGATAAATTTATGAGAAAAATCTTACAAATCTTTTATGTATTAAAATTGAATGTTTTTTTTAGAATTTAAAGGTTTTAATTTTCCAAGGGCCAATTTTACACTGATTAGATTCTAGTTGGGAGAGTTCATCATATTTAAAATCTAATTCTTTTAATGATGACCTTATAAGCTTAGAATTGAATTTAAAATTTAATTCTTTATTGCTAGGATTAAAAACTCTTAGATATGACCCAGAATTCCGTCTCCATAAATTTATTACTGAAATTTTCGGCTCAATTTTTAAAAATGTACCTGCTTTTTTATTAAAATTATATTTATCATCAATCTGAACTCCTAGAAGTTTGAAGTAAAAACTTTCAACGTAATATGAGGAAAATAATGAATCTTTTTCCTGAGTAATGGACATTGCGATTTCATATTTTCCCTTACCATTTAAAAAATTCCTGATTTCAAATGTTTCACGATTAATATTGAATTGTTGACTATTTTTTTGAATATAAATAATACCTTTATCAGATCCTTTTAACCATAAAAAATCTAAAGTTTGAATTTTTGATCTCTTTGTTTCTTCAACTCCAAAAGGATAATTTATAAAAGTTTTTTTAATATCAAGATTAGGAGTTAGTCTTATTTCTTGTAATGAATGTGAATCTATATAAAATTCAAGTCTATTAATTTCATTATATTGAATTATTTCGATCTTGAAAGCTTGATTTTCTACTTTTCCTATTATTATGTTTCTATCTTCTATTTTATCTTTATAATGTTCCTTTAAATACAACCTATAATCCTTTGTGGTATGAAATTTTAATTCAAAAACCTTATTTTTCTCAAATTCTATTTGAATTGTCTTTAAATCCTCTAAAATCTGCATATTATAATAGTATGTTTGTTTATTATTAGTATCCAACATATTTTCTTCTGTAAATGAAAAAATCTTGTATCCAAATCCAGGAATACTCTCAATTACTTTTAAAATAGAATTTTGATTAGAATAAATTGAAATTACATCACGTCTATCGTAGGGAGTAGGGTTGAAAACAAAAAATTTTTTGGACGCTTTCTTTGAGCTACTTTTCTCTTCACCTAATTCTTTTGCTAAATAAGAAAGCGATTTATTAATAAAATCTCTACTTTTTTTTTGTATTTCTTGATGAATCTGAATGCTTAGATCGGAAATTGTAATATTAGATGATTGGAACTCCACACTTTCTAATTCTTTTTTACCTAACTGTGTTTTAGAATAGTCCCCTGGTCGTATAAAAGGTACAACATAGCAATCATGAGCTTGAGTTAGTAAAAGTTTTTTCCAAAGATCTGTAAAAAAACTATCATTACTATTATTATCCCAAATTCCTAAAATACAGTTAATAACCTCTGCGGATAAAAGAATTATTTCAGAGTTTTTATTATTAAGAAACAATTCAGAACGTATAAAAAGATAATCTCCGAGTAAAAATTCATCCCTCTGATATTTATATTCTCCATTTTTTTCTATTAGGGTAAAGAATTCTGAGCATCGCAAAAACTTTCCAAAAATTTCCGAAAACTTAGATATACGCCAGATTTCTTCGTGATATGGTTGGGGATTCCTGAAATCTTCAAGATTAGAATAAACAATATAATTCATAAAAGGACGAGCAACTGCTTGAAATAATAAATTTGGAATTTCTTTAAAAAACGTTCCATGCCAATATTCTCCATTAAAGACTCCTGATTGATCAATAACCGTATCAATTGAAGTATTATCTAATCCAATCCAATTAATATATGCTGAGTTTGATGTAGGATTAATTCCTAATAATCGAGTTCTCAAAGAACCATATTTAATATTAAAACTTTCTAAGATTTGAGGAATCTGGGGATGGAGTGAGCTTTCTGAGCAATAATAAATATTAGATTTTAAACCCAGCTTTTTCAGACTCTTAATCCCATATTCTAATTGTTTTATATTTGATTCAGGACCTATGATTAAATTATAGGGTTGTGAATATGAAGGATTAATAATTTCAAATTTCCCTAGTTTGAATAGCCTTAAGAATTCTGTAATTTTTTCAGGATAATTCTCACTTAACCATTCTAGACATGAAATAGCAATTTCAAGATTATAAGGCATTTTAGTTTCGACAGCTAATTGCATTTTTTTTAATAAAGTATCCATAGCGTAATTAGGAGAATCAAATTCACAGAAACCAATATTATTAATAATAATACCTCCATGCCCTCCTATAATAAAGTGTGTTTTGATAAGTAAATCACCCTTTATTATTGAATTTAATTTGCTTAAAATGTTATTATATGCTTTTACTTGCTTTTCCTCTTCCTTTATATTTTTTAAATTACTGAATTTTTCTCTTATCTTATTAAAATTAATTTTTTTCTTTCTAATTATGTTTTTTTCAACAAATTCTTCTACTAAATCAATTGCTTTCTTCAATGCTAATATATTTTCCAATTCCATGTTCTAATCTTAGGTTATTCTAAAAAAAAGATTCATGATTTTAAGTTAGTTTAATATTGTATGTGAAAAATTATTTTTTTAATGATATTAATTTGATTATACAATGATAAAAAAATAGTATTTAAATGAATGGTGGAAATAAAAATGTTAGATAAAGAAATTGATATGAAAAAAAGAAGTAATAGAATTTTTGAAGGTATTAAAAATACACCTTTTAGATATGTGACAGCGGGAATAATAAAAGGTGTAGGAATTGAGGAAGAAGAGCTTTTTGAAAAACCTTTAATTGGAGTAGTTAATACATGGAACGAGTTGAATCCTGGTCATAAACATTTAAATAATTTAGTTGAAGCTGTTAAATATGGAATTATTGAAGCAGGTGGTGTACCTTTTGAATTTTGTACTGTAGCTCCTTGTGATGGATGGGCTAATGGTAATGAGGGAATGCGTTATATTTTACCCCATAGAGAAGTTATTGCTGATTCTATAGAATTAATGATTGAGGCACATAGCCTAGACGCAATGGTAACTCTCTCTAGCT
>CAYSZJ010000226.1:0-4878 GCA_964435435.1 uncultured archaeon
ATCCCAGTAAAGTTCGTGAGGTGCCCTTCTGTGCGATGAATACTTTACATCGCCCAATAATAGAAAGACAGCTCGCGATTGCGGGACAGACTGCGAAGAAACCGGAAGTAATCCAAGCAGAAATAGAGAAGTTATTAGCAACAATGGGAAAATGAGTTTTTCTAATCATTTTTAGCCTTTTTTTTCTCTTGAATAAAAAATATCATCCTCTAAATTTTCGACTAAATTCGGGAAGATCTAACGCATCTTTAATTATTTTTTTTGAGAAAATAAACTTGAAAAAATCATAATGCTGATGGAGAGTAAAATATTTAAGGGTGAATTTCTGAGTTAATAATGAGAAATAAGATGATAGAATTTAGGGTGAATCGGTATATTTCTTTACGTCTTAAGAACAATATTTCAATTATTTATGTAAATAATATTCCATCCCATTATTGTAAATCTTTATTAATTGAAATCCCTCAAAAAAACTTAAAATACCTTGATAATATTGATAAAATTATTGAGGAAACAGGGCAGTTCTTCTATCAGCCCCCATATGAATATGAGATATCCCCTGAAGATGAGTTTTGGGGGCATTGCTCTAACTTGCAAGCATGGGCAGAAAACAATTATAATACACAACTAATCCATAGTAATCTAGCATTTCCGCTTCTTAAAAATTTAGTTGAAGCAGGAGATATCAAAGCAAAGAAAGTATTCAAAGATGAAATTGCAAGAAGATTTATAGATGGAGGTTATGCTACAGTCGCTTACTTAATAAAAGAACGGTTTCTTAATTATCTGAATGAAGAAGAACAAGATCTATTAATTAAAATGAAATCTAATGATTTCTGGAAAGACTTTATAAGAGTAGTCGATGAAGAAATAGAGTTTGATCCTCAAACTGATGAAGACTATATGGTCTTTGAGAGTTTAATTAAAAATAGAAAACTTTTTAGAGCTATTATAGAAGCAAGCTCAGGAAAAGATGTATTGAGATTGATAGATTTATGGACAATTAATGATGAAGAATTATCGGAATTTATTAATGAGCCAAACTCTTTTTTGCTAAAGTCGCTATTAAGAGCTCTAAAATATGCAGGTAAAAACAGAATATTTATCAACGATGGGGTTTGGAATCGTATATATAAAGCTGGCAAAGCGATATCAAAGAATCTTAAAGACAAATTACTTGACATCCTTCAAAAAAATGATTATGCTTCTTGTAAAATTTTGTTTAAATTACGCTGGATTGATTATCTAAAGGATGATGACTTCGTAATGATCTTAAACAATACCAAAATTGATTTATTAAAAAAATTAGCTCTTACATTTAAAGAACTATTTACCGTTAATGACTTAGGAAAAAATAGTTATTATCTTGAATTTTTTATAAGTATCCTACATAGATTGATTTTTATAAATGAAAAAAAATATTGGAATGAATTCAGAGGTCAAATAAAAAATCAGTTAAGCCCCCTCAAAGATACTCTAGAATATATAAAGAAAAAAGGAAGGAAAAATATTCTCCCGTATAAGAAAAGAGAAAGGGGGATGTTCTTAAAAGAAATCTGTAGATTCCTATCTATAGAATGAAATTAAATCAATTCAAAAATTCTATCGATCCCATTATACTTATCTCCACCTAGAGTCTCGAAAAATCTAACTAAGAATGCAGCAAAATCATTTCCACCAAATCGATCCGAATTAGCGTCAGAAAACAGATAGATTGGATATATGTTCATTAGCGTCCATAATTGCCTTCCCGAAGCCCAGTGCTCAGAATGTTGATTCCATCCGGGATGATAAACAGCCTGCCCGTCAAAATATCCATTCTTCCATTTCTTATAACTGTCAATTGCGTACGAGCTCAAGGTGCCTCCTATAACGTGAGGGGTGTTGCTAAAAGATGTCTTCACGAATTCTTCATCTAAAATCTCGGCCAAAGAAGCATATAGGAGATTTTCCTCATTGCTAGTCTTTACTATGGTAAATGAGTAAGGATATTTAGCTAAATAATGGACAGCACTAAGGATTTTATTATTGAACTCGATTATCGAGTTAGGATCATTCCTATTCAAGGTTATATCTATTCTAGTCCCATCCTTGATGCCCAGACCTCTAAACCCACTAGGAATAACTGCACCCAAATGCTTGTTCTGATCTACTCCAGTTGAATGTGCCTGATAAAAGCGAAGAGTAAACTTATTATAAGGACTATTCCACAATACATCATAAAGCCGATCGTAAGTCTCTTTGATTGGATCCTTAATTCCTTCCCATATATTTTCTATTCTCAAATGTTCATTGTGGAATTCTGATCTAATTTCACTATATTTCTCGTGATAATCCAAAGTCCAGATTATTTGTTGTAAATCAGTCTCAGAAAACTTAGATAAATCTATTGGAATGTGAAAACCTGTAGCGGGATTGAACTTGTCAATATGGAAAAGAGGGTTCAAAATTTTTGCATTTCCATAGATGATATCTCTAGAAACTCCAGATAAAATCATCTTTCTGATCTCATTAAAAAAGTGCGTAGATTGCCAATCAGTAGTTTGCCTTGTATCAGCTATTAAATAAAATTCATGCAAGAACTGAGGCATAAGATAATATAGGGCAACCTCTCTCTTCATTTGGGCAATCCCAATTCCGATAGCAGGCATTACTCTTAAGTTTAATGTATCTCTTATCATTTCAACAAGACCTTTAAACATAGTTTGCCTACCTATCAAAATATTTTCACTTATACCACGAGAAATCTTAGCACTCTTCAAAACAACATATCTCGAGAAGTGGCTATCCAAGAACTTGGTCATGACATTCTCATGATAACCACGTGAGTGGTGCTGATCCAAATAGATATCAAACAACATGTTACCAAAAGCCATCTGCGGCGTATTATATCTATTCCTTAACTCGTTATCAACCATAAAGAGCTCTCGGTATCCCGATAAGATTAGTGATGTATAAACCTCTAATGTCTTAACATAATCACTCCCTATTCTAGTACCACTCAAATAACCTTCACCAGTAACACTTCCGAACTTATAAGAATACATAGTCTTTATTCCAATCCTACTAAGGAATATCTCTAAATCTCCTTGCCTATGCTTTCGGAAATCTAAACTGACAACCTCATTACCTTTCACTTTAAAGGACATTAATCCGGTCTTTAGAAGCAATATTCCGACATCTCCGAATAATGCCTGAAAAGCAAGATTCAAATCATTAATGATCTTATAATCGTTAATCGTCAACGAATCTCCGGGAGAAATATCGTTAGCTAAAACGGTAGATGATAGAGTTCCTTTAATGAGATCGTGATTCTTAGCATTTTTCAAGAGGATCTGGAATGACCTATAAAATTCTTTTTGTCTTAACTGGACTGGCTTTATACTCTCCTTATTATCGGCATCGAGTTCTACATAATATTGAACAATCTTTTTAAGTTGGTCAATCGTCGGGTCTAAAGCACCAATTAGTTGCTTATAATAATCTGACGAATATAAAATTTCTTGACCGTTTTGTAGAGTTCTGCCTTCAGCGTGTAGTCTAAGTAAATTTGACTCCCATATACAAACTAAACCGATTGCTGAATTAACACATCTTATATATCAGCAAAAACTTCAAGGATTTAATAATATTACGGTAAACATTTCTGGAGGGTTACGGTATATGATTATTTGGTTGTATATAGCATGCTCAATAACTAACACAAAAATTATTCATGGTGATTTTATTTATGAGGGAAGTAAAGAAGTGGGAATATATTCTAATATGAGTATACCAACTATTCCATTTCAACTCATAACTGATAAACAATTTGAATTTTTAGAATTATTCTTTAACACTTATGAAAATTTTCACGATTTTTTTAACCCAAATTTATCTTTTAATAATAATTCGCTTCTATTTAACCGAAGAAAATATGACTCATTAGAAGAGATAAGAGAAGCTTTAGAAAGAAAAAGAAGCAATTCAATATCAAGAGGTTCAATAAATGGTTTTATCCAGAAATTAAGTAAAATATCTGCTCTTCACATATATCCAAATCCAAGAGATAAAAAAGAAAAGACAATTGAGATTAGTTATATAGGAATAGCATATTTTTTACATAAATTATTTTTAAAATCTAAATAAGAATTGAATCATGTTCATTAATTGTAATATATGCTGTTTTGAACTAGAGGAGGAAAAAGCAGGATTTTATTATTGTCCAGAATGTATCGAATTCTATTATTGTTTGAAGTCTTAATATTCAGATTGATTTATAAATATTTAAAGAAAAATCTGTATCAATTATGGATTTGATATTAGTAAAATCTAAGTTAGGGAAGCGAAGGAAACACGAAGTAAAACAGCAAGGAAAAGTCATAGATGTTATAGGGACAGCTCTTCCGATTCAATTTTTTTCTTCAATAATTGCAAAAATTTTGAAATTAGATCAAAGTATCGCTGAGTTCTATGAAGATAAAGAATTAAAACGATTAATCCTTTTCTTTCATTTCTTTTCCACAGCATATGAGAGTAGGACATTTTGGATCTGCTACAGGCTTTTTGATAACTTTTACCTCAGCCCTACACATCTCACAAACATATGTTTTGCCTTCAATAACCATTTTATTCACCTCAGGTTATTTCACTTTATTAGAAATTTAACTTTATTTCTTTTTTTTCCATTCTTGGAATCCTTTAGTTAATTTACCGCAGTGAATTGCGTTTTTTCCAGTTTCTTCTTTATATTGCTTTTTTAAGGATTCAAGTTTAGGATTTCCTTCTGCTTTTTTTTTTTCCATTTTCTAATCACCTATTATCCTTTAATTATTTTAAAATTATTTTTTTTTTTCTAATATTAACATTTATTAGTAAGATAGATTTCAATTTGTAATC
>CAYSZJ010000227.1:0-4835 GCA_964435435.1 uncultured archaeon
ACAATGGGATATTCCTCATAAGCACGATCAATTACTTTACCATTCATATCGAATACTATTGTTCTCGCACCAGTGGTACCACAATCGAACACACAAATTAAGGGTTCTACCATTTTTAACACTAATATACAATTTTAATATTTAATATTTGAAATCAATTGTATTATATGGTCTACACATTTATAAGGATATAATTTTTAATAAAAGTAATGATTTATTAGAAGAAATTTATGTATCCTACATCCAAGATGAAATCCTTTGGAATAATTTATATTATCACTAATCTTGATAATGAGAAAGTTTATGTCGGTATGACAAAACACTCCTTAACTAAGAGAATGTATGGCCATATGTCATATGTTAATAGTAGTTCAAACAACATGCTTATTGATATAATAATGAGAAATCGAAATGTCGTTAAATATCAATATGAAGATCGGTTTAAAGAGGGGTATTTTGTTGATAATAACAATATTAAGAAATTTAGTGTAAAAGTTATTGACCAAGGAAATAGCATTGAAGAATTAAGTAGTAAGGAGAAATACTGGATTGCTCAATATAAATCTTATGTTGGAGACTATGGAACTCTATTTGGATATAATCAAACAAGAGGAGGGGAATTTCCTTTTTCTGGAAAAGAAAGTCCGTTATATAAAGATATTGATAGAAAATTACTAAGAGCATTAATTAAGAAGGGTTGTAATAGAAATGAAATAGCCAAGGAACTAGGTATTAGTATGAAGACAGTAAGCGATAAAACAAAAGAATTTTGGGAAATGAACCTAGTAGAAGCAAGAGCACATTTTAATGGAGAGGAGATCTATAATGAAAGGCTTAAAAAACGAATGAGTAAATCTCGTCAAAAACATGGTTTCTCAGAAAAATGGAGGAAAAGTGCAAGTGAAAAAAGAAAAGGGATAAATAACGTTAGATACGTTGCTATCGACAAAAATACTCCCAAATCTTTGATTGAAGAAGGTCTATCAGTGAATAAGATTGCTGAAATTTTACAAATAAACTATTCAACTGTTTATGACAAGATGGGAGAATTTTGGAGTAAAACTTCAATTATCGCATTGAGAAAACAATTTGATGTTGAGAAACCAACAAGAAGAAGACGTATTGATAAAGAAGCTTTAAAAGACCTCTTATTAAAAGGTTTCACAATTGGTGAGATTGCTTCATCTTTTGGTGTAGGCAAATCTACAACTTATAAAAGAATTAAAGAATATTGGGGTGATAGATATCATCTCGATGAATAATTATAATATAATTTTACAGAAAAAATGATATAAAATCATTATTATAAATATCATTATCATCAAGTTATGATATTATCATGCTAAATTTAAATTAATTTTAATAATAATTCAGATATATCTAGTATTTTATATTTATCTTTTTCATTTTCTTCTAATCCATACCCTAAACCTAATTCGCAAAGAGGACATGCTGTTAAGAAAACGTTAGTACCTGTCTCTTTTAATTCTTTTACTCTGTTCTTAGCTTCAATAATTGCAATCTCTTTATCAGCCCAATGAGCAGTTCCGCTCCAACCACAACAATAAGTATATTCTTTATTATACATTAATTCCGCAACTTTGATATTGATTCCGCAACTTCGAATTGTAGTACTCCCGACAGCCGAAATATATCTCATCAGCAAACATTATACTATTAGGAATGCTTGAATTTTTCCATCAGTTAGTTCAAATATATTAAAGAATTAAACAATAAATTTTAATGCTTATTTTACCAAAATTTGTATTTTGAATTTCTTAATTTTGATTAAACAGTCGCACTCTCAATTCATATAAATCCTTTTAAATACAATAAAATAACTTAAATTAGAATTTCTTAAAACACTTAATTTTAAATTGAATATGAAATATAAAAAATATTCTTTCATTTGTTTTGAAAATCTTAATCCTATAAAGATCATCAGAAATAATAATGTTATACAAATTAGATGTCATAATAATTTCTCAATAGATTTGAATAAAGAAAAAAATACACAAAAGTATTGGTTATTTTCAAAAATCCTTTCAAATCATAAAAATCTTACCAGCACAAATCTAATGCTAATTTCTCTCGGTTTTTTAATCCCAAAGCGTTATATTAGTAATTTGGAACAAATTATGAATACAATTAAAAGTATTAATTTTATTGGTAAAATTTACTTAAAAGAAGAATTTGTCAAGAGATATGCTTCAGAATTAATCATAAAGAAGATATTTAATAAAAATGAATTTGATTCTCGTTATATCCTGAATAAATTTCCTAAAAGACAAGATTATCATGGTTTAATTTACAAAATTGCTAATTTAATCAATAATAAGATTTACATAGGGAGAACAATTCAATTATTAAGACGGAGATGGGATCGTCATAAATCAGATGCAAGACAGGGACGAGATGCATTAGTATCAAGAGCAATAAAAAGGTATAAATCTGAGAATTTTATAATCGAACCAATTGAAAAATGTTATGATGATGAAGAAATTAAAATAAGAGAAATATATTGGATATCTACATTAAAATCTATGGATTCAAAAATCGGATATAATATAACTGCTGGGGGAGAAAGTATTGGATATGGTATTTTTCACCCAAAATATATAAAAATTGATAAAAACTCTTTAATTGAATTAATACAAAAAGGATACACTAGAAAAGAAGTTGGAGGAGAACTTGAAATTTCTGAATATTCTGTAAATGATAAAATTAATGAATTATTTGGAGATTTAGGTATAACGACCATAGAAAAAGCAAGAGAATATTTTGGCGGAAAAGATTTATATGACCAAAAGAGATTTAAAAAACTTAGTGAAGCAAGAAAAGGAGAGGGCACATGGAGCTATATAGAAGTAGATCCAACAAATTTCATAGATTTATTAAGTCAAGGCTTAACTAGAAGACAAATTGGTAATGTATTAGGAATGCATTATCAGACTGTTACTTCAAAAATTCATGAGATCCTAGGAATGTCTTATAGAGAAGCCAGAGAGGAATTTTATTTAAAGCCTAATATTATTAATCTAATTCAAAGAGGCTACATAATCTCTGAAATAGCAAAAAATTTAGGCGTTAGTGAAAGAACAATATCAAATAAAATCAGAAACTTATGTGGATTTGAAAACATTGATCAAGTAAGAGAACATTTTGGTGGTTTAGAACTTTATAAAAAAAGAGTCTCTGAAAAAAAAACTGAAATTCAACAAGAACGATTTCTCGAAAAAAGAACCGAATATAAACAAACTATCAAAAAATTCATCAGAAATGGATTGAATGCAAAAGAAATAGCTGATCACATGGAATTATCATATCCTTATTTTTTAAAATTAATAAGAAAATTATGGAAAGGGAAAAATTTTAGTGTATTAAGAAATAACTTATTTTGGAGACCAACAATTAAACGACTAATCATAAATGGCTTAACTGCCATAGAAATTTCAGATCAACTAAAATATGATCAATCAAGCCTGTATAAAAAAATAAAAAATTTATGGAATATGAATTTTGAACAATTAAAAAATAAATTAATAAGTAAGAAATGAAAAAATCATCGAATTATTTTATATAATCTAATATAAATGAGCTAATATTTTTTATTTTCACATTCTTTACTTCATTGCTATCTAGACTATTCAAAAGTCCCAATTCACATAAGGGACATGCAGAAATAATTGTATTTGCCCCCGATTCTAATAATTCAATTATTCTATTTTGTGATTCTTTAATTGCTATTTCTTTTTTAGCCCAATGTAATGTTCCAGACCAACCACAGCAATGAGTTTCTTCTTTATTTTGGATCGCTTCTCTTAATTCGATAGTTTTAATTTTTTTTAAAATCTCTCTTGGTTCGTTAATAATATTCAAATTCCTAGCCAAAATACAAGGATCATGGAAAACAATATTTTCGAATGGGTTTTCTTTTGAATCATCAAAAGACAATCTTTTTTGGTCAAATAACATCTTTAAAAATTTTACAATATGCAATACCTCTACTTTTAATTTTATACCTATTTTATTATAACGGTTTAACAAAGTTTCAGCACAACCAGGACAATCAGTTATTAAAATTTTTGCACCAGAACTTTCTATCAATTTTTTATTTTGAATTGCATGTTGTTTCGCCAATTCTAAATGTCGAGTATTAAATAATGGTGCTCCACAACACCATCTTTCACCTAAATCCATTGAAGATTTTACATTTGCTTTATTTAATAATTTAATATTAGCATTAACTATTTCAGGCAATTTTAAAGATTCACAACCAACATAATAAAAGACTTCACTTTCGCCACTCGATTTTATATCATTAATATTACTTTTTATACTCTCTTTAAAGATATTATAATTTTCAATAGTATGAGTAGTTATCAATTTATTCACTTGTTCCTTGATATAATTAGGTGTAAAACCTTTATCATTAATATCATCACGAACAGTTTCTAAAAATGAAACAACAGAGAAGTCAAATGGACACCAGATTTTACAGTTCTCTTCGTTTGAACACATATACATTAAATCTACAAAATCAGAATCGCTATAGTCTATTTTTCCAATACTAAGATAATAGCCAATTCTAGCTTTATAACCAGGACTCATCGTTTCGGATTGTGATGCTTGAAGGGTTCCGCAATCAAATCTACACATATTAGGGCAGAGCATACATTTAATTAAATTGTCTATATCAGCTTTATATTCACCTTCTGGATAGAAATTCTTCTTTTTTAGACGAAAATTTTTCAATAATGTAGATTTGGTAATCCTATCAGCTTTTTCAATAAGTGGAACCATCCATTTGTATTTCTTTAACGTTTCAAAGACAC
>CAYSZJ010000228.1:0-4811 GCA_964435435.1 uncultured archaeon
ACTTAATTCTAATATGGGGAAACTCTGCCCAAATCATGAGAATCATTCAGGGATACTTATGGAAAAGAGGTGGCAGAGTTTCGATGTCTACATTTTGCGATGGCGTGTGTGCTGACACCATTTCAAATGCTATATTAACAGACGATCTACAAATTGCTTTTCCTTGCCTTGGTGATCGTCGATTTGGAATGGCAACGGACACAGATTTAATAGCATCGATACCGATAGGTTTGGTGAATGAAATTGTAGAGGGGTTGGAAAAGACTCATAAGGCTGGAACACGATATCCTATTCCATACCAAATTTCAACACCTAAATTCTTTTTAAAACTGAAAAAGCAGTTAAACAAAGCTAAAAAGTATTAATTCTTTATATAATATACATTTTAATTAGAAATTTGGGAAAAAAGAATATTTTTTACGAAAAAATGGTGCTTTATCTTGGTTGATTTAGAAAATATAAAAAACATAGCTGTAATTGGGGGTGGTATAATGGGCTCAGGTATCGCTCAGGTTGCTCTTCTAAGCGGATATGAGAAAGTAAGTGTTATTGATCTTAACACTGAAACACTTCATAACTCTAGGAAAATAATTCAAGACCGAATAGAAGCTCTAGAATCTGAAGAAAACTATAAAAGTTTCATTTCCGCATATTATGCAACTGATGAAGTTATGAAGAACATAGATATCAAAAGAAAATTAGGCAATTTCGAATCAGTTGGGATTATCGCTCATAATATTGATACTAAAACTATTATAAAACGATTGAAAACAGAAACAGATGTTTCAAAGGGAGTTAGAGATGCTGATTTTGTGATTGAAGCGGTTCCTGAAATTTTAGAGTTAAAACAAAAAATATTCAAGGCTTTAGGAGAATTATCACCCCCTCACACAATATTAGCATCAAATACATCATCAATAAGTATAACAAAAATTGCTCAATTTTCAGGAAGATCTGAAAAAGTAATAGGGTTGCATTTTCATACCTTTTTTCCAATTTTAGGAATGTTAATTGAAATCACTCCAGGGAAAAATTCCTCAAATGAATCCCTTGAAATAAGTCGAGCAATTGCACAAAAATTCCCTTGTTTAACTGGTAAAAGATTTACTGTTCAGCTTGAAAAAGAAACAGCAGGATTAATTGGAAATAGAATCTCTCTACCAACTCAAATCTATTTTGATTGGTTAATAGATTATGCAACAGATAATGGTTTTTCTATTGAACAATTAGGTGCTTTAAATTGGGTGTTTGGGTTAGCTGATTCTATTGGATTAGATACAATTTATAATATAGTGAGATACCTTGAAAAATATGTTTCACCTGATTTTGCTCCCGGCAAGAATTTAACGAGATTAGTCAAAGCGGGAATGGTTGGTAAAAAAGTTGGGAAGGGTTATATTGAGTGGAATGAGAATGGCTCAATGAAAATATCACCTTTACTAGACGAGAAAGCAACTGAATTTTTAATGCCTCATCTTGATGCAGAAATATTTTCGGCGATTAGTCTTAACGAAGCTTGCAGGTTATTAGAGGAGGGTGTTGTAAACAGTTATAGATTAATTGATAAAGTTATCTTTAAAGGAACTTCTTCCCCGGGCCCTTTTAGAGAAGGAAAGACAAAGTATAAAGAATTGGCTAGAAAGCTTTATGATGTCGCTGAAAAAACAGGGAAATCTTATTTTAAGCCTTGTAAAATGATGGAATCAGGAAAATTTCTATCCCTTAGATAATTCTTTTCCAATGTAAAGTAAAAACTAAAAATTTATAGTAATTGGAAAAAAAATTATTTAGTTTTCATATCTTTAGCTCTTGCGAGGAATTTATTTAAATTTTTTCTAATTTCTATTTTGTTAAATTTTCCAACACTAGTTCTAGGTATTTCATCGACAATGGCTACGAGTTTGGGAAGCATCCATTTAGTTATTTTACCTTTATCTACACCTTCAGTCTTGAGAAAATCAATTAGATCTTCTTCATTCCTGCTTGAATTAGGTACAAGTTTTACTAGGGCCATAGCCTTCTCGCCCCATACTTCATCTGGAACACCCACAAAGGTTGCTTCAAGTACAAAATCAGCCATTGCAGCCAAATTTTCGAGTAATACAGTAGGAACCATTTCTGCACCGCTTCTGATAATATCCGACATCCTATCTGCAATGACTATAAAATCTTCTTCATCAACTTTTGCCATATCCCCAGTATGAAACCATCCATCATACCAAACATCTGCTGTCTTTTCAGGATTTTTATAATATTTTTCTATTACCCAAGGGCCACGAATAACTATCTGCCCAAGAGTGTTATTATCATGAGGGATTGGTTTTCCATTTTCATCAACAACTTCCACCTCGAGACCAGGATAAGGTAATCCCGTTTTTACTCTAACCTCATCTAATTTCTCTTTTGGCCAGTCTCTCATGTACTTTTTTATGAATGCTGCAATGGTAGTAGGTGCAGTCTCAGTCATTCCATATCCTGAGGTGGCTGTAAATCCGGGAATCTTTTTCTCAATCTTAGTTTTTAACCCTAATGGCAGGGCTCCGCCACCTACACTAACCCCTACAAGGCTGCTTAAATCGTATTTATCCAGATCTTTATACTCTAGAAGTAATGCAAGAATGGTTGGGACTACCCCTACAGAGGTAACTTTCTCAGTTTGGACAAGCTCACAAAAGCCCTCAACTGTGAACGTTCCTGGTAGCACAATCCTTGTTGCCATGAAAACATAGTAGAAAGGAGCTCCCCAGCCATGGATATGAAACAGAGGTGTGATAATCATAGGAACTGCATTCTCTCCTAGATAAACACGTGAGGGATCATTGCTGAAAACACCATAGGCTAGACCGTGTATAATTAACAGGTAAATAGCTCTGTGAGTAAACATAGCTCCTTTAGGAAGACCGGTGGTACCTGTTGTATAACATAGTGTTGCATAATTATCCTCACTTAAATATGGCCATTCAAATTCATCAAATTCCTTCTTAAGTAACTCTTCATATTCATATAGGTTTTGTATCTTTGTATCAGGGAGTCCTGACCTATCTGACATATATACGAATTTCTCTATGGTCTCTTTTATTTTGTCGTAAATTCCCTCAACTAAGGGGAGAAGTGAATCATCAAAAAATAGTATTTTATCTCCCGCATGTTTTATTGTAAAAATAATAAGATCTTGTGAGAGTCTTACATTAATTGGATGTAACATGGCTCCACTACAGGGAACAGCATAATAAATTTCCAAATGTCTATGTGTATTAAGTGCCATAGTGGCTACTCTATCACCTGGTTCACCAGGCTTCCCCGGTTTTACATCCAAATTCTTTAAAACATTTGCCAGACGGCATGTACGCTTATACCACTCAAGCCACGTAAAACGATAATATTCACCTGTGATATGGTTTCTGTATACTACACCAATCTCATTTGGATACACTTTCACTGGTCTTTTCATAAAAGTCGTGAGGAGTAGTGGATAGTGAGTGCTAAATTCAGGATAGGTTTTGTTGACCATGTTTAATCTCCAAATAATAGATTTATTTTTTATAGTTTTTATTTTTAATTTAATTGTTTAAGTATTTAAAATTTAAAAATAAGAGTTTTTCGTACTTAATTCTTTCAGTTGAGAATCTGAGAGTATGTAAATTTAATAAAAAAAAAAAAATTAAGTAATTGTTTACTAAAATGTGCGAAAGGTTATTTTTACACTTATTAAATTGTTAATGTTAGATGGTATTAATTTTAATTTGACTAACAATTATAAATTCTAAGTATCATAATAAACCTTTTTAAAACTATTTTAATCTAATAAGGAGAATTCAAATGAACAATAGCAAATTGATGACTATTGATGAGGCGATTTCAACATATGTCCAAGATGGAGATTTAGTAGGATTAGGAGGTCTTTCTTTCTGGAGAAAACCAATGAGTGCTTGTAGAGAAATAATCAGACAAAGTAAGAAAAATTTATCACTGTGTACGTTTGTTGGGGGAATTGAGGTTGATTTACTTATAGCAGGGGGATGTATCTCAGAAGTAAGAAGCTGTTTTGTAGGAATGGAAATTTTTGGTATGGCACCACATTATAGAAAAGCTGTAGAATCAGGTGCTATTCACATATCAGAAGAAAGTGAGGCTACTATTGCTTTAGGATTGAGAGCCTCTTATTTGAAAGTTCCATTCATGCCTTTAAAGGGTATTATCGGGACTGATATGCCCAAAGTGAGGAATGATATTAAACAAATTGAGGATCCGCTTGGTTCAGAAACTCAGGTTATGGCGGTCCCTAAGATCGATTTAGATGTAGCAATAATTCATGTACCTTATGCTGATGAATTTGGGAATGGTAATATTACTGGTGCTGTTTGGATGGATGCAGATATGGGAAAAACAGCAAAAAAAACAATTATAACATGTGAAAAATTAGTTGAAACAGAGGATATACGCTATTTACCAGGAAAAGCACAATTACCTATGCAAACGACCAGTGCTGTTGTTAAAATTCCTTTTGGGGCTCATCCAACCTCATGCTATAACAACTATACATTTGATGCTCTACACATTCAAGAATATCTAAAAATGAATTTCAGTGAATATAAAAAGAAATTTATTGATGTAAAATCTCATGCCGAATACTTAGATAATGCTGGAGGAGCTCAAATGATATTAAATATCTTATTATAATACCAATCTAATTTTAAGCAATTATAAGTAGCTCTCAAGCTAATTAATGCCTTAAGCTGCTAATTTTCAATTTTAGGTTATGGTTCGAAAAATTAAAAAGTTTACATTGATGAAGTAATCGTAATAAAGAT
>CAYSZJ010000229.1:0-4778 GCA_964435435.1 uncultured archaeon
AAAATCAAGTTTTTCAGTAGGAACAAAGGTTCTTGTATCATGTCGCGGTGTATAGAGGAAAGATCCACGGGCATAAAACATGCTAAAATCAAGAATACCCGCAGCTCCAGGAAGTCTTATTTTTGGTTTATTCCAATCTCCTATGCATATATTATTAGTATTCCCATACTGATCAATCTGAGCTGGTCTAAAAAATTCAATAGTAGTTAGTTTATCTGATGGAAGAGATTCTAAAGTGCATTCTACACTATCTTGAAATCGATATGCTCTTGATGTATTCATCTCAAGATAGAGTAAACTTACTTGTCGAGGCTCTGCTACGAATGTATTTCCCATAATATAATGATAAATTGCATTAGGGGCATGAGTCACTTTTGCTAATGTAAAAGCAGCCCATATCATAGGAGTTGCGACGCCAACGATCATTACATCGTCATTTTTAACCTCTCTCGCCATTAAAACAGTCATCATTTCATCTATAGTATAGTCTTTTGAATATTCACTCATCTTTCTTCCTTCTTCATATAATTATAAGAATTTTAAGTGTATTATGTAGCTATAGTATACTTACTTTAAGTTTTTTTATAATTAACTTATTCTTATAATCCTGAAAATTCACTGTCATATAAAAACATAAAGAAATTATAATCTTTATATTGCTGAAAAATCAATTTCATTATAATAAAATTAAATGAGTGTATCTAGTATTTTTAAAAGTTTATTTAAAAGGGTAATGAAAGTTGAATAAATATGAAAGATTTGAAGGAGTTATAGGTCGCACTTATAATGAATCAACTCCATGGTGGCCTGTCCCTAAACGAATAGGAGACGGCAGCCCAAATATAATTATAATTCTCCTTGATGACACAGGTTTCTCTCACTTTGGCTGTTATGGTTCCAATATCGAAACGCCTAATTTTGATCGCCTGGCTGGAGGTGGTCTACGATATACTAATTTTCACACTACAGCTTTATGTTCCCCCACACGAGCGTGTCTACTAACTGGCCGGAATCACCATTCTGTGGGTATGCGAGCTATCTCTAATTTTAATCCTGGTTTTCCTAATATGCGTGGATATATCACTCCACACGCAGCGACTCTTGCAGAAATTCTACGTGATGATGGTTATGCCACCTTTGCGGTAGGTAAATGGCATCTATGTCCTATGGAACAAGCATCGGTTGCAGGACCATTTGACCATTGGCCTCTCCAACGTGGGTTTAATCGATTCTATGGTTTTATGCAAGGGGAAACTGATCAATTTTACCCTGAGTTAACCTATGATAATCATCCTATTGATCCTCCCTATGGCCCTAAAGAAGGATATCACCTTACTGAGGATCTAATTAATAAGTCTATTCAATTCATCCGTGATCATAAATCAATAAGACCTGATCAACCCTTTTTCCTTTATTTAGCAACTGGTGCTACTCATTCACCGCATCAAGCACCAAGAGAGTTTATTGAAAAATATCGTGGTCGATTTGATGCAGGTTGGGATGTTATTCGAGAAGAGCAGTACAAAAAGCAACTCGAAATGGGCATTATCCCACCGAATACAACGTTAGCTCCTCGAAACCCAGGCGTGCAACCTTGGGAAGAATTGTCCAATAATATGAAAAGGTTCGTGTTACGACTACAAGAGGCTTTTGCAGGGTTTTTAGATCACACTGATCACCATATTGGACGGTTAATCTCCTTTCTTGAGGAATTGGACGAATTGGATAATACTTTGATTATATTGTTATCTGACAATGGTGCAAGTATGGAAGGAGGTCATACTGGTGTAATGGATGAATTCAAATACTTTAATGCGATATCAGAGGATGTAGATGCCATCCAAGATAGATTGGATGAAATTGGAGGACCACACAGTCACAGTAATATTCCTTGGGGGTGGGCACAAGTGGGAAATACTCCTCTTAAGTGGTATAAATCACATATTTTTGGGGGTGGTGTACGCGATCCTCTGATTATCCATTGGCCAGAACGTATTAAAGATAAAGGTAGTATTCGTAATCAATTCCATTATATCACAGATATCACACCTACAATTCTTGAAATCCTCAAAATTAAGCCCCCCTCGACATTTAAAGGCTACAATCAGATTCCAATATTTGGTACGTCAATGACTTACACCTTTGATACACCAAAGGAGACATCTCGTAAGCGGGTTCAATATTTTGAAATGTTCGGTAACCGCGGCATCTGGGCTGATGGTTGGAAAGCAGTAACCCATCATAGACAAGGTCAACCATATGACGACGAAGAGTGGGAGTTATATAACTTAAGAGAGGATTTTTCAGAGTGTAATAACTTGGCTGCAAAGTATCCTGAAAAATTACGAAAATTAATCGACCTATGGTGGGTTGAAGCTGGTAAATATGGTGTATTACCATTAGATGATAGAAGAGCTGAACTATTTGGGGTTCGATTTGAATCTGGATCCCCTCACGCAAGGCGAGATTATACATATTTTCCTCCAATTGCCCATCTACCTTCCGAAGTATCTCCTGCAGTTGGAAATCGAAGTTGGATAATGACAACAGACATCGAACGCTCTAATGAAAGAGATGAAGGTGTAATTGTTGCAATGGGAACTCAGAATTGTGGATATTGTTGGTATATTAAAGACAATCTCTCTGTATTTGACTATAATATCTTCACAGATCACCACATCGTACGTTCAGAGACTACTGTTCCCACCGGAGAATGCTCAATTGGAGTCAAATTTATACGAGAAGGAAGAAAAGGAACTATCACTCTTATGATTGATGATGAGGAATATGGTTCAATTCAAGTACCTTATATAATGCGCATGATTTCATCTACAGGCTTAGATATTGGGAGGAATAGTTTATCCCCAATAACAGAAGACTATAAAGCACCATTTAATTTTACAGGTACGATAAAAAAGGTAAACATTAAGTTACCCCGTTATAGGAAGCCATCACGAATACGTGAGGATGTTGAAACTCAATATCGTGCTGAGATGTCTAAACAGTAAATAAGTAATCAATAAGAATCAATCCAAATATAAAGAATTATAGAGAGTTATTATTTCATATACACTCCTATTTTTTTGATATTCACTTATTTGTAAATCTTTCTTTATTATTTTTTGAAATCCAATCTTTAATTGCTACATTAACTGATCGACGCATTTCTTTAGAATAATCTGCTGCTAGCTTCCCAAAATAGAACTTTTGCCCTAAATTCTTAGCTTGTTTTACTTTATAACTTCTCTTTACGTTTTGAAACATTTCAGTAAAGTCTTGCTCAGTTAGTTGTTTATACTTATTGACAAAATGGATAAATTTTTGAGAAAATCGTGGAGTCAACGGTATGTTTTCTTTCTTCCCTTTTGGATATCCAAAACAGAGCATTGCTATAGGAAATACCCATTGAGTGAGATTCAGCATTTTACGAAGGATTTCAATATTCTCCATAATGTCAGCAATATAACACGATCCGATGCCTAAAGCCTCAGCTGTTATAACGGCATTTTGTGCGGCAATTAATGCATCACAACAAGCAAGTAACAAATCAGATTCTTGAGGGGTCTCAAGTTCTTCACCGATCTCATCACATAATTCTTGAGTTTTACAAATTTTAAAATAATCCCACCATCGTTGCATATCCGCTAGAAAAATCAATACTAAGGGTGCTTTAGATATATGGGGCTGATTATCACATATTATTGCTAATTTGTCTTTCTTTTTTTGATCATTTACTTGAATAATTGAATAAAACATCATGTTACCAGCAGTAGGAGCTCTCATTGCTCCGTGTATGATTGTATTAATTTCTTCTTGGGTAAGTGATTTAGGATCATAAGCTCGAATTGTTCTTCTATTATTGATTAATTCTATGGTTTCATTATTTTGATTAGAATTGCTCATTCAAACACACCATTTACTCTTATTATAATAAAATATTTCAAATAGTTTTTCCCTTGCCGCTTCCTCAAAAGATTCAGCGAAAATTTTCTTCATTAGATATAAAAGGTATAAGATCTTATAAAAATTCAATCTTTTAATAATCCTCATTAATTGGGATTAATTAAAAATCTAAATAAAAATCTATAGAAAAAAATTATTATGTACATCGTTTGTTTTGATTTAGAAGGGGTATTAACACCTGAAGTATGGATTGCAGTAAGTAAATCGACTGGAATTGAGGAACTTAAATTAACTACTAGAGATATTTCTGATTATGATGCTCTTATGAAAAATCGAATAGAAATATTACAAAAAAATAAAGTTTCACTAAAAGATATTCAAGAAATTATTTTGAATATGGAACTACTACCAGGAGCAAAAGAATTTCTAGATTATATTCGAAGTATTGCTCAAACAGTTATTGTCACTGATAGTTTTATCGAATTTGTAATGTCATTTATGAAAAAATTAGGCTTTCCTATTTGTTTTTGTCATAATCTCGATATTGATGAAGAAGGTATAATTATTGATTATCAAATTCGTATTAGAGAGATGAAAAAGCAAACAATTTTAGCTCTGAAAGAGTTAAATTACGAAATAATCGCAGTAGGGGATTCATACAACGATGTATCAATGTTATTAGAAGCAAAATATGGCATCCTTTTCAGACCTCCTAAAAATGTAATTGATAAATTTCCACAATTTCCTGTAGTTAATGAGTATTCTGAACTAAGAGATTTGATTTCCAACTATTTAGGTTTATCTGATTAGATTATAATGCGAGTTTTAATTACTAAATTCTTCTAATAAAAAATTCTTAAAATCTTGGTAATTAC
>CAYSZJ010000230.1:0-4728 GCA_964435435.1 uncultured archaeon
TGATCCAAATTCTGAATTAAGGACATCAATAAAAAACTCCCGAATAGAAGGATCCCTAAATGTGCTATATCCCTCAGGATTATCTAAATATTTGAAGATTTCATTAGCATCTCTATCTATAAGAAAATACCATGCTAGCTTGTAGGTAGTTATCTCAAAATTTCCCAAAGTTTCTGAAATTAGTCTATTAAGTGTCATATGAGTTTTAATATCATACTTTTTAGAAAATTTTCGTAGAAAATCTTTTTGAGCTCTTGTATTTTTAATATCTATTAAAAACTCTTTTATATTCTTTATTTCTTTTCTTGTTTTTTGATGCATATTATTGAGATTTCTTAACATGGCTTCTGAAGGATCTTCCCATGATTCCTTAGCAGTTTTGCTCATTCCTTCTATACGCTTCTCTCGTACCTCATTATTCTTCCATAATTTTTTCTGGACTTGACTTTGCTTTTTTTTTCGTTCTTCATTGTCCCATAATTTCAATTGGGTTTTACTAGCCTTTTCTCGTCGTTCTTCACTATTCCATGCTTTTAAATGGGAATTAATTAATCTTTCTCGATATCCTGGAGTATTCCAAACGTCTGAAACACTTTTACTCACCTTATTTTTTGTAATAGGACTCAATCTTCCTCCTGTTCGTCCTCCAGTAGTTAAATTATATCCTTTCTCTGGGTTCATTGAATCATATACATCTACTATGTAATGTGTCTCTTTATAGTCTAACTCAGGCTGACTATAAGCAATATCGATTAGCTTAAGGTCCCATACATCATCTGGATATTTAACAATAGCATTATGTATATACCTTGCTGATATTGTTTGTAAAGGATTTTCATTTCTTTTTTTTCTTAATGTTTTCCCATGACTAAAGATCTCCCCCCATTCTTCTTCTATAGTACGTATAGTTTGTCCGACATAAACCTTTTTATTTTTAGTTGCTTGATTTATAGCCACATAAATAAATCCATAAAGATTATTTATTTTCCTTAAAAACTGATTTTCATTATAAATAATCCACTGAGGTGAGAATATTTCCTTTCCAATACAAAATATAATCGGGGGAATTTCTCTAATTTGAATGATTGTTAAATTGTTAAATAAATTAGTGCAGTTCTTTAGATATAAAAAGGTATCTTTAATCAATGAAATAAAAAATTTATTATCTTTACAAATAGGCGAAAAAGATTTTGATATTCGTTCTTTACTTTGCTCTATAAAATGATAGATTAGAGTAGAAATTTGTTTTTTCTTAGAATTCCATTCAGTATTTGAAATAAAAACATCATAATCAAAATCATCTGTCATATTTTTATTCTTTCGTCTTGTTAATACTCCTTTAATTTTTTTTTTTAACTGATACCATATTAGAATTTATTATTAGAAATATTTAAAATAAAAAAGTGGGCTAATGATTATTAAATTCTTCATTAGGTTCATTCTTGCTAAAAATTAGAAATTCTATTCGGCTTTAACATTTTTAAATAAAATCAAATTTCGCATTTTTATGAAATTTTAAAAATGGATTTTATAATGAGTTGGGGTGGTTTCCAGCGTTGCATAATATTTATATATATGAAACGTTACATTTTTTGTGACGCTAAAAAAAATTAAAATGGTAATAAAAAAATGAAAAAACCACAAATCTATAAAATATGTGTTTTTGGAGAAAGTGGAGTGGGAAAATCCACGTTATTAAGTAAATATTTTAGAGAAACTGATAATGAAAGTTTAGGTGCCCCCCCAAAATTAACTTTAGGAGTAACATTCTATCAGAACACATTAAAAATAGATGATGTAGACTTAATATTGCATGTTTGGGAACTCACAGGTGCAGAAAAATTTAAGGATCTTAAAATAAAAAAAACAAAAAGGGAAGGTAAATTAAAAAAACCACGACCTTATTTTGAACCTTTTACTGTAGGTGCTGCGGGGGCGATATTTGTTTATGATATAACCGATAAATTTAGTTTAGTCGATTTAGATTGGTGGCTAAAACTGTTTAAAAAAACCAAAAGAAATGTGAGTATTCCGATTCTAATGGTTGGAACTAAAGCAGATCTTCAAGATGAGAGGGAGATCTCTATCGAACATGCTAATAAGTTAGCCTCCACAAGAAATCTAATCGGAGCGATAGAAATATCTTCAGAAAATGAAAAAGAAATAGGAGATCTTTTTAATAATTTTGCGAAAATAATTAAGAGAGTATATCCTAAAAGGCATTTTGTAGATGTTTTTCGGAATGAATTAGACATCAGAATATTCATATTACTGAAAATCTATAAGGAATTAAGCCTTAAAGAAATGTCCTATCATACAGGTAAAAGTAAAGCACAGCTTTCTCGTCGCACAAGAGATTTAATTCGATTGGGACTAATTCAATCATACATAAAAGAGGATGAGGTACAACCCGGCAATATCAAGAGAAAATATTATAAGTTAAGTAAAGATTTTGATTTGCTATTGGAAAAAAAGGAATTTGATTTGGAAAAAGCAATAAAAGATAATAATTGGGAACCTCTTCTGGCAAATATACCTAAATTCTCTTATGAATATAAAAAACTCAAGATGATCTCAGACCATATAAATAGTTATTTAGAAGCAACAGAGAGTCACCTCTTAACTTCTGTAGCAATGGAAGATTTACCAATGATTGAGACAATTAATGTACTTATGGAGGCACTGGAGAACAACTTGATACATTATCAGTTTATATCTGAGAACCAATACAAGAAGGTTAAGACATTAAGCATTGAGTTTCATTCGAAATTAGATGAAGTTCTAAGAAATGATGATAGTCATGTGAAGCCGTATTTATACATTGATATCTTGCTTAATATGTTAGGAATTCTTAAGCATGGTAATAAAACAAGCGAATATATATTAGGGCTCCGACAGCATGCAAAAGAAACTCAAAAATCACTCTAATGATATCTTTTTACCAGCAAAATCTCTTTTATACTTCCCAAAATCTTGAATTTTTTTGAGAGTTTCCAAACTAAAAATCGGTCCATCCTTACAAACTAGTAAACCTAATGGATCCAAAGCGCATAATCCACATAATCCACAGCCACACCTCATAATTCTTTCAAGACTTGCATAAAACTCAATGTTATAAACTTGGCATATTTGAAATAATTTAAACAACATAATTTCTGGACCACAGGAATAAACAATAAGATTCGATAGTTCATTTACAGAAATTTCTTTTATCTTTCTTTTAAAAACATCAGAGGCAACTCCTTTTATTCCGTAACTTCCATCATCAGTACAATAATAAACTTTAGAAAAATTAGCTTTTGATTCTTTAAAATATTCTATAAACATTAAATCGCCATCAATTTTAGCTCCTTCAATAATAATATGCTTTATATTTCTCTTTGTGAGTTCAGTTGAAAAGAATTTTAGTGGAGCCATACCAATCCCTCCACCAATTAAAAAAAATTTTTTAGATTTATCATTAGGAATCTTAAAATGATTCCCTAATGGTCCTCTAACACCTATAAAATCCCCTATTTTTAATTCGTGAATTGAATTTGTGCATTCTCCAACATTTTTAACGGTGATAGACCAATTGCCATGCTCATCGTAACCAGAAATTGACATTGGGACTTCATCTACTCCAGGCACCCAGATCATTACGAATTGTCCTGGTTTTGGAGCAATATACTCTTTATTACCTTTTTTCATATTAAAGAATAAGGTTTTAACACCATCACATTCATTAACTATTTTATGAATTTTTACAGTTAATATGGTATTTTCAGTCAAAATCAGGCACCTCTTGAGTTTCAAACTGGTGAGCTAATCCCTTAATATCATTTATAGAGTCATATTCATTATCTTTAAGATAATTAACTAATCCTTCATTTATTTCTGAAATAATTTCTGCTCCTTTGTATAAAGCAGTTCCAATTTGTACTGCTGATGTTCCAGCAAGAAAAAACTCAATTACATCTTGCCAAGAATCTACTCCTCCACAGCCTATTATGGGGATGTTTAATATTTTATACAAATCATAAACCTTTTTTACAGCTATAGGATGAATTGCTTTACCAGAAAGCCCTCCACTTCCATGAGATAAAATTGGTCTTTTTATATTAACATCAATTTTCATTGCTGCTACAGTATTTATGGCAACAACTCCATCGGCACCAGCTTTCTCAGCAGCGACTGCTATTTTTCCTATATTAGTTACATTAGGATTCAATTTAACAAAAAGAGGGACTTTTAATTTTTTTTTAAGGAATTTTACTATTTCATAAGTCAAATTGTTATCAATTCCAATAGAAGAAACTTCAGCATGAGGGCAAGAGATATTTATTTCAATTGCATCAGCCCCAGCTTTTTCAGCTTTAACCGCCACATCAAGATAGACATCATTTGTATCTCCAAAAACACTTACAATTAATGGTATGGTATGTTCTTTCGCTTCTTTTATTTCTGCGACAAAATCATCAATACCAGGATTACCTAGACCTACTGCATTCATGAATGTGCCAGAATAGATTTCAATTATTGATGGATTTTTGTATCCTTTTCGCGGTCTTGGTCCGATAGATTTTGTAGTTACGGCACCAGCTCCAGCATCGATAATCCTTTTCATCGAAGAGTAAGAAACACCTAAGATACCAGATGCTAATATAATAGGAGATTTTAATTTTAACCCTGATAGATTAATTTCTAGCATTTTTTAAAAGAAAATAATGATTATGATCTTATAAATCA
>CAYSZJ010000231.1:0-4725 GCA_964435435.1 uncultured archaeon
TTTCAGCAGTCACTTTATCTGCAATTATTTCTTTATTCTTTTCTAAATACTCTTTTAAGTATTCAGTTGTAGTTCCAATTTTTAATGAGATTTTTTCTCCAACTTTAAAATTACTTTTTTTACGTGAAAACTGAATATTTCGAATTAAATCATTAACTACACGTTCACTCAAAAGTTCATCATCGACACTTATATCCAAATAGAGATTGTAAAACTTTGATTCTCCTTTAATTAGATTTTTCTCTGTCTTAATGGATTCATTAATCTCTAATTCTTTCACATTTCCAATCGTTTTTATTATATCTGGAAAGAATATGTCTGGCATGTCTTCTTTTGGTTCAATTATTATTCTTTTATTTGGCCATCTCAATCTTATTTTGTTCTCATCTTTTAAAGCGCGAACATTTTCAATTAAATCTCTCGTAAATACCATCTGTTCTTCTAATTTCAAATCTATTTTGTTTTCATCTACTTTAGGGAAATCTTGTAAATGAATACTTTCAGTTTCCTTTAATCCCATTGATTTCATATAAGTTTTGAACATCTTAATATATATTTCCTCTGTAAGCATTGGATTTATAGGGGCAAACATTAAAAGTACTTTGAATAGGGATTCAAATAATACTCTCATTATGATTTCTTTGTTTGGATCTTCAGAATATATATCAAGTTTCTCTCGATTTAACATGATATACCATCTACTAATATCATTAACAATTAAATCTCTAATTTCCCCTGTAATCCAGGGAAGTTTATAATTATCTGCTAGTTCTGTGACTTTTTTAATCGTTGAATTTATTTTGGAAATCATCCACATATCTAATTTACTTAGAGATTTTTCTTTTAAATTTACTTTTGAGGGATTAAATCCGGCTAAATTAAATTTTTCATTAGCATAAACATATACATTCCAAATAGTATTAATTATTTTATAGGTATCTGCATATTCTTTAGCAACAAAATTAAAATCTCGACCAGGTTGTGTAACTCCAATAGCATAAAAGCGGAATGTTTCTATTCCCTTTATTTTCGAATATGATTTCTTTTTTTTGAGTTCGTCCAAAGTTCCATCAATAAGATCTTCAGGATAAATTTGAGTACCTTTTGATTTGCTCATTTTCATCTTATCTCTTAAAGTCCAACCGTGCATATAACAAGCATCATAATTTTTTCGTCGTGAAGATACCATTGCGCTACATAATAGAGTATTAAACCAACCTCTAATCTGATCTTTTCCTTCGAGTATAAAATCCGCTGGAACCCAGGTGTCGAAATGAGTTTTTCCATCGTAAACTTCTTGAGCAGCCCACATCACAGAACCTGAATCTAGCCAGACATCTAAAATGTCAGGAATTCTCTTTTTTGTTCCGTTCTTACATTTTTTACATTTCCAAGTGACTTTATCAATCCATGGACGATGTAAATCTTCTGGGCATTCTCCGGCTATGTCTTTTAGTTCTTTAGCTGAGCCAATAACCGTAATATCCCCGCAATCTTCATTATCACATATCCATACACTTAATGGAATACCCCAAAATCGTTGTCTTGAAATACACCAATCTTTTAAGGTACTTAACCAACTTTTAAACCATCGATTTCCTGCCCAATCTGGAACCCAATATATTTCACTATTTTTTTCTAATAATTCGGGAACTAAACTCTCAGTTTTAAAAAACCATTGATTTGTGGCTCTATATACTAACTTAGAATCGCAACGCCAACAATGAGCATATTCGTGCTCAATCTCGTTCGTAAATATCAAAGTTCCTTTATCTTTAAGTAAATCTAAGATCTCATCATTAGTATCAAACACAAATTTACCTTCGAATTTTCCAGCTTCTTTAGTGTATATTCCTCTAATATCAACAGGAGTAAAAACAGGTATATTATTAGCTACACCTACTTCAAAATCTTCAGGACCATGCCCAGGTGCAGAATGAACTAATCCCACTCCTTCTGAAGCGGACACATATTCATCTGATAATATTATAGTATGGACATTTTCACTCTGGTTTTCCAAATCTTTTTGAAATGGCACTTCTTCTAATAAAGGATGGATATATTTCATACCTTCTAAATCTATACCTTGATAATCTTCTACAATTTTATATTTATATCCTAGTTCCCCTGAAATAAGGTGAGTAATAGATGCTTTTGATAAAATCCAATATTCATCAAGATCTTCTATGTGTACTTTCCCATACTTTGCATATGGATTTGCCATTATTGCTTCATTAGCCACTAAAGTCCATGGAGTTGTTGTCCAAATTATAAAGTAAGTATCATCCATATCTGCAGATTTGATTTTAAGAAATAGACTTATGTCTTCTATATTTTTATATTCATGCTCATGTTTTGCGAGAGCTGTAGCACATCGTGGACAGCAATTTAAAGGTCTAAAGAATTGATATAATAGTCCATTTTCCCAAGCTTTTTTCAAAGTCCACCAGATACCCTCAAGATAACTATTCCTAAAGGTAATATATGGGTTATCCCAGTCCCAAAAATAACATCCCAGTCGCTTGAATTGATCATTCATAATTTTTAAATTTTTCTGGGCATATTCTTTACAATTTTTAATGAATTTATCTACTCCATATTCATAAATCTCTTGTTTATTTGTTATACCCAGTTCTTTTTCCATCTGAACCTCAATTGGTAATCCATGAGTATCATAGCCGGGAGTATCTGTTACTTTGAAACCTCTCATCCTTTTGTATTTTATTAAATAATCTTTAAGAATTTTATTCCAGGCGGTTCCAAGATGGATTAAACCTGTAGTGTAGGGAGGACCATCTATAAATCGCCATACTTCCTTTCCCTCTTCTTTCTTTCTTATCAATGAATAAATATCTTTTTCTTTCCAAAAATTCAATATTTTTTCTTCTAATTCATTTAGAAGCAACTTTTTATCCAATAATTCCACGAAAATCATCTATTTCAATATTTAATTGTTTATAATAAGAGGAGCATATTAAAAAAATTTAATTAATTCATCTAAAAACTTATAAGTGTAAATTTTCAAAATAAGAATTGATAAAAATCTCTTAATAGAGAGTCCCTTTCCGTATTTTGGCATCAAAATAGGACAGAAAACGCTTGAACAAAATCTTTTTCAAAAGAATGCTTTATAATAAGATTCTGAACATTGTTTAAATTACACCTAAAAAAATTCGGTATCGAGATAGGTAGAACTACTGTAGATCGATATGCTAGAAAGTGGGGCTTAAAGATGCCACCTGCTTATTATTGGACCGGAAAAAAGTTTTTAGGTAGTCTTGATGATTACCCTTAATTTTTTTTTAATAATTATTTATCAAGAATTTTTTGCAAAAAATAAAAATTTTCTTCCTTAATGTTACAATTACATCATGCTTGGAGGAGGAGTTTTAAGGCAAAAGCCACATTTGCCAAATGATTTAATAGTTTGCTGCCAACAGTGAAGATGATATTGTTTTTCGCAGTAAGGACATTCAATATTACAGGCATCATCACCAGCTATTTTTTGTGAACAGGAAGGGCAAGTTATCTGGTGGCAGATGACGCAACTAATGACTGACACTTCAAAAATTTTCTTTAAAATTAAATTAAATAAATCAATGAGATAGCTAAAAGGCGTCCATTCATCAAAGAAATCATTGAAAGATGTATGTAAATCTTCTTTAATTTTTTCATGTGCCTCTAGTTCAAATTCATTTACAACTTTTATTTCAGGCATCTTCATAGGGTATTCTAGGGGTAAATTAATTTGAAATTCAAAAGTGAGATCTTGAGTTTTCATTTTACCTTTCATATCCACATTTAAAGTAGACGTGGAGGGATCATATTTTATATCTTTATAATGGTCTTTCAATAGATCAATTTCAAAATAAATTCTTGAATTTTTATCAACTAACCATGATATTTCTCTAACAATTTCAACGGGTTCGGATTCCTTTTCTCTCCAATTTTTATGGGAGTTTAGCTCTGTTAGTGGAATATTAATAATTTGAGTCAGTTCAGGAGAAAGATTTATTATAGGAGGATTGGGATATGACTCTAAATCTATATCCATAACGTATTCTTTAAAGCCATAAGTTAATAAATGCACTTTTAACTCGGTTAAACTATCTGAAACAACATCGCATTGATATTCTCCTGAAATTTTTTTAGTTTGAGTTTCTATTTCCTTAATAAAATATATTTTCTTTTCTAATTCATGTAAAACATCTATCACATGTAGAGCTTTTTCAGCTGTCCATGATTTTAAGGAATCTAAAGCTTCATATGGATCTCCTAATAGTTTTTTAACCTCTTCAGGGAAAGAAATTATTGGCCTTTCAGGATAACTTGTAAAATCTATTTGAATAATAAAAGTTTTCGTGAGAGTAATTGTCAAATAAACATTAATATCGGCCCCTTTTGAACTTCTTTGGTCATAAGCGTATTCTTGTTGAATCAATCCTAATTCAGTATTTAGAGCAACACTCATCGATTCAGGTTCTTCAAAGAATGGTTCTTGTGGTATAGTTTTTAATTCATTTATAGAATTTTCAGTTAAATGAAGATCAGAAATCTCTGGTTGTTTATCATAGATTAATTCGTTCTCAGAATAGGAGGGAGTAAGATATTCATCAAATTCCGCATCTGGAGGATAAGCATTTAAGTCAGGAGTGATATATTCCTCCGTCTCTGGTGAAATAGACTCTTCTTGTGGCATTTCTAATGCTTCTTGAATTTTCATAT
>CAYSZJ010000232.1:0-4721 GCA_964435435.1 uncultured archaeon
ATTTTGATTAAATTTATAGATTTTTCCCCATATCCTTTATTCCAAAAGGTAGGGACAATCCAAATACCAATTTCAGCTCTCATATGTCTCCAATTTACATTCCACAGACTTATTGACCCTATTTTCTCTTTATCAACTTCTTTTACTTCTATAATATAATTGAATTGAGCATAATTATCCCAGTATTTTAAATAACTCTTAATGAGTCTTTTTGAGTATTCTAATGTTGCTAGGGGTCCTAATGATAAATAAGTGGTTAAATTTTTTTTATTTAAACTGTTAAAAAGAAACTCAGAATCATGCTTAGAGATTTTTCTTAGAAAGAGATCTCCATCATTAATTTCTTCGATTAACTCTGCGTTATACATAATAGTATTAATACTGAGGGTATATATCTCTAGAATTATAAATTTTATTTATATAAATGTATCAAAAAAAAAATTAAAAAAAATAATGAAAAAATAGGATTTATGGTATTTTACATTCCACCAGTGAATTTAGGTTCTCGTTTTTGTAAAAAGGCCATGATGCCTTCATTAACATCTTTAGATCCAGCATTAACACCAAATCCTAACATTTCGAATATATTGCCTATTTCTAAGGGTACTTGGGTTCCAAATTTTATTGCTTTTTTGATTACAAATAAACTAGTTGTAGCTGCATTTCCTAACCATGAAGCCTTTTCATGAATAAGATTTTCAAATTCTTCACCATCATCACATAGATAACTGACGTGACCCCATTCAAGCATTTTCTCTGCGGATATACGCTCTCCAAAATAAATCATATTCATTGCGCGATTCACTCCAATACGCCGAGCCATTCTTTGAGTACCTCCATTACCAGGAAATATTCCCCTTAAAATTTCTGGAAAACCGAATTCTGACCTTTTAGTAGCAATTATAATATCACATACAAGAGTTAATTCACAACCCCCACCAAATGCAAACCCATCTACTGCAGCAATCACAGGTTTAGGATGTTGTTCAATTAGGGTGTAATATCTATGTTTTTGTTGCATAGACAAAACCATATGTGCGGGAATATTAGGTTTAAGACCTTTTCCCATACCAGCAGATAAATCTGCACCAGCAGAAAAAGCGGGTTTCTTAGTGATATTTTTAGTGCCTCGAAGAACAATACATCTCACGCTACTGTCGATTTCAAATTGTTCCATAGCTTCATAAATTTCTCTTAGTGTATCGGTTGTTAGGGCATTCAATTTATCTGGTCTGTTTATAGAGATAACAGCGTAGTTTCCTTCTTCATTCTTTTCTACTACTACATCTTTAAATTCTTTTTCTGACATTTTTTTCAACTCATTTTTTATTGGTTTCTTATTTTGTATTTTTCAATCTTTAATTAGGTTATTTAAAGATAATTAGTATTATTTTTACTATAATTAAAAATTTTCAAATAGAATTTCTGAAGCCTTTAGATTTATTAGACTAATACTAAAAGAAATAAGAAAAAAAAAGATGTAATTTTAAAAAAGCCTATTTATATTCGACCCATTTTCCACTCTTTAAGAGCTCGCAAGGCTTAAAATATTCTACTCCTGTAAGTTCTACAAGCTCATTTAAAACTTCGACTTGTTTTGACCATGTATTTACATTTGCTGCCATTGGTCCGGGCATATTCATTCCTGCCATTAATGTGTCATCAATTATTTTCCAACTTGTAGTTATTCCTTCCTCGAGGACTCTGCATGCTTCATTCATCATAATGGCGAGAGGATATTTCAGTTTGTAAATCCTTGCTTTTCCAGCGCTTTTGTCCGGTTGTGGTCTCCCTTTAGACCAATCTCGAAACCCTTGACCAGTTTTCATACCCAACTTTCCTTCATTAAATAATTTAGTTACTACTTTTCCAGGTTTAAAATCTGGTGAGAGAGTTTGAGTGTAATACATTTGTCCATGGTATAGCACATCAATTCCCACATAGTCAGCTAAAACCGTCATAGACATAGGACCTCCTCGAGAATCATTATCAAGTTGATCCCATGAAAAGCCTTCCTCAACCGCTTTATCAAAAACGTAATTTTGATAAATTTGTGGAGGGGCAGTGACTCGATTGCAAATGAACCCTGGTCTATCTTTTAGAACTTTTGGAACATATCTTTTTCCCCTAAGGCAAGGAATAGATTCTGCAAATTCTATGCCTTTATTGACGATTTCATCTGAAGAATGTTCACTGTAGATGACTTCAATCAATCTCATTAAGGGAACAGGATTAAAGAAATGCATTCCTATACACTTATCTGGTCTTCCAGAATCTTTACCAATCTCTGTAATGCTCATAGTTGAAGTATTTGAAGCAAGTATACAATGTGGAGGTGCGTTTTCTCCAGCAGTTTTGAATACTTCTTTCTTAACATCCATTCTTTCGACAACAGCCTCAATCATGATATCAGCATCTTTAACAGCTGAAGCTAAATCTGTTGATTTTTTGCAATTTGCCATTAAATCAGCCGCACTTTTACCTTCAGGTAGAGTCCCCTTAGCTTCAAGCTTTTTCATTCCTTCATCTATTTTCGCGACTCCTTTATCAACAAATTCATCTTTGATATCAACCATAGTTACATTATAACCAGCTAGTAATGCCATTTGGCCAATACCATGACCCATTTGACCCGCACCTATTACTACTACATTTTTAATATCAACCATTATTATATCCCAACCTTTTTGAATTTAAAATTTAAGTTTTTGTAATATGAAGTTAATTGTTGTAATATTGTTTTTTTTTTAATCTTTGACATTTTATACACCAAAAGTAACAATCTGTAATCTAAATGAATATATTATCTTATCATTTTCTAAATCCTTTATAACCAAAATTTATTGAAAAAAGTTCAGGAGCTTTAAAATTTAACTATATGAATATTTTGGAATATAAGGAAATACGAATTTGCATTTTAAAATATAACAAATATTAAAAAGTCCATTTCTATTAATAATAGTAAGAGTTTAATTAGTGAATTTTTATATAAAGATTAGAAATCGAACTATGAGAATTTTTTACACTAAAAGTTAATTTGCTGTAAAAGATGTAAATCAAGAAATTCGATTTTGATAATTTTATTTAATAAGAGGAAAAAATTGTGAAAATAGCTACAATTAAAGGTATTGGAATAAAACTCCATTTATCAACGTTAATAATAATTGGTTTAGTTGGTTTTTACGCGGCTAATCTCTATGTTTCTATAATTACTAATGCCCCAATCATTGAGATTTTTACTGTAGGCTTAATAAATGGTTTAATTATTCTTATATCGATTTTGATTCATGAATTAAGTCATTCACTCATGGCTCAGCGATACGGTCTTGATGTTAAGGAAATTGAATTATATTTATTTGGTGGGGTTTCGAAGATAGAGGAAGAGCCAAAAACACCAAAGTCAGAGATGATAATAACGGCTGTTGGTCCTTTATCAAGTTTACTAATTGGGATGGCTTTATTAATAGTATATATTTTACCAATATCTATTCCCACTTTATTTTCATTTACTTTATTTTATTCCGGAATTTCAAATATTGGATTAGGACTTTTTAATTTACTTCCTGCTTTTCCTATAGATGGTGGAAGAATATTACGTGCTTTCTTATGGAAACGTCGAGATAATTTGATATCTGCTACAAAAACTGCCTCTAGAGTTGGTGTCGCTTTTGGTTATGGCTTAATAATTTATGGTTTCTTCCAAATATTTACGTTTGGATTTATAAACGGACTTTGGTTCATATTAATGGGTTCATTTTTAAACTCATCTGCGAGACAATCTTATACTCAGACTATAAATGAAGTAGCTCTTTCAAACATAAGCGCAAGGGAAATTCTGAACTTACCCAATTTAGAAATTCCATTTGAGATAACTATATTAGAAGCATTAAGAGATTATTTTTTTCCATATAAAAAGTCTTATCTCCCTGTTGTTCAAGACAAAAAGATAGTAGGATTAGTTCATATAGAAGACATTAAAAGAATACCTATACAACAGAGATCTAAAATTATCATCGGATATATTATGAGAAAAATCTCTGAATTTCCTTATATAGACGCCGATGATACAGGAAAAGAAGTGATGAAAAAATTACGTCAATCAGGTAAACAACCTCATATTGGTATTGTACGAGAAAAAGGCAACGAAGAGTTAATAGGATTCATAGCAGAAGACGAATTGATCTCTTCATTAAAATTCTGGAGTTTAAATATTAAAAATTCTTAAAATTTCTTTTTAAAATACTATATTATTCTAATTATAGGTAGAAATTAAGTTCTTCAACACATACATCTTTCTCAGCATCGCTTTTAAGGAAATTTATTTCAACTTTTTTTATTTTATTCCCTAATAATTTTTGGAACGCTGTTTCAAAGTATCCTTTATTTATTCTGCAAAATGCCTTCCCATAGTCTAATTTTTCGCGATGGCTAATTGGTTTACGTAAAAAGCAGTAATTTTCGATGATTATCCTATATCTATCATTATATTGTTCAATATCTCGAATTTGGATTGAATAGAATTCTTTTAATTCATCCATCAAAATTACTAAAGCTTCCATTATTTCAAATTCTTCTTTATTATATTCCTTTTTTATTCTTTCCGCAATGATAGTCCCTGGAAAAACTCCTGTTTGATATAAAATCGAGAGTAAACTATTACGACCGAACACATCGTAAACCTTATAGACTAGGGATTCACTTATAATCTCAAATCCTTTAAC
>CAYSZJ010000233.1:0-4644 GCA_964435435.1 uncultured archaeon
AAATCACAAGGAGTTTATGCCGCTCGATTTCCCTTACTTGCCGAACTCTGGAAGCAATTCTCTTCTCAATATGAAGAAATACCAACATCTTTCGAAAAATCTCAATATGAAGCATATTTAGTATCTACCGATCCTTCTACTCCTACTCCTGTTGGATTTTTTACGAGAGATGAAAAGACTGGGATAGTTGTATGGAGTGGAGAACATGGATATCCTGGCTGTGCTGAATATCTTGATTTTCATAAGAAATCCTGGCCCTCAGGATTAAGATACTGGAAAGTGACCAGCCCTAAAATGGATTTAGGAGAAAAATGGTTATATTGGCCTGATGACATTCCGGGTAAATTAGATGAAAATGCTGGTCATTATGTAAATCTTATTAAAGATATTTTGCATGATTTTAAAAATAATTTTGGGAGAAATGGAATTGTTGTAGCTCCTTATGATGCAGAATTATTTGGGCACTGGTGGTTTGAGGGAAATTGGTGGTTAGCAAGAGTACTTCGATGGGTAGAAGATGATCCCGAAATAAATCTAACGAATACAAGGTTATACCTTGAAGAAAATCCTCCAAACAAGGTAGTAAGCGTGATAGAAGGCTCTTGGGGCCAAGCGAGTTCTCACTGGGTGTGGTTTAACGAGTGGACAACCTGGACATGGAAGAGAATTTACGAATGCGAAGCGAAAAGCGAAGAAATTATAGCAAAATATAAAGATTCTCATGATCCACATCTTATTAAAATTCTTAAACAAATGGCGCGAGAACTTTTATTATTAGAAAGTAGCGATTGGCAATTTTTAATGACGACATGGAGTGCAAGAGATTATGCAGAAAATAGGATTGCTCTGCACTATGAGAACTTTAATAGGCTCTATAATATGGCGAACCTTTACGGAACTGGACAAAATGTTGAAGAAGGTGAATGGCACTTTCTAGGAATGATTGAAGATAATGATGCATTATTTGAAGCGTTAGACTTAGAACCTTTTGCAAAAAAATAATTTTAATAAATATCCAACTTTTTAAAAATATTCAATACACGATCAAAACATTTATATTATTATACACATAAAAATCCTTTAGTAATTTTCTTTCTCTTTTGTTCTGTATTTAAGAGTAAGTTAGAAGTTAAGGTAGATAAAAAATTCCCACTAAGAAAAAAAAAAGAGGTTTAATCCTTTTAGTATTATTTATAGCATCAGGATCCATCATTTTTTTTCTACTCAATATTTATGACATTTTTGGTGGATTCCAATTTAAAGCTAGGAAGAATTTTACTTTTGATTATACTCAAGGATCTGGTGGTGTAAAAATTAATTTTCAGCTTATTCATCTGATGGATGACCAATTTTATAGAAATATTATTTTTCAAACAACATCCAAGGGAGATGTAGAACAAATAGGAATAACTGATTTTAATATAATAATTTATAAAGATGAAGATTTACGAGTGTCTGAACAATTGAACTTTACTTCACCAATAAAATATTATTTATATTATTTTACTCTTAGTAATGTTCTCCAAGATCATAATATTTCGTGTATAGGTGAAGCTAATGTGAAATTTAACGCTGGAGATGTTGTCCAAAATGAGATAATTCATTTCAAAATGGATATTATAATTCCTAAGAATTTTGTTGATTTAAGATACGATAAGGGTATAACATTACTATGGGCTCAGGTTTTTCTTGTTTTCACCTTAATAGTAGCTATTGGTTTTATAATAAGAATAATTGTGAGGATGAATCGCGAAGGGAAAATAACGGAGAGGGACAGAAAAAGAGATAAGCAATTCTGGGATTATATAGGCAAAAAGGCAAAAGAACAAAAAGAACCTTAAATATTATATTAATTGTAGTCTAAGGAATAAGTTTACTCCTAATATATCGTATTAATTTTTCCATCTTATCATAGTAATTTTCATCCTTTTTGGACATTTCCAATAACTTATTCATCTTTTTCTTTATTTCAGGCGTTAATCCTCCGTATTGACTATTAAATGCTTCTACGCGCCTTTTTAAACTAAACTCTCTTTTTTGTTTTGGATCTAAGCTCAAATAATTGTCAATTGACCTTAAAATCTTTTTTTTATCATGAGGGAGTGTTCCCCAGGTTTCGATTAATAGATTTGCAGCAGAATCACTTGTAATAGTGGTATTGCATTCGATATTCTCAATTAGAATTCTTTCTTCTTTAACCACCTCTTCTTCGCTTAATTCTTTAAATACACCTGATTTTTGTTTTTCATAAAGTATTGTTCTAGGAAAGATTTCTAATGTTCTTAATCTTACAAAATCAGGTTCAATTTCATTAATTACTCGAGCAGTTTCAAATGCATGTTCTGTACTCCATTTTTTCCCTCCTAATCCTGGCATTACATAGGTGCATAACGATATCCCTCCATTCTTAATATTTATTCCTCCAATGATATGTTCTTTACTAGTTGCCCCTTTATTCATAAATTCTAACACGTTATCCGAACCTGATTCTAATCCTACATGAATTCGATCTAAACCTGCTTCATGAAGCTCTTTGAAATAGATATGACCTTTTTTAGCAGCTGTTCTCGTTCTACCATAACTCGTGATCCTATTTATGGATGGAAACTTTTCTTTTAAATATGTAAGAATAGCATTTAAAAAATCACTTCTATATAGTAAAGGATTTGCTCCTCCTAAAAAAACAGTTGATGCATTTGTATATACATGCCAGTATACCAAGTGATAAACACACTGACTTAAATAAGGGAATCTGGAAATCGCATCTAAGATTAAATTTTGGTCAATGTATCCAGAATTTAAGATATAATCATTTAAAAAGGCAGCATTATCAATATCTTTTATTATTTCTTCTAATAGTCTTCTTTTAAACCTATGTACATTACTTATTGAACTACTTAAGCAAAACGCGCATTTACCCCATGGACAAAAAGAATGAGTGTTAATTGAAAGACTAAAATTTTCTGTTGGAGGTCTTACAGTAGCAATTTGAAATTCTTGCATATTAAGATCAATCTTAAAAATTTACTTTTTTCCTTTTATACGTTTCGTATGTAATAAATAATAATTTTTAATCAATTTTTTTGAAGTATTCAAGGTTTATTTCTTGAAAGCAAGAATCAATTACTTCAATTTCTTCTAGCTCTCCCAAATTAATTCTAGCTTTATCATCAAAATTCTTAGCTGCCCATATTAATTTAAGAAATCTCTGATGGTGGTGATGAAACCTTTGATTTGCATAATCTTTAGCTTGTTCAGTATAAAGTAAAAAAGGCCAATCACTTCCCTCCATCAAAATGAGTTCTCTCGCAATTTGTTTTAGAATTCTCTGTTCCCTCTCATTTGGATTTGGATTAATATCTAATATATTTTCGAATTCTTTGATTGATCCATTTATATATGGCCATATCCAACCATGTTCCGGATTTTTCCAGACTCTAAAATCACCACCTTCCCCCCAACTACTTTCTCTCATTCTTATTGCCGAAAATTTTTCTCTATTATAAGAAATGAAATCAGAAATAGTTATCATATCGATTTTTTCATTATTATTAATAAACTCGAATACCTTTTTTAACCAATTAATTCCCTCTCCCCACCAATGACCATAAAGTTCGAAGTCATAAGGTGAGATTATGATGCCTTTTTCTTTATAATTTTCAAAAAATTTTCGAGTTTCTAATTCAAGAAGGTTTACAAAATGATTAGCATGAGAATCAACCGTTTCTTCTGCTTTTTCAATATTATATAATTCTTTCTCTGCTTCTCCTGTAATTCTCCAATAATGTAAACCAGATTCATGATCCTTTTTATGAAATTCTTTATAATATTCATTTCCTGGATATCCTATTTTAGCTTCCCATACTTGTCTACTAGTATTTTTATTTCTCCCAAAAACCGAAAGACCAGTGTCTAAATTATACCCATAATTTACATTTAAACCTATATCATTTTTTTGTTCAATAATCTCTGCTGTAAGGATGCCATGAGAATCAACAAAAAAATATTCAATACCTGAATTATTCAACCAATAATCGATACTTTCTCTCAATTTACCTCGAAAGTTTTGCTTAGGACGATATGCACACTCTGGAAGCCAAAATCCTTTTGGGTCTTTACCAAAATATTTTTTATGAGTGTCTACAGCTAATTGAATTTGAGAAAAAATTCCAGAATCACTTTCGAAAAGAGGTAAAAATCCATGTGTTGCTCCACATGTTATAAGTTCAATCATTCCCTCGTCTTGGAGCCATCTGAAACTCCCTAAAATATCACTATAATAATTATGATATAAAGTATCTAATAATTGCTCAAAATTTCTTAAATGAAATTCTGCGATTTTTTTTCTTTGTTGATGATTTTCAAATCGCTTAATATCATTTTTTGCCCTTGAGACTAAGTTTTCCATATATTCTGTAAATCGCTGTCTCATGTATTCATCTGCTAATTGTTCAGCCAATATTGGTGTTATATTTATAGTAATAGCTGTTTTTAATCCACTCTCGTTTAGTTCTCTTAAAATATTTAGCATAGGGATATATGTCTCGTTCATGGCTTCAAATAAAATTTCCTCACCAGCAGGCCATACACCCGATTTCTTAACATATGGCATATGTCCATGTAGAATTAATCCAAAATATCCAG
>CAYSZJ010000234.1:0-4644 GCA_964435435.1 uncultured archaeon
AAAAATAATAAAATTTTTACTTCTTTGCTTCTTACAAAAAATTTAACATTTAGTCTTAATTTATTAGATTTTTGAAAAATAAAATATATTTTTAAACAAGGATAAGACCAATTTGTATGAATTCATTAATAATATCTAATTAAAACTTGAAAAAATTAGTTTAAATCTTATTGAAATTATTTTTTCTCTAATAAAATAAGATATATGTTTTGATGAATCATTATTTTAAGTATAAATAAGATGAAGAAGAGATATAATATGGATCATAAATTTATTCATCCAATAGAAACACGTTATCGAACTGAACTAGCAAGTTTATTTACTGAAGAGAAAAAGTTAGAAAACTGGATGAAGGTAGAAGCAGCATTAGCTCAAGTGCATGCAGAATTGGGAAATATTCCTGAAAAAATTGCTAAGGAGATCAATGAAAAAGCTAAAATTGATTATGTAACATTAGAAAGAGTAAAAGAAATTGATAAGAAAATCCATCATGATTTAATGGCAATGGTTAAAGCTTTATCAGAACAATGTGAAGGGGATGCTAGAAAATATGTTCATCTTGGGGCAACTAGTTATGATATTGAAGATACTGCCACAGCTTTACAATTAAGAGAGGCATTACTTCATATTAAAGATTCATTATTGGATTTATTAGCTGAATTAATAAAGATTACTGAAGAAAAAAAGAACTTAGTTTGTATTGGGAGAACACATGGACAACATGCAGTTCCTACTACATATGGTATGAGGTTTGGGGTATGGGCATATGAAATAAATAGACATCTTGATAGAATCTCTGAAGTATTAAATCGCATATCATTTGGGAAAATGTCTGGCTCTGTTGGAACTATGGCGAGCTTTGGTGAAAAGGGGATTGAGTTACAAAAAAAAGTAATGGAAAAGCTTAATTTAAATCCTGTTCTTATTGCAAATCAAATTGTTCAGAGGGATAGGCATGCTGAAGTTATTTTCTTAACTGCGTTAATCGGACAGTCATTAGCAAAAATCGCAAGACAAAATAGAGTTTTACAAAGAAATGAAATAGCAGAAATGTTTGAGCCTTTTAAAATAGATCAAGTAGGCAGCTCAACAATGCCTCACAAAAGAAATCCCCATAAATCAGAGAGAATATGTAGTTTGGCAAGAATTCTGAAATCTAATGTTATCCCTGCTTTAGATAATATAGTTTTAGAAGATGAAAGGGATATAACAAATTCAGCATCGGAAAGAGTAATTTTTGCAGAAAGTTTCATATTGTTAGATTATATGATTAAACAATTAACCCAAAATCTTAGAGGAATTGAATTCAATGAAGATAAAATCGAGGAAAATCTTAATCTTACTAAAGGTGCATGCTTAACTGAAAAAGCAATGATAAATTTAGTAAATAAAGGGATAGGAAGACAAGAAGGGCATGAAATTTTAAGACAAGCTGCAATAGAAGCCAGGAATGAAAATAGATTTATGAAAGATATTTTATTTGAGAATGGACAAATTAAAGATTTATTTTCCAAAGAAGAATTAGAAGAGCTATTCAATCCTTATAACTATATTGGAAAAGCAATTGAGCAAACTGAGAATTTAATTAAAAATTTAAAAGAGAAATATAAATTATAATTGAAACAATGGGCGAAGACGATAATATTTATTCTCAATTGGGTGTATCATCCAAAAAAGATGATGTTCATAAAGCAATTGAAAAACTTGATAAGGGACTTTTTCCCGGATCATTTTGTAAGATTGTTGAAGATGTAAATAGAAGGAAAGATTATTGTTCTATCTTTCACGCAGATGGAGCTGGAACAAAATCGAGTTTAGCTTATATGTATTTTAGAGAAACTGGTGATATGGACATTTTTAGAGGGGTCGTTCGAGATGCAATCATAATGAATATTGATGATATACTATGCGTAGGCGCAACAGGGAGTATGTTTTTATCTAATAATCTTGGAAGGAATAGCAGATTTATTTCTGGTGAAGTTATAGCAACGATTATTGATGAATACTATAAATATAGTAAAAAATTGGCTGAGCTAGGCTTAAATGTTATTATGTGTGGAGGTGAAACTGCAGATGTTGGAGATGTCGTCAAAACCGTCATACTAGATGCTTCTGTATTCACAAACATGAAAAGAGCAAACGTAATTAATGCAAACAACATAAAAAATAATGATGTAATTGTTGGTTTAGCGAGTTTTGGTAAAGCATCATATGAAGATGAATATAATAGTGGAATTGGAAGTAATGGCTTAACGCTAGCAAGACATGGCACTCTTTCTCACGAATATTTTAAAAAATATCCCGAATGCTATGATCGAAGTCTTGATGAAAGATTTATATTTTTTGGTAAGTATAAATTAACGGATAAGATAAAAGAAATTAATTTATCCGTTGGGAAAGCGTTATTATCGCCAACGAGAACATATACACCTATTTTATTAGCAGTTTTAAAAAATTATAGAAAAGAAATCCATGGGATAGTACATAATACAGGAGGGGGTCAAATTAAGGATTTAAATTACGGTAAAGGCATCGCATATATCAAAAATAATTTATTTTCCCTTCCTAAAATTTTTGAAATAATACAAAATTCTTCCGAAACTCAATGGAAAGAAATGTATAGTGTATTTAATATGGGGCATAGAATGGAATTATTCTGTGAAGAATCAATTGCTAAGGATATTCAAAGAATAGCTAAAAAGTTCAATATAGAGTCAAAAATTATCGGATATTGCGAGAAATCACCATCTAAGAATAAAAACCTTGTTGAAATAAATTCAGAATTTGGTTCTTTCAAATATAATTAGAAAAATATAAAATGACTGAATATTTTGACGTTATTTGCATAGGAGCAGCTTTAGTTGATATTGTCGCTCAAGTTGAGAGACATCCCGAAGAAGATGATGAGGTTTTTGTATCTGATTTAAATTTATTTTCAGGAGGGGCTGCTGCTAATACAGCATGTGTTTGCGCCAAATTAGGTTTATCCACTGCTTTTTTAGGTAAATTGGGTTTTGAAGATTCATTTAGAGCTAAAATAATCCAAGATTTTAAAGAAGTTCGAGTATCTACTGAATTAATTAAATATTCTAAAAAAAAAGAGACAGGTTGTGCTTATGTGGCTTTAAATAAAGAAGGGGATCGGAGAATTTATGCACATAGCGGAGCAGCTAATTACTTATCAAAAAAAGATATTTTAGAAAAAGAACTGATTCATGCAAAAGTTATTTTTTTAAGTAGTTTGAAAAATCTAGAACCGTTCATAGAAGCTGCAAAATATGGAAGAAAAAATAATATTCCAGTTATTTTAAACCCTGGAATGTTAATAATTAACTATGGTTTTGATAATATTATCCAATTACTTGAAAATATCGATATTCTAATATTATCTCAAAGAGAATTCATAACACTTATGAAGATTAAAATCAAAAAATTTGATTCAAAAATAATTGAAGCACAAATGAAAAATCTTATTGATTTAGGAATTAAAGTTATTGTAGTAACGAGAGGAGAATATGGGGCATCATTATTTACTCGATCAAATTCTGCATTAATTCCTCCAATTAAAATTGAGAATATAGTAGATACAACAGGAGCGGGCGATGCTTTTTCCGCTGGATTTATTTATGGTTTTTTACAAAACCTAAAGTACGATTTTAATAATCTTAAGTATAATACAAAAATTGGAAACTTTGTTGCTGGAAAATGTATTCAAAAGTTAGGGGCAAGAAATGGTATTCCTAATGTTAAAGAATTAAAAGAAGCTATTTCAAATTTTTAAATAAAAAAGTTTATAATTTTTCGATTTAATAATTATTTTATTCAAATTTAGGGTGTTTATTATGGAAACAAAATATGGTGGTTACTATGGAAAGAAGAAGATAGCAATGGAGCGATTTAGGTTTTTCTTATATGAAGTAGCATTGATGTTTATTTTTGTATTTTTACTTCTACTCATTCCCTTATTTTTAGTTCCAATATTTTTAGACAAAAGCTCCTTTATATATGGAATTTTATTCTATGGACTAAGAGCATTATTCATTTTCATAGGTATTCCACTCATCTTCTATTTATCAAATTTAATATTTGAGTCTCAGAAAAAGCAACTAATCATTGATGAAGATATTTCACCTTCAATTGGGCATTTAAGACTATTTAAAATGACGAAAAATAATTATAAATATCAAATTTTATATGGATTATTAATTTTCTTTTTAGTTTTTTTACCTATAGACTTTTTTACTTATTTATTAATTCCAGAAATGATTGAATATCAAGCTGGAGTAATTGCAGGTATTCCTGAAGAAGATATAGATCGAATAATTAAATATACAGACTTATATTTACTATTAGATAATTATTTTCTATTTCTAATTTCAGTTATCATCATTCAATTTTCAGTGGCTATTGCGGAAGAATCAATTTCCAGAGGCCTTATAGCAAAAAGAGGTAGCGAATATTTTTTTAAAATGTCAGCAGTGATGATATCATCGATTTTTTTTGGATTAGGGCACTTTGCTTATTTTCTTGATCCTGTTAGTAGATCGTATCCCCTTTGGTATCCATTTGTTTGGTTTTTACAAGCTTTTTTAATAGGAATAATTCTCTCGTTATTGGTATTAAGAAAAAAGTGGATTTTTCCTG
>CAYSZJ010000235.1:0-4629 GCA_964435435.1 uncultured archaeon
ATGGGGTAATTTTATAACCTAATTTTTCAATGGCTTTTTTTGAAGAATATGCTCTATGATATTTAATTGCTCTAAGTGTAGGTCGCGTTAAATAAGGCACTTTTTTATTGAAAAAAGCTTTTACTTCTAATAACCATGCATAAACCATTGTAACCCAGAATGGAAGCTTTTTTGCTTTTTTATCTCTTCCAATTTCGGCGATTAAATCTAGATATTCTCTAAATTTGATGTTTTCTCCGCCAAGAATGAAATCATCTCCAAAAAGATCTTCTCTATTGATTACACTTACTAATACATTTGTTAAATCATAAACATATGAAAAGCAAGTGATCGATTCTCCCTTTCCAGGACATACACCTAAGGGAAGAATTTTTCCCCTCATAACATCAAAAAGCATCCTTCCAAATATATTAAAATCTCCTGGACCATATACAATTCCTGGATAAAATATTCCTACTTTTAATCCTTTAGGTATAAGTTCTTTAACTAATTTTTTTGCCTGAAATTTTGATTTCTCATATTCCATAAAAAAATGTTCATTTTCATGAGTTTCATCAACAGGTTCTGCAGGAGTAGGACCTAATGCAGTAAAGGAACTAACATAAAATAATTTTAGATTTTTTTCAAGAGCAATCTTAGCGACATTTTCAGTTCCCTTTACATTAATTTCATAATAGATTGATTTCTTTTTTGCCCATATTCCTGTATAAGCCGCAAGATGATAAACAATTTCAACATTTTCTACTGCTTTATATAAACTATCAATATCTTGAACATCTCCGATGACATATTCAATCTTATTTAAATTTTGAAAAGGTTGAATATTACTACTTTCTCTTATTAATAACTTTAAGTTATGTCCTAAGCTGTGTAACTTTTTTACTAAAGGAACTCCTATAAAACCTGAACCGCCAGTTATGAATATATTTACCATAGCCAGAATGCCTTAATTCTAAAAACAGACTATGAAATATTAAAAAGTTACATCGTATTAAAGTTAAATCTTGGAGCTACTTAGATTTTACATCTTTTAATATTAGGAATCTTCGGAATCATTTTGTCAAGATTGTAGAAATTTTACTTTATTAGTTATACTAACCGAAAATTCTTAATTTCTTCAATTCTTTTGTTTCATATTAAGGTTAAAAAATATTTCATATAAAGAGGATAAGACCTATTGTTTGAGAGTTTTAAGAAAAATCAAGCTAGTATTTTGAAAAACAACTCAGAATTTCATTTAGAGGAAGATGACTTTTTAAAAGCTCGAAACAAAGGAGTAAGATCTTGGATTATAAGTCATATGTTTTATAGATCTAATAAATTTCTAATGGTATTATTTTTCACTTTAATCATATTAACTTCTTATTTTGGATCTATCATTTATGTTATAATCGGAAAAGCTATTGATGTTTTCTCTGCAGGACATTCTAATCAAGTAATTAGTTATACGTTTTTGTTATTATTTATTGGATTGGGAAGTCCAATCTCAGGACTATTGGCAAGAACGTTTCGAGAAATTGTTGCTCAGAGAATAGAGAGAGATGTGCGCAGAGAATTCTATTTAAGTTTGTTAGGAAAAAGTCAATCGTTTCATGATAATCAGAGAATAGGGGATATCATGGCTAGGGCTACCAATGACGTAAGATCTTTAAATTTTTTTATATCACCCGCGTTAGCTATGCTTTTAGATGCAGCTATTAATCTTATTATCCCTATTTATTTAATTGGTTCTACTTATCGGCTTGAATTAGTGTTAATTCCAATAATATTTAGTGTCATTTTTATTTTATATCTCAGAAGATTTTTAAAGAAGTTAGCACCCCCAACAATAGAAAGGAGGATAGCTTTCGGTTTTATGAACACGGTTTTAAATGAATCCTTGAGTGGAATTGAAATCGTGAAATCTATGGCTCAGGAAGAGCATAGTGTTGAGAAATATAAAGATAGTGCTATGAGTTATCGAGATGCGGGTATTGAACAAGGTGATATACAAGCAAAGTATCTTCCTCTTTTACTTCTTTCAATAACAGTTACTTTGGGTTTAACGATTGGCGTGTTTTATAATAAAGGTGGTGTTTTGTCTGTTGGTGATGTACTAGGGTTAATTGGGTTATTATTACGATTACGATTTCCTGTTAATGCTTCAATAAGGTCATTCTTATTGGTACAAGAAGGGATTGTAGGGGCAGGAAGGCTCTTAGAAATTATGAATGAGAAATCAGAAATTTACGATGTTGATGATGCCTTATCTAAAGAAATAGAAGGTAATCTAAAATTTGAGAATGTTACCTTTTCTTATCCCGGTACCCAAAATAGAGTTCTAAAAAATATAAATTTTGAAGTATCAGCGGGACAGACTGTAGCAATAGTAGGAACAACAGGTTCTGGAAAGACAACACTTACGAAATTGATATCACGGTTATATGATGTTGATAACGGTCGAATCTTAATTGATGGGATTGACGTCAGAAATTTTTCTCTTCAATCTCTTCGTGACCAAATTGCCTATATTGAACAGGATATTTTTATCTTTTCAGATTCAATTTCCGACAATATTTCTTTTGGGCGGGATTCCTCTGAGCAACAAATAATTTCTGTCGCTCAAGAAGCGCAGGCCCATGAATTTATAAAAGGTTTGCCAGATCAGTATAATACAGAGGTTGGACAAAGAGGAGTACAATTGAGTGGAGGAGAACGTCAACGAGTTGCAATTGCCCGTGCTTTCCTTACAGATCCAAAAATATTAGTCTTGGATGACTCTAGCTCCTCAATAGATTCAGAAACTGAAGAAAGAATTCAAAAGGCGATCTTCAAGATTTTACGTGGAAGAACTACCTTTATCATAACTCATAGGCTTTCTCAGATTAGAAGGGCAGATTCAATAATCGTGCTAAATCAAGGTGAGATTGTCAATCAAGGATCGCATGAGTACTTACTAAAAAACTCAAAAGAATATCAAAAAATCTTTATTAAGCGTTTTGATAAAACTTTAACTGAACTTTTGGGAGGTGATTAATTAGAATGTCTAGAAGAATGGGTTATTTTGGACTAGATGAAGAAGGTTATGATAGAATCTATTCAGATAGAGAATTATTTACTAGAGTTATAAAATTATTTAAACCGTATAGACGTTCTATGGCAATTGTAATTACCTTTATTTGTCTTTCATCAGTGACTTATGGATTAACTCCTTATTTAATGAGTTTAATTATTAAACAATTAGAATTGCAATCGGATCCCTTAATTTTATTCTTTTTTATTATAAATACCTTAATCTTGAATTCATTAGGATACGTTTTTAACTATGTAAACAGGCGCACAGGGAATCGCATGGTATATAGTGTATGCTATAATTTACGTAGACATACTAATTTAAGAGTTCTTGAGCAAGATTTATCTTTCTTCGATAAATATCCAACAGGTAGAATTGTAAGTAGGATCAATTCAGATGGACAAAAGTTTGGTGGATCAGTTACCATGTTTACAGAATTAATTTCTTCATTTCTAATGTTAATTATCGTACTTATTCCTATGATCTTTATAAGTCTTTTGCTAACTGGAGTATTCATGTTAATGGTACCTATTGTATTTGCATTTACACTCTCTTTTCGTAAAGTTGCAAGAAGAAAATCAGTGTATGGTCAACGTTCCTTAGCACAAGTAAATGCCTTTGTACAGGAATCAATGGCAGGAATTCAAATAATTAAAAGTTTTCGCCAAGAAGAGAGTCAATTTGACAATTTTCAAGCAATCAATGACCAATCCTTTCGAGTAAACATGAGTAGAGCTTTATATTTATCCATCCTCTTTCCAAGCTTAGATATTCTCATCGCTGTTCTCTATGCTTTACTTATATTTTTTGGAGGTAATTTTATCCTCGAAGGGGTGCTAAGTGGTTCTGATATCTACCTGTTTCTTCAAAGTTCTTTAATTTTATTCCAGCCTTTACTTCAAATTGCTAGTTTTTGGCCCCAATTTCAAGAAGGACTTTCAGCTGCAGAAAGAATCTTTGCTCTTCAAGATTCTCAGTCTTATATTAAGCAAGGGGATTACGTTTTAGACACAATAAAAGGAAAAATAGAATTTGAAAACTTAGGATTTGAATATGTGCCAGAGAAACCTGTTTTCAAGGACTTTAATTTGGAAATCCAACCGGGAGAAACTATTGCTATTGTAGGTCACACCGGAGCAGGTAAGTCAAGTTTAACAAAAATTTTACTCCGATTATATGAATTTCAATCAGGGGATGTGCGAATAGATGGTCATAGTATACGAGATATTTCACTTACGGAATTTAGGAGATCTGTAGGATTTATACCTCAAGTCCCATTCCTCTGGGCAGACACTATCAAAAATAATATTACTTATGGTTCACCAGATGCAAGGAGAGAAGATGTAATTTGGGCTTTAGAACAGTCTGGCGGTATGGAATGGATAAAAAATCTTGATAATGGTTTGGAAACATATATATTAGAAAGAGGAAAAGTATTATCAATGGGACAACGGCAACTGATTGTATTTGCGAGAGTTTTATTACAAGATCCATCGATCTTAATACTGGATGAGGCAACTGCATCAGTAGATCCTTTTACAGAGGTTCAAATCCAAGAAGCAATGGAAAGAGTAATG
>CAYSZJ010000236.1:0-4623 GCA_964435435.1 uncultured archaeon
TGAGTCGTGTCGTTCTAGTCAGAATATTGTTGTTTAATTGTTGATCAAATTTTGGAATAGCTTAATTATATTTTGTCTTCGTGAAACGGTTACAGAACTAAAAGTAAACAGTAGAGTGGTCATTTAATAGAATAATAAGAAATAAGTTATTATTAGGATGTCTGTTAACTTAGGAAAATTCAAGATATAATAATTTAATACCTAATTCTATTATCCTCCTATATGCTACAGTAATTTAATTTTTTGTTTATGACAATAGAAATTTCAACATCTTTCTTCATAAGATTTTAACCTGCTCAGCCAGGATTTGCTTTCTTAATAAGGGAACCTAGCATAAACTACCTAAAAAACTTTTAAAATGATAAACGCCATCTATGTCTAAACTCAATTAATTATTTTAGAGTTGGAGAGTTTGGATAAAGAAATTGATAACTTTGATTATACTAAGAGATCTTATATAAAAAATAAAAAGAAAATAATCAAACAGTTTAATTAATTAGCTAAAGCCGCAAAAAAAGTGTTTTCACCGATTTATGGTGAGTTAAATGCTGATCTCATTGAAAAACAGGCTAACTTTCTTTGAATAGAATAACCATAAAGAATAGATCTCACATAAAAAAGAATCTTGCCATAATTGGGTTCATCCTTATAGGTATTGGAATTTAAGGATATATGCTTTCAAACCAACTGGTAATAGTCGACATTGTTGATTATGACGAAATAAAGACGGGAAAGCGTAGGGAAACAACCTATTCCGAAATAAACGCACTGATTACAAAGTAAACAATCTCACTAGCAAATTGGATGTTTTTGTTAATAATAACCTTTTTTGGATTCAATTAAAAACAACAAACTCAAAATTCCTCTGCTTAATTGGGAATTATGATTGGATTTTCACTCATTCCATCCATTTTTTTGATCCTAGGAACACTTTTAATGCTTTTTTATCCTTTAGACAGCCCTCAATGGTTTGTTCAAAAAACAGAAATAATGAAAATTCATGAGAAAAAGGAAATCGAATATCTAAAATTTAAGATTAAGATTAAAATCTATTTCATTTATGAATTCTTATTAATTAGGTTTTTATTATTAGTTAGAATTTATTTGGTGATATCATGAGCAAATCAAAATCATTAAATTTAGGGAAAGCAATGGATATAATTTTCATTATATCCTCTATTATATTCAACATTTCAGTAAGTATTGTGTACATTGCGACAAAACTTGACAATATGGAACTCTTACGGGTTTTTGGTGTTATTGTCATTCTCCTGATAATTCCCTTCACCATCAACTTGATAGGATATATTAAGAAAAAGGAGGAAAAAAAGATTATAATATCTCTTGTAATTATCCTATTCTATCTGTTTTTGGAATTATTATTAGACTACATCCTCATAATTCCATTCAGAGAAATATTAGCACTTCATATCCCCTACATTATAGTATTTTATGTTGCTGCCTTCAGCATAATTGGCGTGACTTTCGAAAAAAACAGGAAAATGGGATTTGTGGTGCTGGCAACATTCGGAATATTGATAGGAAGTTTGATTTACATGTACTTGGGTTAAATACTCCGAAGATCAAGATGAAATTTCTACTTTTAAAAAATTTCTGTGAACTTTTTTTATTAATTATTCTATAGGGGGGGATGACAAATTTAAATCCAAATAGATAGATATACACATACAAGGTATACTCGAGAAATTTCCTAGCATCGAAAAAAAAATTAATTATGGTATTCTTTTCCTTTTACTTCTAATTAACAGTACTGTTGTTATACCTATCACTGCTCCTCCTCTAATAATCGAAATTAAAATAATAGTTTTATTTTTTTTTCTTAAATATATTTATAGCAAGGTCGCTCCATGACCAAATAATTAGCTTTTTCGTTTCAGGGATGATTTTAAGGATATTTATTAATTCTTTATCTTCTGTTAAAAGTATTGAATTTATAGACACCGCAGACCCAGCGATCCAACAATCCATATAATCTAAATGACCTGAAGATCTAATGATTGATGCAGCAGAACTCGATTTAATATCAATTTCAGGATTGAATATTTTTATCGGGGAATTGAGCACAGTTGGGAGTATTAATTGATATCTTTCTAAAATGCTCATATCTTCTTTCTTTCTATACTCATTAAGTAGTTTAAACATTATTTCTATAAGACAAATTGAAGGAAGATATACATCATATCTTTTTAATCCATTTTTCCATAATTGCCTAAACTCTTCTTTAAAGTCTTCAAAAAGGTTAACTTTAATCCCAAAAAGCGGTAACACATATGTCGTATCAAGCATAACTGAATTAGTGTTCTTCATTTGTAAGTTTCTCCTGTAATTCTCTTTCTTCTTTAATATCAGCTTCTATGGTTTCGGGTGTTCCCGTAGCAATAGTAGGCATAGTTAATGCCTCTTCGACAGAAAAAATTTTTTTTATTATTAACTCACCATTATGGGCTTCAATTATTACCTCATCTCCAGGATTGATCCCTGAAACTTCTCTTAATGGTTTTTTTGGTAAAATCTCTCCTTTCTTTCCAACAATAGTTCTATCTTGAGCTGTCATAAAATATATATGTTTTTCGGAATATTTATATTTTGTTAGAAATAATAAAAAATTTCTGACAAATAAAACAATGTTGTATTTCGATTTTAATGAGAGGATTTAGCTGATTTTGAATTAGATTAAATGGATTTTCGAATGATATTCTTTATTAATTTTTTCTATAGTATCTCTTGATAATTCATATTCTGGAAGGAAAAGCACGGGACATTCTTGTAGGAGTGATAAGGAAATTGAAAAACAATCTGAAATGGCTAAAGGATATCTACATTTAATATCAGCCGCTTTTTTGAATAACCAGGTATCACTTATGAAATTCATTATATTTTCAATCTTTTTTAAGACCATTTCTGCATCATTCATGTCCTTTTCACGACATATTATATAGAGAAGTTCGGTTTTGATTAAATTATGCCCATATAGTATTATCTTCGATTCTTGGGTGAAAACATACTCTTCTAATAGAGAATTGATCTCCTGACCCTCATTCATGAAATAGCCTAATAAAACGCTTGTATCCAAAATAAGATTATATGCTTCGCTTAAAATTTGTTTAGTGTTCATGAAATCACTTTTGATTGGATTTTAATGGAGCAAGTTTTTCTTCTCTAGCTAAATTCTTCCTCTTTTCTTCTAAATACATCTTTTTCGCAGATTTTGGTAAAAAACCTTTCAAACTTCTGAATTCCTGTAAGCTTGTTTTTCTAATAATGTCCAAAGGTTGATTTTCTATGAGATATTCAATAAGATCATTATATGAAATGGCACTTCCCTTTTGCTCCTCTAACCTTAACTTAATCTTAAACAACTTTTTCTTGGTCTCATCATCAATTTGAATTGTTGTGGGCATAAATCTCCATCTCTATAGAACTATAATAATAATAATTCTATAGAATATTTATATTTAATCATTACATTTTTTCAAATCAAGAAGAAAATTCAAAGATTAAACCTCTTTACTTATAATCCCATCAATTCTATTTCTATTATTTTGTTCCCAAGAATTGATGAAGTATTTTAAATATTTGAGTAAAAATAATATTTTCATAAAAATGTATTGATATTATTCAATACCGTTAATAAAAAGAATGCTTCCATTCAATAATAAAGTAAGATTTTATTCTGTTAAAATAAGAATTATCTGAAAAATAAAATATTATTTCAGGATAAGCAAGAAATCTAAACTAAAAAAGGTTAAAAGACTGGAATTTCCGGATGATTGGAATCGTGCATCTGGAGAACTCAAATTCTCGGCAATATTTTCTATTCTTTCTTGAATTTCTATCTGATCCATTTTTATTCACTTTTTTCTAAGTAAACTGTTTATAGGTGTCAATAATAAAAGTTAGATTTACTGCATAATTCATAGGATCAAATAATGATGAAGTTGTTTTTGCTCCATTCACAGTAAGGTTTAAAAGTAAGAAAAGTTTTACTTATAAATAGGAAAGTAAAAAATGATGATTAATGGAGATAGTAGCAAAAATAACTGTAAGTGAAAAAGGGCAAATAACCATTCCCAAAGAAGTTAGAGAGCGATTGAACATTTTAAAAGGGGATAAGATTATTGTTTATTTGAAAGACAATGAGATCATTCTGAAAAAACCCGAAAAAAGAAGGCTTGTAGAGATCTTAAAAAGTCATACTCGTTGGGGGGTTAAAGGAGTTGAATTTCAGAGGAAATTAAGAGAGGAATGGGATTAATGAAAATAACACTTGATACTAATATCTTTATAAATGTTAAAGAAGAAGAAGAGCCATTTTTCGAATATTCTTCTAAGATTTTAGATGCGATTGAAGACGGGCAATTAAAAGGAGTTATTTCGATTATTACAATTGCAGAACTATGCGTAGGTTACTATAATATAAACAAACCTAAAGAGAAAGATGAATATATTTCGAAGTTATATTCACAAGATAATTACATAATCGTTAATTTGGATAGGAGATTAGCCGATCAATCGGCAAAAATTCGAAGTGAAACAAATCTTAGATTACCCGATAGCATTATTGTCGCAGCTTCTTTACATGAGAAAGTGTCATTCTTAATC
>CAYSZJ010000237.1:0-4619 GCA_964435435.1 uncultured archaeon
TCTTAAAAAACTAGAAGGAAAGAAGGCGTCATTAAAGGGTAAAAAAGTTGAAGATGGGGATTTTGTTTTAGTGAAAATAACAGGTAGGACACAAAAAGGCAAAATTTTTAGAGTTTCTTCTGAAGAAGATGCAAAGAAAGCAGGAATCTATGATGAACAAAAAGCCAAACAGGGATTTTACGCTCCTGATTTTGTCATTATCGGCAAAGCAGGTTTTCTAAATGAAGGACTTACTGAAACTATTAAGGGAATGAATTTCTTTGAAAAAAAATCAGTCAGAATCCCCCCAACTAAAGCATTTGGAAAACGTGATCCTCAAAAAATCGAAAGAATTGGAATTGCTAAATTTAGGAAATTAAATGAAGGTAAACCACCTGAGTTTGGTCAGGATTTCGTAAATAAGAAAGGAGAACGTGGTGTGGTCACTAATGTTGTTCAAGGAAGGGTTATAGTTGATTATAATCATCCTTTAGCAGGACAATCATTAGATTATAATATAGAAATCATTGATAAAATAGAAGAATTTGAAGAAAAAATTGAATATTTCATGATTAGCAAGGGAATCCCAAAAGAGAATATTTCTGATTTTAAAATAAATTATATTAAAAACGATAAAACACTTGAAATCACTATTCCGAAGATGTTCCTTTTTCAGAATTTAACATACGTAAAGTTTGGATTAGCAATGGATCTACAAACCCATATGGTTGATGAAATTGATGATGTTAAATTTATAGAATTATATGAGAAAATTCCTTTACCAACAACTCCATCAGAATCTGTAAAGCAAAAGGTAGAAGAATTTAATAAACAAAAAGAAGCAGAAGAAGAGAGTAAGGAATCAAAAGAAGATTAAAAGATATTTATGGATTATTTTTTAATCATTTTTATTATGATATTTTCTAAATTTAAGTAATTTCTAGTTTGGTAACAAGTTCCTCTTTTTTATGTTTTTTTTCTTTTTTATATTCAACCTTTTTCTTCCGATATTGAGCACGCTTTCGTTGATATTCAACTCGCCTTTTTAGAGATTTACCTTTTTTTCTCAAGTATTCCTTCTTTGCTTTTTTATATTCTTTTTTAGCTTTTTTATACTCTTTTTTTATTTTCTTATATTTTTTATACTTTTTCTTTATTTCATGTCGTAGATCTTTACTAATCTTAGCTATTCCCAATTCATTTAATTGTCGTTTAAACTTCTCAAATGATTCAAATCTTATTACTATAAATCCTAATTCTCTAGCAGGAACTAAATTTCTGATTTTATCATCGATAAAGATACATTTTTTTGGTTTTGTATCTAATTTTTTTAAAACATATTTGTATTTTTCCATATCTGGTTTAATTAAGCCAATTTCATTTGATAAAAATACATTATCAAATATATCGTAAAATCCTTTTAATAAATTTGATTTAGCATGTATATCATGAGTATTTGACATTAAACTTACTATATAATCAGCTTGGTGTAAACGTTCTATTATTTCTGCCATTTCTGAGGATATATTTGTGACTTGCGAATATAAATCAAACCATAATTCAATATAATACGCTACATTAACTTTTTTGGGCCGTAATGCTCCATCATCCTTTTGAAAGGGGTAATAAAATTTCTCAAATATTTTTTCTAAAAATTCATGAGAAGAAATTCTTCCAGAACTTAAACTACGTTTAAGTTTTCTAATATGTGAGTTTTCCATTCGAGGAAGAGATATATTTAAATCTGCTTCGAGCATATCAAGTAAATTCTTTAATACAAAAGTTTTTTCTATTAAAACTCCTCCAAAATCAAAGATAAAATGCTTTACCTTATATAAACGTACCTTTTGCATCTCTCCATAAATCTTTGATTGAACTAATTCCTCTTGACTACTCATCTTCTAGATAATTCTATATACAATGATTATTAATAATTATGGTATTTTCTAACTTGTTTTAATATCAAATTAGAAATTTTTTCGACAGGGGAAGTAGGATTTTTCCAGTTTGTAAATTCAGGGAAAGAACCAGGGTCTATCACATATAATTTATTACTACCATGTTCTCTAACCATATCTAAATGCCCGAATAATGATTTACCTTTTAATTGTTTCTGCCATTTTTTAATAATTTTTTTGATGTCGTTTGGAGTTTCTATTTTATCCATATCGACATGTTCATGAGATAAGGGAGGTTTGATTAAAGTGCAAATCTCATCACCTATGAAATATACATTATAATGTATTCCTTCGATAAAGTGTTCTAAATAAAGTATTCTATCACCTTCATTATTCAAATCATTAATTGAATCAATTAACTTTACACCTCTGCTTCCAGAACCCATTATAGGTTTTATAATTAGAGGAAAATCTTTTGATTGAAGCTGACTTTTAAGTGTGTTATATATGCCTAAATAAAAATCAGGTACTAATAAGCCTGCTTTTTTTAATAAGATTTGAGCCTCAATTCTATTTTTATGCATGAAAGAAGTTTGAGTATCAGGAATAACGGGAATATTATTGCTTTCGATAAAATAACCCGCATAGAGGAAAAATAGTGATTTTGATTTTAATATGTAAAAATCATTATCTAGAAGTGTTCTATTTATACATAAATTAGAAGCAGTAAAAATAGAAACCTTATGACCTTGACTTTCAAAATTTTGTTTTAATTCTCCAGTTAGCATATGAATTCTTTTTGATAAAATTCCAATATTCATTTATCGCATCCTCTTCATTTTTTTGCTTGTTCTAATAGAAAATCTGCTACAATTTTATGACCATCTTTTATATAATTAAAATTTGGAGTATTATTTATATCAGTTAAATAAAACTCACCATCATTTGATTTTAAAAAATCAATAGACGTTAGTTTTAAATCCATAATTTCCATTGCTCTAAGACAATATTCCTTTAATTCAGGAATCTCTTTTATTTCTTGTCGAGATTCTATTTTGTTGGGATTGATTAATATTGGTAATTGTTTATAGAAATATACATCTTCTCCAATGCCGTATATCTTATATTCCCATTTGCTCTCAACAAATTTCTGATAGTAAAGATAATTATATTTGATTTCTTTCCCATCAACCTCATCTAATGCTCTTATATCAGCTACTCTAAAATGGCCATTTTTTTTATCTATCATGGGTTTAAATTTATAATTTCTCTGATCAATAATGTTTTTAATTATAAAGTTATTAAATGGAGGTAATTTTCCATTAGGGTTTAATGAAAAATCTGGTACAGGAATACCCCCTTTTCTTAAGTAAGTACTACTTAGGAATCGATTAATTGTTAACCAAATTGCCTTATAAGAGTTTATTACGGGAATAGAAGTATGCTCTTCAATTAATTTTACTAAACCTAAAATCAATGTCCCTTTTCCTTTAACAAAAAATATATCTTCATCAAAATTTAATTCAGAACTTCTTAAAAGGAACGAATCTTCAATATATAATTTAACATCTGCTAAAGATTTTAAATATTTTAAAAATTCTGTTACTTTATAATTTAAATGGTAATTATCGATAATTAATCCAATTTTTTTTTTCAAAAAATTTACCTTAAAACCTCTTTATCTTTAATATTTAATAAATAAAAATTATTAAATTTAAATACAATTAATAATCGAGATTTTTGAGGTTTTTAATCAATACAACATTAATTTTCTACTATTTCCTAAATATATAGTAAGATAAAGAATCAATATATTTATATACCATAATCGCTATAAATTATAAAAATAAATAGGGTTTGTTGAGTGTCACAAAAGCTTAACAGAATCTACATTGGGTCTATTTGTAACCGAGATCTTGAAGTTTTCAACAATATTAAGAAATTTTGTAGTAAAAATTATAATATCTCTATAGTAGACCTGCTAAAAAAAGGGAGTAATTCTTTTAATACGAAATATCTCACGAAACAATTAAAGAAATACCCTATTTCATTTATTATTGTAAAATTGTTATCTGAAGAATCTAATACAGAAATTTACAGAACAATTAAAGAAATTGCACCTCATATTCCTCAATTAAATGATATAGATGCTGTTAAAACATGTGAAAGCAGGAGAGAAACTTTTAGATTAATTGAGCAAAAATGTAAAAAATTAAACATACCTCGTTCTTTTTATTCATCAAATGAAGCATATGATGCTTGTTGTAATGGGACTAATATTATAATTAAATTGGATAAACATAATATCGCAGACTTACCTAAGAATGAAAGAATTGTTGGAATTGCTAAGAATCCGTTTCATTTTAGGGAATTAGTTAAAAATTTTAATGAAAATGAGTTATTTTTCCAAGAATATTTGGGCAAATTTGATATTATATATAAGGTATATATTATCGGTCGATGGGCTGTTTCTATAACCTCACATAATCGTTTGCAACCAGATCAAGACTTATCTCCCTTGGAACTCATCCACATTCGTGTACCAATAGATAAACAATTGAAAAGAAGAATTATGCGATTAGGGAGAAAAATGGGGATGTCTATATTTGGTATTGATTATATATTAACTAAAAATAGAGTTCCTTATATCGTAGACGTTAATGCCTTCCCAAGTTTCAGAAGTATACCAGAGGCAGTATCGTTAATAAGCGATCATATTTACAATCAATTAATTCTACAACA
>CAYSZJ010000238.1:0-4577 GCA_964435435.1 uncultured archaeon
TGATTTCCAACAGAAACGTAAAAAAAAATACTCTCATTAACAGATGCTTCAGTTGGATAATTTTCTGCTCGTCTGTTTTCATTTAATATCCCTAATGTGGCATAACCCGGTTCAGGATTTAAAACATAATAAATAATAAAACCTGAAACAATAATTATTCCTAGAATTAAAGAAATTTTAAGTAATGAATCAAAATGTTTATAACTAGCATTTTGGTTAGTCTGTTTCTTAAAATTATAAATTTTGGTCATTATCTTTAAACCACGCAATAGTTTTTTTTAATCCTTCCTCTAGTGATGTTGTAGGTTCCCAATTTAATATTTTCTTTGCCATTGTTAAATCTGGGCATCTGCGTAAAGGATCATCAATAGGAAGCGATTTAAACACTATTTTTGAATTAGAATTTGTAAGTTTTTTTATTATACTCGCCAATTCTAATATTGTATATTCGTTATTATTACCTAAATTTATAACTTCTCCAGTTGCTTGATCCTTATACACTGCTTTAAGAATTCCTTCAATCTCATCCACAACATAGGTAAATGATCTGGTTTGAGAACCATCTCCAAAAATAGTTATATCTTCATCATGGAGAGCTTGGTGTATAAAGTTAGGAATCACTCTTCCAAATTCAGGGCCATGGCGTATTCTAGGTCCTGAAGTATTGAAAATTCTTAAAATTTTTGTTCTTAATTTATGTTGAAGTTCATATGCTTTAACAAATGCTTCTCCAGCTCTTTTAGACTCATCATAGCAGCTTCTGGGCCCAACAGGATTTACATGCCCAAAATAAGTTTCCGGTGTAGGTACAACTTCCCTTGGAGGATTTCCATATATTTCAGAAGTACTTGCATAAAAGAAAATTGCATTATGATGTTTTGCAATACCTAAAGAATTTAATGTACCTAATGTATTACTCCTTAAAATGTCTATAGGGTTATCCCTAAATTCAAAAGGAGAAGCTCTACTTGCCATATGCATAACAATATCAATTTTTTTAACATCACCTACACATATACCCAAGGGATGATAACTCATTCCCCAATATATTGGGTAAGATATGTCATGATTAATAAATCGAAAATTATCCTTGTCCATTAAATGCAATATATTTTTAAATCGACCAGATGAGAGATTATCTAAACAAACACAGTATGCATTTTGTTTTATCAAAACATCACAGATCCATGAGCCAAGAAAACCTGCTCCTCCTGTCACCAAAATTGTTTTCCCTTCAAAAGAAACACCCTCTTTTGTGAGGCGGGATTCAATCTCTTTAATATCCTCTCGTAAATCGTAATGCATTTTTAATACCTATTGGTGTTTATCAGTATATTTCTTCTTATTTACTTTTTTAAATAAAGTTTTCTTTAAGATTAACTCTTTTTTCGAAAATCAAAATATAAGAAATAATCTTAACTTTAGAATATTAGAAAAGAGGACATAGTAAAAAATATAAATTATTGAATTAATTAATCAGTTTTTGATCCACAATATTGACAAAATTTTAATTCTAATGGATAATGCTTTCCGCAATTAGGGCATTTTTTTAGTGAATTTTTAAGAATTTCCCTCCCTAACATTTCAAAAGCTTTTTCTATATTTTCACCTGTTTTTGCGGATGTACCAAGCATATCTCCTTTAAATTTAAATTTTTCAAATATTTCTAAAGCATCTTCTCTTTTTACTTTTCTCTTTAAATCAATTTTAGCTTCAATTAATATTTTTGTTTTAGGAGCATTTGGAACAGAGGAGATGACGTTTATCCAATCATAGAGATCATTTAAAGATTCTTTGTTAGACACATCGTATAACATCAAAGCTCCAGAAGCACCAGACACATAAGAAGGGAATAAAAGTCGGAATTTTTTTTCGCCAGCAAAATCCCAAATATTTAGGAGTATTTCTGTATCATCAACCACTACTTTTTTCGTTTCAAAATCAACACCAATTGTTGATAATGTAGATATTTCAAATTTACCTGTTGCATACCGGCGGATTAAACTTGTCTTGCCTACATTTTTAGCTCCAGCAACAACGACTTTAAATTTTATCATAACTCTATTTTAAAATTATATAGAAAAATTATATCTCAATAAATTCAATAATATTATTAATTATTGAAATGGTTAAAAATCTTTTTTATTGATTGGGTTTATACTTATATCTACTAATTTTATAAATCTCTTGAGCAATTTTTTTACCAATTTTCTCAATTTTAATTAAATCTGGGATGTCTGCTAAAAATATTTTCTGTAAAGTTTTAAATTCATTCAATAAATTTTTAGCTCGAAGAGTATTTACACCTGGAATTCCAGCGACAATATATTCTAAAAGACGCGAAGTTTCAATAGGTGCTTTATCAAACCGTATAGAAATTTTGTTCTTAGTTTCTGACTGTTCTTTTTTTGCCAGTTGAAATAAAAACATAGCAGTTTCTTCAGAATTCTTCGTTTTATATACACTTATGCCTAAATTTAGAATAATTGTAGTAATCGCGCCATATAATGCATTTTCGTCAATATTTGATTCATTAAAGGGATCACCTTCTAAGATTAATATAGATCTTTCAAACCTATCCTTTAGATCAAATAATTCATTGAATAATCTTCCATCCTTTATTGAATCGATAAAGTCTTGAGCTGCCTTTCTTTCAATACCGACTCTATTCGAGAGCACATAATCCGCAATAGGTAATTGCTCTAATTTTAAGTTTACACCCATTAATGAAAGTGCTCTAACAACGGACGATGCTGTCTCTCGATTATCACATATAATTTGGTACTTATTTGCACCATCGATTTTTTGATTTACAATTATCTCACTTTCTTTTACAACAAAATCTAAAATATTTGATTGTCCTGATTTCTCGAATTGTTCCGATTGTTTTATCTTTCCTAAACTCTCTTTCATAGCTCTTTCTTTAACTTTTTCTGCCCAATAATATCCCTCATCTCTTGTATCTTCCGCCATTAAGACGTAAACTTTTCCCTCTTTTTTACGTCCAGTACGACCTCGGCGCTGAATTGCTCGTATAGCACTCAGTACCACATCATAAAAAACAACTAGATCGCATTCTGCTATATCTAATCCTTCCTCCGCGACACTTGTTCCTATAAGAGTGTTATATATCCCTTCTTTAAATTCCTCCAAGATTTTAATTTGCTCTTTCTGAGTTAAACCTTTATCAGAACCTTTTTTTGCTTGCCCTACAAATTTATGAGCATTTATTATCTCATCTTTATCAAAATATCTTACAATGTTATTCACTGAGTCTCTAAAATGACAGAATACTAATATTCTTGAATTATTATTATCTTTAAGTTGAGACCTAAGAATTTTTTTTAATTTCTCAAGTTTTGGATGAACAATACCCTTCGATTGGATTTGATATGTTAGCTCTATTACACGTTTGATATCATTGTCTAAAAATAATTCTTTTAAAGATTTATTAGCTAAATTATTTTTCACTTTTTCTTCATTTTTCTCGATATAATCTTTTAGGGCATTAATTCCTTGAGTTTCAAGAAGTTCAAGCATATGAGAGATTCGAATAGCATTAGCCTGTAATTTTTTAGCGTAAAACATCTCAAACTTCTCGTTATCATCTCGTAACAATGAAATTTTCCTATTGATAACTTTATTAAGCTGTAAAAGATCTTTCCTCGTTACTTTATTGATGTTATAGGAATTGAGTAATTCCTTTTCTTTTAGCCATTTATAAATATTTTTTAGTTTTTCCTCTAAAATTTTTTTAATCTCCAAGAATTCATTCGGAAGCTTAATTTTTATCCATTGATTATCCACATCTTGGATATATGGTTTAACATCAACATCCTCTTCAGTTCTTATTTCTACATGGTTGATAAATAAATTTTGTTTTATTTCGATAATTTTTTCATGAGTAGAACCTGGGCTTGCTGTTAATCCTAAAATTTGAGGAGAGATAGCACTTTCAATGTATTTTTTTGCAATAAAACAATAAGCATAATCGCCGATGGCTCTATGACACTCATCGAAAATAATTAAAGAGACATCCTTTATAGAATAATTTTTAGATATAATATCATTTTGTAATACCTGGGGTGTCATAAAAGCCACACGGAGGTTTTCCCACAATATTTTTCTTTTCACAGGTTGTGTGGTTCCTGTTATAGATTCTAGTTCATTAGGATTAATCTTGGTTAAACTTAAAAAAGAGTTATAATGTTGCTCTACTAAAGGTTTTGTTGGAGCTAAAAAAATAACTTTTGAATCTGGTATATCAGTTAATTTTTGAACTGTTAGCATCAATGCTATAATTGTTTTCCCTAAACCTGTAGGAATAACCACTAAACAATTTTTATTTAGGCAATTTATAAAAATGTTTTCTTGATATTTTCGTCGAGAAATTAAATTTTCCTTAACTAAGGGATGTGAAATAAAATCATTTTTTATTGAGACTGAAATCACCAGCGTCTCTCATTCTCTATCGGTTCATTATTAATTAATTTGACAAATCTATATAAACTAACAGACTTTATTAGATCTTTAAAAAATTCTTAAATTCTTAAATTAATTTACTAATAATTTAATAA
>CAYSZJ010000239.1:0-4554 GCA_964435435.1 uncultured archaeon
GGTATGAAGTTTATGGTTGCATTCCACCATGCTGCAAATTGGTTCTTCTTTCCACATTCTATTCCTGAATATGATACTTCAAAACCAGAATTCGCAGGGTTATATGGAGCGAGATACAATGGGAAATATAAACGATATCAGGTGTGCCCAAATAAAGAATTTCTTAATTGGTGGAAAGCTATTGTTATTGAAGTAATTGATAAATACAAACCTGATCTTATATGGTGGGATTTTGGTAGGAAGGATTAGTGAAAAATATAAAAAAGAAGTTTTGGCATATTATTTTAATAGCGCAGATGAATGGGGAAAAGAGGTTGAGATCCTCTATAAAATGAACAATGTTCCACCCGGAGTCGGGGTGGTTGATTACGAAGTGGGACGGGCAAATAAATTAACATATTATAAGTGGATTACTGATACGTCTGTAGATATTAATGCTCAAAGTACAGCCTGGGGTTATGCTAGAGAAGCGGGTGTAAAATCACCTAGAATACTCGTTCATAATTTCATTGATCGAGTTGCAAAACACGGTTATTTAGTTATTAATGTGGGTCCAAAGGCTGATGGCACTATACCAGAGCTCCATCGAGAAGCACTTCTGGATATGGGAAAGTGGTTAGAACTTAACGGAGAGGCTATTTATGGAAGTACCACCTGGTCAATTGCTGAAGAAGGACCTACGAAATTAGGTGAGGGTGGTATGTTTTCTGAAAGAAGTGATCGACCGTACACTCCAGAAGATATCCGGTTCACAGTGAAGGATAATTCACTTTATGCAATTATATTAGGATGGCCTTATAGACCAAAATGGACAATTTCAACTCTTAGAAAATCTTTAATAAATATAGATCAAAATGAAACAAACTCAATACACATAATTTCAGAAGAAGAAATTAAATTTATCCGAATGTTGGGCTTAGATAAGGATCTTAAATGGTCTTTAGATGATGATGGTCTCCATATAGAAGTTCCCGATGAAAAACCATGTGATTATGCTGTAACATTCAAAATCAGTTGGAATTAGAAAGTTTAAACTTTTTTACCAAATTTTTTTAAGAATATTAGATACCAGATATCTATGAATACCAGATTATTAGAATCTAAAAAGATTATTAGAAATACTGTAAATCGAGTTAAATACCTAAACCAAGAAGGGAATTCTTTATTATTTACTACTGAAGGACGATCTTATCCTAAAAAAATCCAGGAACTTATGGATCGACATAGCTCTTATCCAGCTAAAAAGATAAGAGAAGCTGAAAAAACCCATGGTTCTATGCAAATTGACTTTCTTTCAGATAGTTTATTTAGAATTTGTTATAAAGAAGCCAATAATGTCGAAGTAAATAACACTCCAATGGTTGTGGGAAGGTTTAAGGGACCTCAAAAGTTAAATATCTCGATTATAGATAATAAAATTGAAATAACAACAAAAGAAATTAACATTGAAATAGATCTCTACCCGTTTAGAATCCAAGTACAAAATTTTAATGACCAAAAATTGTGCGGAATTGGGGGTTTTGAAAAGCATGATTTCAGACAGTGGGATTCATTCAATACGGGAATTTGCTATTCACAATCTGATAAATCTCCAATTGCAGTTGAATTGTTTGATCTCGATCCACATGAAGCAATCTATGGATTTGGGGAAAAATTTACGCGATTAAATAAAGTTGGACAAACAGTTGATCTATTAACTGAAGAAGCTAGTAGCACAATGTCACCAAGGACTTATAAACCTATACCGTTTTTTGTAAGTACTAAAGGATATGGTGTATTTTTTAACCATTCAAGTCCGATGACATGTTGGGTTGGTAGTTTAAGCTCAGGAGATATTCAGATTGCTATAGAAGATAATTTTTTAGATTATTTTGTTATTTTAGGAAATATTAAGGAGATTCTTTCCCAATATACCGATATAACGGGTAAGGGAATAGTGCCACCAAAATGGAGCTTTGGGTATTGGCAATCTAAAATTTCGTATACAAGTGCAGAAGAAACCTTGGAGATAGCAAGAAAACTACGAGAATATGAAATACCTTGCGATGTAATTCATTTAGATACTCATTGGTTTAAAGAAGATTGGTATTGTGATCTTGAATTGGATAAGGAGAGATTCCCAGATCCTAAAAGATATTTTAATGAAATGGCCAAATTGGGATTTAAAATTTCATTATGGCAATTTCCATACATTCCTGAGGGATCCAAATATTATGAAGAATTAAAAGCTGTTGATGGTTTTGTAAAAACTAAAGATGGTGAAATATATGATACTGGCATAATTTTTAGCAGGGAAAAAAGAATTGCAGCATGCATCGATTTTACTAACCCCAAAGCGGTTGAGGTCTATCAAAAATGGATTCGTAACCTTCTTCAACTGGGGGCTAAAGTGATTAAGGTTGATTTTGGCGAAGAGGCACCAATTGATGGGATTTACCATAATGGAAAAACGGGGCATAAAATGCATAATTTATATCCTCTTCTTTATAATAAAGCAGCAGCAGAAGTAACAAAAGATGTATATGGTATCGGTTTTATCTGGGCTAGGTCAACATGGGCAGGATCACAACGTTATCCAGTTCATTGGGGCGGTGATAGCTCAACAAATTGGTTTAATATAATTCCAACGCTAGAAGCGGGGCTTTCATTTGGGCTTTCAGGATTTCAATTTTGGAGTGAAGACATTGGGGGGTTTTCAGGAAATACTGGAGGAGATCTATTAATTCGATGGATGCAAATGGGATTATTCCACTCACACAGTAGGATTCATGGAACATTTACACGGGAATTGTACAAATTTGATAAGAGAGTGTTGAATATTTGTCGTGATTATATCAATTTACGATATCGATTAATTCCATATATTTATGGTTCTGCGATCAAATGTGTTGAAACTTCCTTGCCTATGACTAGAGCTCTTGTAATTGAATTTCAAGATGATCCTAATGTGTGGAATATTGGTGATGAGTTTCTATTCGGGGATTTCTTCTTAGTAGCACCAATTTATAAGGATGATAACAGAAGATTAATATATTTTCCTGAAGGAACTTGGACTAATTGGTGGTCAGGGGATAAAATTAAAGGGAAACAATGGATTCACATTGAATCTGATATTGATAAACTCCCTCTGTATGTGAGGGAGGGGGCAATTATTCCGATGTCTCCTCTTATGCAATATGTAGATGAATTTGAAACTAAAGAGATTGAATTATTTATTGCACCTTACCAAAGAGATGGAAAGACAGAATTTATTATACCTGTAAATGGTGAAATGATTAAAACTGAATACCTTGCTTTGAAAGGAGAACATAGTGTAAAAATAGAAGAATGTGACATTAATTTTAAAATAACTATATTGGGAAATGAAGAAATCAAATTGACTCAAGTATAATTATATGGCAAATTCCCGAAATTCTTACCTTCATTTTTCTCGTCAAAGATAAAATTACAAACAGGACATCTAAATCTAGCCAAAATTTCCACCTAGATTGAAAAAATATGATTTGATTTGAGGTTATACCCAGAAATAAAAGAAATAAATATTAGGTATATAAACTATAAGTTTTTATTTGCATCAAAATTACTTCACTTTAAATGTCAGAAAAAATACTTAAAAATAAATTCCCTCAATTTAAGAGCGAATTTGCTGAAGTTAACAATATAAAACTTCACTATGTTAAAGCAGGTCCAGAAGAAGGAAATTTAATTATTTTTTTACATGGTTTCCCCCAATTTTGGTTCATGTGGAGATATCAGCTCTTAGACTTTTCAAAAGATTATTTAGCTGTTGCGCCAGATATGAGAGGGTATAATCTCTCATCTAAACCAAAAGAAATTGAACAATATCAAACCCATTATATGGTTGAAGATCTTAGGGCATTAGTTGAAGATCATTTTGGTCGTAAAAATTTTATATTAGTTGGGCACGATTGGGGTGGGGTTGTTGCCTACCCATTTGCTAATAGGCATCCAAATTTAGTCGAGAAGTTAATTATTATAAATGCTCCACATCCAAATATATTTGCAAAGTTATTAGCAAAGAATAAAGATCAACAAAGTTCAAGTCAGTATGTATTATTTTTCAGATCTAATCGAGCAGAGGAGACGTTGTCAGCTAATAATTACTCTAACTTAATCAATATATATAAAACTAAAAATATGGTATTTACGGATGATGATGCTACAATGTACATTGATGCTTGGTCTCAACCTGAAGCATTAACTGGTGGTTTAAACTATTATCGAGCAGCAAGTATGGCACCTCCTGCTCAAGGAGAAAAAATAGAACAGTTGATGAGTGAAGAAACATTTGTAAAGGAAACAATAATAAATGTTCCAACTCTTGTGATTTGGGCAGAAAAAGATACAGCTTTAACTGTTCACAATCTTGAAGGTCTTGATGAATATATCCCAAACTTGACAATTAAGCGTATTCCTAATGGTTCACATTGGGTTATTAATGAGCAACCAGATAAGATAAACGCATTAATAAGGGATTTTATTTAAATTATGTATCTTTTATAATTTAAGAGAAAATTCCTCTCGATTTTATTC
>CAYSZJ010000240.1:0-4524 GCA_964435435.1 uncultured archaeon
CGGCAGATGGGATAGAGGGTGTAGGGTTACACCCATATTCTATTACGATTTCATAACTGAAATAAAATATAGAATAAAATTTTAATTTCATGAAGGGAAATTAAAAATAACCTATTTAGTGTTATTATTATGCAATTGATTTAAATCAATTTGTTTATATTTCCTTTTAAAGTGATGATTATGTCAAAAATAAAAGATTTAGGAGAACCAGAGGAGTTTTGGGATTATTTTGAAAGAATTTCTACAATTCCGCGCTGCTCTAGATATGAAGAAAGAATCAGAAGTTTTATTAAGGATGAAGCAGAGAAATTCGGTTTCGAAACTCAAGTAGATAAAGTAGGCAATCTTGCGATATTTATTCCAGCAAAATCTTCTCAAAAAGAAAAATGCATTTTACAGTGTCATATGGATATGGTTTGTGAGAAAAATGAAGCTGTTATACATAACTTTTCAAAAGATCCTTTAAAATTAAAAATAATCGATATTAATAACGAAAAATGGATGACAGCTGATGGAACTACTTTGGGAGCTGATAATGGGACTGGTATATGTTATCTTCTAACTATTATGAAAGAAATTTATAAGGATACTTTGAAGTTTAATTCATTAAGTTTAGAATTATTATTTACTGTTCGTGAGGAATATGATATGGGTGGTGCTAAGAATATTAATAAAGATTTAATGGATGGGAAATATCTAATTAACCTCGATTCTGGAAGGGACGGTATGATTACAATTGGTTGCACTGGTGGTATTGGGTTTATTGCTAAAATTAAAACTCAGCCTATCTCTGTAGATCAAATAGATGAAAAAGTAAAACCTATAAAAATTACTCTTAAGGGTTTAATCGGAGGACACTCTGCAGGAGATATCAATAGAGGAAGAGCACATGCTATAAAACTCTTATGTCAAATTCTTTGGAAGTTAAATAATAAATTTCTGATTTATATAGGCTCTATAAATGGAGGAGGGGCTGCTAATGCTATACCAAGAGAAGCTAATGCTATTTTATATATTAAAGAAGAACAATTTTCAGAAATTAATTCTACCATCATCCAATTTTTCACAGAAATAAAAAAGAATTATGAAGGAATTGAAGACAATATGCAAATTTTAATTGACGAAATAGAAGCTCATACTGAAGATACAGTGTTTTCTAATGAGGTACAACAAAAACTACTAAACCTTTTATATGTAATCCCAAGTGGTCCTATATCAATCCATCCAAAAGTTAGAGCATATGCCTTCACATCGACTAATTTAGGTATAATAAAAACTGAAAAAGATTACATTAAACTAAGGATGTTACACCGAAGTTTTAGCGATTATCACAATGTAAATATCTGTGAAAAAGTCATGGTCTTATTAGAAATGTCTGATCTTGAGATGACCAAAAGAATTACAGGTAGCTATCCCCCTTGGACTCCGAATTTTAATTTTAGACTTTTAAATTTAGCTAAAGACACTTATAAAGAATTATTTAATAAAGAAGCTAGGATTATATTCATTCAAGGAGGGTTAGAGAGCACGCTTTTAATACACCTAAATCCTGAAATAGAAGCAATAGCAATGGGCCCTACTACAAAAGATGTTCATTCCCCTAATGAACGTTTACACGTAAAGTCTGTTGAAAATACTTGGAAATTTCTTACTAATATCCTAAAAAGATTAGATTAAAATATTTAATTAATTTTAACTTAATATAAATTTTTAGGGGATATAAAATGGAAAATATTACTAAATTTGCTATTATTTCAGATATCCATGCTAATAAATATGCATTAGATGGCTTTCTTCAATATATCGAGAAAAAATTTCAAGTAGATAAAATATTAAACTTAGGGGATTTTGTTTCTATTGGACCTCATCCAAAAGAAGTGACACAGACGATTTTTTCTGATAAGCGATTTATAAATATTATTGGAAATAATGAAATGATTGTATTGGGAAAGCGAGAACATGAATGGCATAAAGGAGTAGGCCCTCATCGAGAATGGAATGTAAACCAACTTGGAGCAGATTTGATTGAAAAAATTCAAAAAATCCCTACCTCAAAAATTTTAGAGGTAAATAGTAAAAAAATATTAATGCTTCATTCACATTTCTATGATATTCCTGGTAGGTCGATTCAAGATAATCTCTTATTGTATCAAGGAAAAACGTTAGAAGACTTTTTAAGAGATTACCCTAAAGATGTTGATATTGTTTTAGTTGGGCACTCTCATGAGCAATTATATATCTCCTGGAAAGGAAAAAAGATTATAAATCCTGGGTCAATAAGTATTACTTGGAAACCTATTACCTCCTTCTGTTTAATGGAAATCGATAATGAAACTTTGAATATTGCATTTAAAAATATACCTTATGATTATTCAAACTTAAAGAATGATTATTACCAGAAAAACGTAATAGGCAAGGAATTCCTTATACAATATTTTTATCCATTCCTTTAATCAAGAAAATTATTACCCTTGTGCGGATTTAATTTTTGGTTCTCTTTTTATGCTAACCCCTAATTTTTTCTTCTTCCTTCTAACCATTTCTACAAAAGATTCTTACATAATATTTTTAATTAGTTGCTGTTATCGCGCCCTTTTTTGAATCTAATACTAATCATATTCCTTAATTCTAACTCTTTCTACGAAAAATTTAATTTAAAACTGAAATACTTTAGAGTTACCATTAAATATCGAGAAAGCTGTTTACAATGAACAGAACAACGTGTTGCTAGCTGAGTATAATCACCATTTAAACTTGACTTTATTCCTTCTTCAATGGTCATTCCCCTCCTTTGAAGTTGTTGGATTATAAACTCACCTGTCCCCGCGGCACACTTAGTAGTAGAGATTATATTTTTTATTATACCATTTTTCATTGGATAAACACTAAAAGTTTCCCCGCCAAGTGAAAGTAGAATGTTAGGTTTTTTATTATAATAGGATAATGCTTTTTCCAGGCATTCTACTTCTGAAATGTAAGGTAAATTATTTAAAACTGAAGGCTATATTTTCTGTCCTACTTTTCTTCTGATTTTTTTTTAACTACACAATATGCTGTATCAGTAGCTGCAACAGTTAAACAACCATTGCAGTTGGTGCAAAGTGGGAGTGATAAATCACCGTTTTTCCAGCGATTTGGAAGGTCCGGTTCATATATTAAAGGTCTACTCAAAGCTATAAAATCAGCAATGTTTTCTTTAATAAATTCTTCCATTATTAATGGATTTCTAATACCACCTTGAAGAATAATTGGTCGACCTCTCATTATAGGTTTCAACATTTTAACATTCTGAAGAAAATAATTCTGATTTTCTCCTGATTTATCCATAACAGTAGGATAAGTCTTCCTCTTGCTAAATTTTAAATCATAACGACCGGAACTTGGTTCTATAGCATCATAACCTACCTCAATAAGAATTTTAGCGATTTTTTTTCCCTCATCCAGTCTTAATCCTTCTTGAAGATAATCTTTTGTATTCAATTTAATAATTATTGGAAAATTCTTGTCTAACTCATCTTTAAGTTGATTATAAATATCAACTAATATCTTCGTTCTTTTTTGGTAAGTTCCTCCAAATTCGTCATTACGCTTATTTGTAAAAGGAGAAACAAAATCACTGAGCAAATAGCCATGAGAACTATGAATCTGCACCATGTCGTAACCACTTTCATAAGCCCTCCGTCCTGTATCTACAAAATTTTTAATAATTTGTCTTACCTCCTCGGTTGTTAACTCACGGCATGGCTTATTAAGAACTAAGTTGATCATTGGTGAAGGTCCGACAGGGTTAAAATTTGTATTTCCAAATATAAAGGCACCATTGCCAGTATGAGCAATTTGAGCAGCAATTTTCACCTCTGAAGAATCATGAACCGCTTTTACTAGTTTTTTTTGACCAGAAATATAAGAATCATCATATAAACAAGCCATTTTATGTGTAGCTGCGCCGGATGGATCTACAGCAATATATCCAGAAATTATTAAACTTGTTCCTCCTTCAGCTAAATCCTTAAAAATGTTAATCAAATCTTCCGTTACATAACCATCATTTGTTGCTTTAGCGACCCAAGTTGCAGATCTGACGATTCTATTTTTAATTTGAACATTACCAATTTTACCAGGGCTAAAAAGATTCTTTAATTCCATTTTATCTATTTAAATGAATTTTAACTTATTATTTGTACCATTTTATATAGCATTTCATCAGAATTCTTAGGTCATAAGCTGAAGTTAATACAATAATCCTTGACTAAACCAATGAAAGTGTCAACAGAACTGTAATGAAAATAGTTTTTTAAATGGCAAATAATGAAAGCTTTATTAGAAAGAATAGAAAGGGGAGAATTATGATAAGGGTAATAAAAATTAAGTGGGAGGTAACATAAAAAGAATAAAAATTATTTTAAATCTATTTTTTTACATGTTTTATAATTAAATAACCTAATAACCATAAGTTTCAAAATAAAACGCTCGGTTTCGCTAAGATACCACGACCTGCTACCAATCGATTAATCTGATTAGTAC
>CAYSZJ010000241.1:0-4497 GCA_964435435.1 uncultured archaeon
TACAATATATAATTTAGATGGTATAATATAATGCCTGTAGGTATTCTTGTAATTCGTTGGGATAATGAAATTGGCCCAATTAATGAAGGTTTTTATCCAGATACATTAAAAATCACAAATAACTTACTTACGCAAGTGTATAGTTCACACCGTTATCAATCTCTTAAACCTGGTTTCGCGAGTATCGCCCTTAAAAACAATAAAGTAGTATCTTTCTTCTCAGGTGTGGGGCAAGATTTTATATCTGTAGAGAATTATGTAGTTGCCTTATTACTTCGTCGAGATGAAAAACCTGGAAAATACAGAGAAATTTTGAAAACAATTGCAGCAGAAATTCTTGAAAAAATTCCAGATGGTGCATTCAAGAAAGTCTTACCTAATTTATATCAACAACTAGCAAAAATATAAAGACAGATTCTTTTATTTCTTTTTTTACAACAAGTTTTTAAGTAGTTTTGCTCTCTTTTCCCTCAAAAATCTTCCTAAGAATGAGAAATTAAAAAAATTTTAAATCTTTTCAATTTGTTTTACAACAATTTTTCCTTGTTCATTTGTTTCGAGAAGACCGATGTTTTCTAATTGCTTAACATGTTTCTTAACTACAACAATAGGAGAAGCAAGAGCCTTATGAAGGTCTTCTAAAGTGATTCCCCCTACTTCTTCAGCTATTAAGAATACTTTAAAAAGAGGTTCTTTTTCCATTAATGGTTGAAGTTTTTCATAATAATGGATTTTTTCAACATTATCTTTTTGGAAATCCTGTATCTCTTTAATTTTAGCATTTAAACGCTCTATTTCATCATTCGCTTCTCTATTTTTATCACTTAATTCTCCTACCTTACCAATTAATTCTTCATAATTTTGCTTCATTCTTTCCATTCGTGAAACCGCATCTTTTGCTTCAGAATCTTTCTCGGTAGTTACTAACTTACTGTCGAGCAAGATTGAATCCAGTTTTCCAATTTCAACTTTTAATTCTTGTGTTTCTTTTCGATACTTTTCTTCCATTTCTGAAATAAGTCTAACTTGTTCTTCTTTGAATTTATCAGTAAAAGCTTCTAATTCTTGTATTTTATTTTGTAAGCCTTTCATTTCCTCTTTTTTCAAAATCAATTCAGAATTTTTTTCAGCTAGTTCAGCTCTTAAATTTCCTATATTTTCATATGATTCTTCCAATTTCTTCTGAGATGGAACAATCTGTTTTTTAACTAACTCTAGTTCTTTTTGAGCTTGAGCCACTTCAGCTTTGCTGTATTCTAATTCAAGCTCTTTTTCATTAAGTTGTTGCCGTTGAACACCAATTAATTCCTTTAATTCCAAGATATCCTCTGGAATATCACTCATTTTTGATATTTTTGCTTGTTGTTCCTCGATTATTGCTTCTTGTTCGCTTACTATTTTTTTTTGACGACCAACTAATGCTGTTAATTTATCTACTTTTGATTTTAAAATTGCTGTTTGCTTCTCACTGGACTCGATGTTATCTAACACATCTCTTAAATCCTTTGACATATGACTAATTTACTCTTAATTTTTAATTTAAAATAGAATGAATAAAATATTAATGTAGTAATTAAATTTATTAATTTTTCTAATATAAACTTATAACTATTATGAGAGACTAGTTTTATATAATTTTCGAAAATAAGGGTTTTATGTGATCTACACAATAATATTTCCTACGGTGGAAAAAGATATTTGTAACTTATTTTTCAACTAAATTTTTAAATATTTTTATTCAAATCTCTTATGAGTCCCTAGAAGAACATCAGAATTTGAAGTTAAAGGAAATTAATTTTTTTAAAACTAAAGAAAACGTTATTGCCTTTATTAAACGAGAGAAACTTGAATTAATAGAAGATATAGATATATCTACAAACACTAATATTAAAAATTTAATAGGTCTAATTAAGAAATACATATCAGGTGAAGTTATCAATTTATATGATAAGATCAGTGAATTAAACATCGAATTAGACATACAAGAAAAATTTCCAACAAAGTTTTCTCGAGAGGTTATTACGAAAATTTCAAATCTAAAATATGGTGAAACAACAACATATTCAAGTATCGGTAATGAAATTGGTTCAAAAGCGTATAGAGCTATAGGAAATGTTTGTAAATCAAATCCAATACCCTTAATAATCCCTTGTCATCGTGTTCTAAGAAAGAATGGAGAAATTGGTGGCTTTATGGGAAAATTAGATAAAAAATGGGAGACAAATCTCAAAAAACAATTATTAAAGATAGAAGGATATAAAGTATAAGGATCGATAATCTATCAATCGAAATTAATATAAGAGCTTACATCTTTTATTTAATATCATGGTATCTATATCTCCACTTAAGCCATTTATTCCTATAAATCCAGAAGAATTTTGTACTAATCCATATGATGTAATTAGTAAGGAAGAAGAATATGAATTAAAAAAGAACCCGAATTCATTAATCCATTTAATTTTACCTGATGGAGAAGGTAATGAAATCTATGAAAATGCCATTAAATCATATAAAGATTTTAAAGACAGAAAAATCATTGTTCAAGAAAAAACACCAAGTATATATGTGTATCGTCAAAAATCAGCTAGTTTCAGTCATCAAGGATTAATAATTGGAATTGCTCTTCAAGATTATGAAGATGGAATGATTGTTAAACACGAGTATACCCGTGAGAAGCCTCTTAAAGATAGAACCAATCATATTGTTGCAACAAATGTAGCAGCAGGTTTGGTATGGACAGTATTCCAATCTAATAAGAAAATTAATATATTGATTGAACAAATTAAAGAAAAAAAGCCAAAATTCAATTTTAAGAAGTATGGATATGAACATATACTATGGCAAGAAACTAATATCGATACAATTCAAAAATTAAAAGAATTGTTTAGGAATGAAAAAGTATATATCGCTGATGGACATCACAGAGCTGCAAGTGCTGCTGAGTATCGTAAATTGAAATCGCAAAAATCCAATATAAATGAAAATTTTGAAGCTCCTTGGCAATATTTATTGACATATGTAGCTTCTGATGATCAGATTCGTATATTACCATATAACCGAGTAATTAGAAAACTTCCATTAAGTGAAATTGAATTCTTAAAGAAATTGGAAAAAAAGTTTAAAGTAAAGTTAATGGAAAATGCATTTAATCCAAAAAAGAAAAATGAAATTGCTATTTGTTTAAAGGGTAAATGGTATAAACTTACAATAAAAAATAAAAAATTTAAACCTAAACGAGATCCTTTAGATGTAGCTATTCTTCAAGATGAAATTTTGGAACCAATTTTAGGTATTATTGATCCTCGTTCTGACGAGAATATTTTCTTTGTCGGAGGTATAAAAGATCCAAGAGAAATGGAAAAATATATTATAGATCAGGGAAATGATTTATTTGTAAATTTATATCCTGTCAGTATAAAAGATCTACAAGCAATCGCAGAAAAAGGTGATGTAATGCCCCCAAAATCTACTTGGTTCGATCCTAAAGTTCTATCTGGACTAGTTATACACGATTTAAAAAAATAATAAAAAAACTAATTATTTATATTTCTTAAGAAAATTCGTCATTTTTTCTGCTATCATAGTAGCAGCAGCCGTTTGGTTTTCAACACTTTGACTCGCTATATGTGGTGTGAGCACAAGATTTTCTTCACATTTAATTAATTCTTGATTTTTAACAGGCTCCTCACGATAAACGTCGAGAGCTGCCCCTGCGATGTCTTTATTTTTTAATGCTTTTACTAAAGCCTTTTCGTCAATTAAACTACCTCTAGCGGTGTTAATAATTATGGCATCTTTTCTCATAAGTTTTATTCGTTCTTCATTGACTATATTTTCAGTTTGTGATGAAGCGGGAAGATGTAATGATACTATCTGGGCATCCTTTAATAGATCCTCAACTGAATTATAAATTGAACATCCTAGTTTTTTTGCTTCATCAATAGCTACTTGACCCTTACTAAACCTAGAATATACTCCTACTTTCAATCCCAGTGCAATCGCAATTTTTGCTAAATATTTTGCTATATTGCCGAAACCTATTAATCCAAGCTTTTTTCCTTGTAATGTGTATCCCAAATATTCATTTTTATTCCATTGTCCTTGGTGAGTTGTACGATCTGCATGAGAAATTTTTCTAGCTAATGCTAACATTAAACCTAATGATAATTCAGCCACTGATACAGCAGGTGCTTCAGGGGTATTTAAAACTTCAATATTCATTTGAGTTGCTTTTTCTCTATCTATATTGTCTAGGCCAACTCCTGCTCTACCAATAACTTTTAAATTCTTGGCATTTTCTAATACATCCGCTGTTAATTTTGTTCTTGAGCGAACTACAATCCCATCGTATTTTTCTATCTCTTCTTTTAGTTCTTCATGGGTTATTGTAAAATCCTTTATGACCTCGAAATCATTATCTTCAAATTTTTTGATACCTTCATCTTGAAGCTTATCGCTAATTAATATTTTCATCTCTATCACATGGATTTAATTTAA
>CAYSZJ010000242.1:0-4402 GCA_964435435.1 uncultured archaeon
AACATCACTGTGCTTGTGAAGTGGACATTAATCATATCAATATGTCGTTTTAAATCTATTTGTAAAAACGTATTCATAATTCTGAACCCCGCATTGTTTATCAGCACATCAAGATTATCAATTTCTAAGATTTTAGCAACCACCTTCTCATTATCATCCATATTTGATAAATCAGCTACAAACACTTCAACATTAACTGAAAATTTTTCTTGTAATTCTTTACTCAGAGTTTCAAGTTTATTTTTCCTTCTAGCTACTAAAACTAAATCAAAACCTTGTGCTGCCAATTGATGAGCAAATTCAGCTCCTATTCCTGATGAAGCTCCTGTAATTAAAGTAATTCCTAGATTTTCCCATTCCATAAAATTTTCTTTAACATTCATAATTTACACACTTCTAGAAAGAGTTATCTAATAAATTAGGGATAATGTAAAAAAAAATTATTAGAAATTTAGATATTATGGAAATTTAACACTTATTACTTATATATTTTTTCTACTGAATATTTCACCATTTTTCGTATTTTACCTCTCTTTTTTCTAGAGTAGCACTAATACCCTCAAGAATATCTGCTGAATTTGAGCAGACTACTTGCGTTCTATTTTCTAATTTAATAGCGGATTCAAGCGAAGAAGCATCAACATTCATATTTAAGGCATCTTTTGTAAGCCTTATTCCTAAGGGACTTTTGTTCAAAATTTGTTTTGCTATGTTTACTGCCTCTCTAAGAAGGTTATCATCAGTAACTATTTTTGATACAAGTCCAATTTTATCTGCCTCTTTAGCATCTATAATTCTTCCTGTATACATGAATTCTGCAGCTCTTGAAAACCCAATTAACCTTGGGAGCCAATAAGAACTCCCACAATCTGCTCCAGACACCCCAATTCTTATAAATGCGTTGCAAAATTTAGCACTTTCTCCAGCAATCCTTATATCCGCCGCGAGAGCGAATGCTAAGCCACCTCCATAAGCAGGGCCTTTTACTGCAGCAATGACTGGTTGCGGGATTTTCCTAAGTTGTACCATCATTTGAGAGATTAATTTTTGTACTATAACAGATCTTTTTATTTTATCATCTGTGAGTAAATATTTGAACTTCCTATATTCTTCTGGTATTTTTCTCTTATTAATGCTTTGAAAATCTTTTAAATCAAGACCAGAAGAAAATGCACGACCTTCTCCGACTAAAATTAAAACTCGTATATCAAAATTATTTTCTAAAGATTTGAGATAATCTAATATCTCCTCAGTAAATTGAAGGTTAATTGCATTTAATCTCTCTGGTCTGTTGAATGTAAGAATTGAAATTCCATCTTCTCTTTCACTAACCTTTATAGTTTCATAAATTTGCATTTTATGCTCCAACAATTTTAATATTTTATCTTGAATATCAATATTTTTCATAAAGATGATATTAGTTAATCTATATTTAGTATATAGTTTATCTTTATGTAATGAATTTATTTTATTTTTATTAGGGAATCCTTATAAAAAGAGAGATTAAATTGATATGTTAGGTTCATTATAAAGTTCTTAATGTAATAATAAACTGATTTTTAAAGCAATTTACTTTAGATATAAATGATGTCCAAGCTTCAAGGAAATGAGTTAGAAATTGAAAATCAAAAGGTTTTCTTTAAGTCATCTGAAAATATGTCGGAATTAGATGATGAATCAATTGATCTTATTATAACTTCACCTCCTTATAACCGAGGAAAGCTATATTCCTCTGATTTTGGTGAGTTCCATAATGATACTATGGAAGAAAGCGAATATTTCTCATTTTTAACAGAAGTATGGAAAGAATGTTATAGAGTTGCTAAGAAGCATGCTATATTTTTTCTTAATATTGGTGATTCAGCCAATGATCAAGGAAAATCTGAAAAAGTAGCCTTATCAGCTGAGAAAGCTTCATGGATACGTTTACAAGATATTATCTGGATTAAAACTTTTTTAGGTAAAGGACATTATACACCTACTGGAGGTTCTCGTCGTTTAAATAATATTTGGGAACATGTGTATCTTTTCGTTAAAAATAAGAAAGACTATAAAATGGATCCTAAAGCAATTGGAATTCCATACGCGGATAAATCGAATATTGGAAGATACTCTGATTCAGATTTAAGAGACGCTGGTAATGTATGGCTAATTGGTTATGAAAAGACTACAGGCGCTACAATTAAAAAAGGTCACGAGGCACCCTTTCCAATTGGTCTTCCTTATAGATGTATTAAATTGGTTCCTAATGTTAAGACTGCTTTAGATCCATTTGGAGGAACCTGTTCAACATTAGCTGCTTGCCTCAAATTAGGAGTAAAAGGTTATGCTTATGAAAAATATCCTCGGATTAAGGTGATAGAATCAAGAATTTTAGAGGGGAAAGAATATCAAGAAAATGAGGAAGGTCTAATTCCACATTTAGAGTTATCGATAAAATTATTAGGAGAATTAACTTCGAACAAATATACTGATTTTCCTAAAATAAAAACTAAAGAAGATTATTATAATTTTAGTATACTAAATGAAGTTTTAGAGAACTTAAATTTTAGTAGTTCACTTAAATTAAGTCTAGAAAAAAGGTTAAAGTCCTTTGAAGCCTCTTTAAGTAAAAAAGAGCAACAAGAAAAACGATATAGACAAAAAAAATTAATAAATTAATAAAAAATTCAATAGATTTAATTTTGAATTTATTCTTTCTTATAGTTTTTTCCTACGGTAAAAGCATTTTCAATAAATTCTCCGATCTTCCAATATTTATTCCGTGAATATACGAAGGGTTTCAGTTTTGTAATATCTGGTAATTCTTCGGTTAAATAATAATCATCGGCATAAGCACCCTCTATCTTTCCTATAAAAAGATCATGTCCTTCCTCGATATCAACTACTTCTTTTATTTTAATCGTTTTAACAACTTTACACTCAAGATTTAAGGGAGCATGCGTAATCATTGGAGCTGTTTTAAGTTCTCCATAAAAAACATCAAACACTTCTGATTTATCTACTTCTTTACCTGAAGTTATACCACAATAATCAGTAACTTCAACCATACCTTCCGAAGGGGTATTCACACTAAAGGTACCATTCTCTCTGATACCACGATTGGTATAATGAGTTTCATAAGAAGAAATTGCAATTAATGGAAGTTTGGATTCTACCATTCCAACATATGCTAAAGTTTCAAAATTGGGTTTACCATTCACATTTGCTCCAATAAGAACTACCGGCATAGGAAACAAATAAGCTCCTGCACGAATTTTATTTTTTGCCATTTTAACACCTATAAAATTCTATAGATTAATATATTTGAATTATACTATTTATTACTTTATTTTGTATTTTATATATGTTTTTTCTTAACTAATTTTGATGATTTGAAATGAGTTAATGAGTATTTAAATCTTCCAAAGTTCAATCAGATTTAGAATTTATTTGGTATAAGTCTCTCCATCTTTTAAAAGAACAACATTATCAAAATTTTGGTCAAACCATCTAGGAGTATCAGTGTGTACTGGTATTATTATTTCTGGATCTATAGATTCTATTGTTTTTATTAAATCAGATTTAGAGGCGTGTCCAGAAGCATGATAACCTCTAGTAAACTTAGGTTTCAATTTTCCGTCTTCTTCGACAACTTCAAAACCTAGAATATTGAATCCAAAATTTGAAAGCCAATTATTTAAACGTATAAAGTCAAATTCAGATTCTTCTTCGAACGCTTCACTGGAAGAATAGAGGTACATTCCTCCAAATGGTCTTACATCTAACAGATTTTTCAGATCAAAAAGCGAAAAACATACAATATACTTATCAGGAGTTTTTGAAATATCTGATGAATCAATATAATTAATGTCCATCTCTTCACTTAGAATTCGATTCTCCCAATAAGGCTTAGTAGTTTTTAATTCATTATATACTAAAATATCACTCATTCTATCTATTCCATCAACTTTTTTGAGGGCATTTAGTAAATAAGCTTCTTTAGATGTTATTATTAAAATTCTTCCTGTTTTTTTAGCAATTGACTGAAAAATTTCTAATCTTTCTAAATTTCTACTAGTAAAATCTGCAATCATTAAACCTTTAGATTCTTCAGCAGCTTCAAGACAATTTTCATAGACAGTCTCCTCAGATTCATTTTTATCTTCACGAGCAGCACGAGTACCTTCTATTATCAAAATTGAAGCTTCTTTTGCTTTATTGATGAAGGCTTTACTCATTTCTCCTTTTTTACCATGAAGACGAAAATCACTTGTATAGGCTATAGTAGTATCGCCAGAAATAACATAACCTGTGGCGCCATATATGGAATGATCAACATCATAACCATTTATTTCAAAATGAGATGTTAATTTATCTAAATTTTGAATCGTTCCTTTTTCTAATTTTTTATTCCACTTAG
>CAYSZJ010000243.1:0-4386 GCA_964435435.1 uncultured archaeon
AGATATCTATCGACGGACATGCAGTGGCGTATTTTTGACTTTTAATTTGAACTTGCGGTATCCATTTGCATTTCTCGGATAAGAGAGCCATTCTTTTTATCTATCGAGCATCTTAGACACCGCTTAATCATGTTATTATACTCATCTTCACTAAGTGAGATTTAAATCACCTTAATTTATTCTTAATTTCTATGCTAAATCTTCATAGCATACTTCAAGAATATTTTTGTTATACGGTTTTAATTTTTTTAATAAAATCAGATCTTGGTTTAATTTGGTTAAAAAATTATTTAAAACTTCCGCTTAAATGAAAAAAGACTGAACATTAACGACCAACAATATTAAAAATAATTCGCATCAAGTGAATTGGTTCATTTAACCAATAAAATCGCAACGAAATCGTAATGTGGCACAAATGTGGCATAAAACGGCATAACTCGAAGATATTATACTATTTTTGAATTATAAAAAAAAAAGATACATATTGTCTAATTCTTATCTACTGGATTTATAACAAATCATCTCATTCCAAATCTTTTTTTATTTAAATATAAATGCCTATTATAATAGTTTAACAGTGGTAGTCTAATAAAATTAAAAAAATTGAAGACAATAAAATGAATTTGCTTATATCTAATGATGATAAACTTAATTATTATGATGAGAATCTTGATCAAACTGAAAATAAAATAACTGTACTTTCTCGTCAGTTGAAAACTTATTTAAATTATAGGGAATCAACTATACTTGCGATATGTAGGGAATCTGAGAATTCTCTTGATATTTTAAAAAATCACTCAATTCAAAAATGGGAAACGGAACTAAACATACTTTACTTAGAATATTGTATATTTTTGGAGAAATATATTGGACCGAAGGAAAATCTTAAGATGAAAGTCTTAATGTTGGCAAAAAAAGCGCTTTCTTTTCCAAATAGTCCAGAAGCAAGATCCTTTAAAAAATTTTTAAAAAATAAAATAAGATTGTGGGAATTATTACATATTCTCTCGGGATTAGAAATTCACACGAGACCTCAGTTATTAAAGCGGGTAATACAGATATTAACAAAATTATGTAATGATAAAAGCAAATTAAATGCAAATGTACCAGATTTTTTTCAACAACTTAAGCTAAATTATCAACAATTGGAGCGGGAGTATGATCAATTACTTTTAACAAAAGGAAAGGTGCAGATTAAGAGTAAAAATACAAATAAGAAAGTGATGGTTCGAGAATGATAGATACTAAGAATCAAGCTACTCGGAAAGAATTAAAAGGAGATCGCATTGCAGTGTGTCCTAAATTTGGATGCAGTACGCTTGAAAAGTTAAAACCATTGAAACTTGGACTTTTTGGAATCCGGAAATATCCCAAATGCAAAGACCATAAAATTCATTTGGTTTTTGTGGATGAATTTATTGGAGATTTCCTTCAATCTGTAAATGCATGCTTGTTTGATAATTCAATAGCGCCCCCTAAAGACTTATTAGAATTGGTTAAAGAAGAGAGCCCTAAGAATCTTCTATCCGTTTACCACAAATGGATGTATTGTTCTTCCCTAGGGAGAGGAGCTAAGATAGTGCCGGGATATTTGGACTCCTTATCAAGAGCCTATAAGAATTCCTTAAACAAACGACAGAAAAAGTCAATTGAAAATGATTCTTACATAAAAAAGAGGAATAAATTGATCACACTAGGATTTAGGAAAATAGAAATGGAATACATTGAATTCTTAAAGAAGCTGTATGATATGAATGAAAGGCTTTTTAATAAAGTAGAAATAAAACTTTTTCCCCGACTAGTTAAAAAGTTAATTCAAGATTGGTTAATCAAGTTTTTAAAAAATATAAATAAAGGATACTTCCAAAACAAACAAATTAATAACTCAGATTCAATAAGTCTGAAAAAAACTAAATACGATAAAATCCTACAAGCAAGAACTTGTATGCTAATATTGGGGAGATCTCCCTCAGAACTTCCAATAAAAATTTCTCCCTATGAGCTTTTCGCAGCTTATCGTATATTTTTAGAAAACGATTTGTGCCACGAATTTGTTCCAGTAGAAAATAATTTGAAAATAGGAAGTAGAAAAGAGTATTTCTTACAAGAATTAAATAATAATAACTCAAAAGTTGAAAATATCAAAGAGATTAATAGAAATACTTCTTTTATATTAAAAAACTGGGGAGAGTATTATGGAGTGATTTATATTTTGATAGATAATAATAAAGATAATACTTTAAAATATAAAATGCTCTACATCGGGCAAACTATTCAAAAACTAAAAATAAGGTTCTACAGTCATATAAATTACTCACCCAATATATATCTTAGAGAAGCTTTCGGAATGTATGGTAAAAAATTTTCCATTCTCAAAATTGACAATAAAACTCTCCAGACTACAGGCGGAGAATTTACTATGAAGGTTATTAAGAAGTGTAAAGACCTAGATAATTTGAACAAGTATGAAAAATTTTTTATTAAAAAGTATAAATCATGTGTTTTGGATCATTATTTTATTGGAAAAGATGGTAAAAGAAGACCGCTGTATGGATATAACATTAGTAGAGGCGGTGGTGGCTATCCTGCAATAACTGGAGAGGAACATGGTAGCTTCATTCATATAGATCAAGATTCTCTTAAAGATTTATTAAAGAGAGGTTTTTCTGCTGAGGAAATTGCTAGAGAATTTGAGATTTCAATCCCAACACTGATTAGTAAAGTAGAATATTATTGGAAACACTTGGGAATAGAAAACCTACGTGATGCAAGGGCTAAATTTGGAGGAAACCAAGCTTTTCTCGATAGATTCGGAATTGCTGCTAAGTCAGTTGTAGGGGTTGAGTTAGATATCCCAAAGCTAATAGATCTTATTGAACAGGGATTATTTTTAAGTGAGTTAGAAGAAGAGTTAGGGACTTCATTTTCAACAATTACAAAACAATTACAAAAAATAGGTTTTAAAAATCTTACAGATGCGAGGATAAGATTAGGTGCTATGGAAACTTTTAGAAAAAGATGGATTCAAAAAAAAGCATCAGCTACATTACGGGGGAGCGACCATCAAGATTATATTCAAATTGATAAAGAGAAAATCATAAAACTCATAAAATTGGATATGTCCCCTAAAGAAATAGCAGATTATTTTGGTGTGTCAAGACCTACAATATTATCTCGTTTAAATGAATATTGGGGAATAAATTTCTATGAAACTAAACGACTTTTTAAAATCTACCCTAAAGTAGATAAAATACTTGGAAAAAAAATTATATCGAGCATTAGTGAATGTGCTATTAGTGATATTGATATAATATATTTACAATCATTAATTTATGCTGGGTTTAATATGACACAAATTGCTTTAATTTATGAGAGAGGAGTAAAATGGATGCGTGAATTTATGACAGAAATACTGGATATTGATTTTACACCCCATATGTATTTTCAGTCTGTGAAAGATTTATTTTATTGGAAACCACGTATAATCAATGCTATTATGGCAGATTATAAAATATCTGATATTGTGAGGGAGTTGCATGTCACTACATATTTTCGGGAATTAGGTAGAATTTGGAAAAAAGAGTATGATGAATTTAATCAAAACAATGATAATTTATATAAATACCTGAAGAAATTTTATCTACTTTATCCATTTATAGACAAAGAATTATTAGTAAACTTAATAGTTGAAAACAAAAGTTCCACTGAAATTGATGAGGAATATAAAAGAAAATTGGGAGCATATGGTTATACGGATTCAGAATATCATAAATTTCTAAGAAGATGTATATTTGTTTATAACAAAATAAACAATGACTATCTTAATCAATTATTTATCAAATCTACATCAGCAAGAGATATCGACATTGCGTTTTTAAAAATTTTTCTTAGGAATACATCCACTATGAAAGAAATCGCCGAAAAATTACAAATGGGAATAGTTCAAGCAAGGCAATTCTTAAGAAATATTTTAGGAATTAATTATAAGGAAGCGGTTAGGGAATTCGTTTGGAAACCCGAATTATTTTCTTATATAAAAAAATATGATTCTATTCCAGATATTGCACATAATGAGGATTATAACCTCTCTACTCTTAGACATAGGTTCAGAGTAATATGGGCAGATGAATTAAAAAAATTAGGCTCTTTAAAGGAAGTGTATAGACATCTAAAAGAAAAATATAAGTAGGATTAGAAATATCTTAAAAGTTTATATACTAGCTTATTAAAGATTAATCCCTATTATTTTTTTCATCATTGTCAAAACATAACACCCCAGGATTTAATATATTATTTGGGTCAAAAATCTTTTTTATTTTTTTTAAGGCAATTAGGGTTTGATCGCTGTGTCTTTCATACATTTCTTTTGCCCAAAAACTGTAGGGG
>CAYSZJ010000244.1:0-4356 GCA_964435435.1 uncultured archaeon
TAATTGTTTTTTAATTAATTTTTATATCAAATAGTATATTAATCATTTCAATTTTGCCTTATTTTTTCCAAATTGTCTCTTTATTTTAAATTTTTAAATGAAACCACTCCTTTTCAAGCCTTCTAATAACCATTTGATATTCATTTCTAAATTATCTAATAATCCATATTCTACAATTTTAGATTTTGGTATAAATTTCTCAAAGTATTTCATTGCAATTTCTTTACTCGATAGATTCTCCTTATACCATTGAATTATTGAGTTTTTTGTGTCAAAGTGAAATGATTCCATTCCATCAAGAATCTTTTCAAAATCCTCATTTGTCCATACCCCAAAATGAGCTAATGTAATCGAATTTAACTTGTCCCTCATGTCTCTCAGTTTCTGAAAGGTCTCAAGTAATTCTGATTCATTGAATTCTGGCGGCATAAAAGTAGGTTGGACATAATTATAACCCGATTTATCAATGATGGCATCACCTGTAAAAATATTTCTATTTTCTTCATCTAAAAGTGCAATCGAATCCATTGTATGGCCAAAGAAATTAAAAACTTCCAATTTCAGACCATTCAATTCAATTAAATCACCTTCTTTTAATGGTATAACGTCATCTAAAGGCTCGACGGTAGCTTCAAATATATCATTCATAGTAGCTGGCTTTTTTAAATTGTCAATTGCATTCTCTGATGCCAATACTTCAATATCAATATCCTTCATTAGCATCTTTAATTTATTCACGCCAGCTGTATGATCCCAATGTGAATGTGTAAGGAAAATTTTATGAATAGGGTATATCTTAAATTCTTTTAACTTTTCTATAATTCTATCTGCGTTATCTGCAGTTGATGTATCTATGAGCATATGAGTCCCATCATTTTCAATAACGTAAAGAGCAAGACTTCTAGGTGCTCCAAATAAATAACCGTCAATTAAATAACTATTCTCATTGAATTTTCCTTCTTTATGGATTAAAACCAATTTAATCACTGTTTTGAATTGAATTAAACTAATTTAATAAGATTTAATAAATGTAAAAAATAAAAAGGAAAAAGTTTTGATTCTGTAATTATTAACCCATTAATTCGTCCGGGGTAACAGCACCTTCTCTTTTAGAAGGCAAATCCTTCATTAATTCTGGAAATCGTTCAGCTAATTGTTGAGGGGTAAATGTTTGCATATTATTCGAAATTTTCTTTACAGCTTTCCAACCACGATATACCCAAACTTTGTCACCTATTGCTCTAAAGACTTCCCCATTAATTTTTTTAGCTGCATCAGAAGCGAGGTATGCTACTAAAGGAGCAAAATGTTCTGGATGAAAAATATCGAAACCTTCCTTTGTTTTCATTTTCATATAGTCTGCCATTCTTGGAGTCAAATCTGTTGTCATACGGGTTCTTGCACTTGGAACTACGCAGTTAACGGTTGCATATTTCGCAAGTTCTTGAGATACTATTACTGTGAAAGTTGCGATACCTGATTTAGCAGCACCATAATTTGATTGACCTACATTTCCATATAACCCAGAATCGGATGCAGTATTAATGATTCTTCCAAAATTTCCTAGATCAGGATTAGCTTTACCTTGTTCTCTAAAATAAGAACCTGCGTGTCTAGTCAAATTAAATGTTCCTTTTAAATGAACTGCGATAACAAGATCAAATTCCTCTTCTGCCATATTAAATATCATCCTGTCTCTCAAGATACCAGCGTTATTTACAACAATATCTAATTTACCAAATTCTGATATTGCTTGATCTATCATGCCTTTTGTTTTGTTATAGTCAACTACAGAGTCATAATTCGCTATAGCTTTGACTCCAAGAGCCTTACATTCTTCAACGACTGTATCTGCAATTTTAATGTCTTTCTCTAAGTGACTTGCACCACCGCCAATATCATTAATTATCAAATTACATCCTTCTTTTGCCATAATTAATGCTTCTTCGCGGCCTACACCACGACCAGCACCAGTTATTATGGCTACTTTTCCATCTAACATTCCCATTATTTTTCACTAATAGATATAAATTTTTTATTTAGGTAAAAAATTTTCCTTACACTTTAAATCTTTCATATTTAAAAAACCTAAATTCCAGCATTAATAGTGAAATCCCCATCAACAACGATTTTTGCACCTGAAATATAACTACTTGCATCGGAAGCTAGAAATACAATTGTTCCTTTAATGTCATCTCCATTTCCAAATCGTTTCATAGGAATTAGGTTCAATAAAGGAATTCCTATCATCTTATAGAATGAACTACTTTTATCTTGAAGGAATTCCATCATACATTCTTCCATATTACCTGGTAGGATGGCATTTACTCTAATATTATATTTTCCCCATTCGACGGCTAAAGATCTAGAAAGACCTATAATCCCTATCTTAGAGGTTGCATAAGCAGTCATCCCACTCGAAAATCCTACTTGTCCATTTTCACTAGAAAAGTTGATAATACTTCCATTTTTTTGTCTTATCATCATTTTCCCTATCTCACAACAACATAGAAATGTCCCTGTTATATTTGTGTTTATGATATTTATCCAACGATCTAAACTATATGTTTTAGATTGTGCCATATCGGAGATACCCGCATTATTAACCAGTATATCGCATTTTCCGTAATGTTATTTCATTGTTTTTGCCATTTATCTTACTTGATCTTCCCTTGTTACATCACATTTGATTGATATGCAATCAGTCCCTATCTTTTTTAGATTTTCAATAGTATTATCTAATTTTTCATGAATATCTCTTCCACAAATAGCAACATGTGCACCTGCTTCAGCTAATCCTTCAACGGAAAAATATCCTAATCCTCTTCCTCCACCAGTAACAAGAGCAACGTGACCATCTAATTTAAATAAATCATTTATATGTGTCATAAAATCACCTTAATTGATGATTATATTAAAAAATATACAATTATTAAAAAAAAAGAGTAGTATGTTACTTATCTCATACAAATAAAAGAAATGGTATTATGCATCAAGATTTTCAATTATTGTTGCTACTCCTTGCCCGCCTCCAACACATGCATTCGCAACACCATACTTTGCTTTCTTATCCTTTAAGATTCTTGCTAGAGTTCCAGGTATTCGGATCATAGTAGATCCTAAAGGATGCCCAATAGCAGTAGAACCTCCCATAACATTGACTTTTTCCCAAGGAAGATCGAATTTATCCATACAATTAAGTGCTACCATACAAAATGCTTCATTAATTTCCCAATAATCAATATCTCCAGCTTTCAATCCAGCGACCGCTAAAGCTCGTTTTGTAGCAGGAACAGGGCCTCGTCCCATTGTTGATGGATGTACTGCTGCCCAACCAATTGATACAATTCTTGCCATTGGCTCAATACCTCGTTTTTTAGCTTCCTCAGCTTCCATACAAACTGCAGTCGTGGCACCTGCATTTAGAGGAGAGGAATTTCCAACAGTAATAACTCCCTCTTCTGTGCCTTCTCTTTCAATATACCCTTTCTTGCCCCCATTTTTTTCTAAATAAAATGGTCTTGATAATCTTGGTAATTTTGCGTGCCCCTCCATACTTGATGGTCTTGCATTCATATCTCTATCAACGATCATGGGTGTGTTAACATCACCTTCGACATGACCTTCGATAGGTATGATTTCGCCTTTAAACCATCCATCCTCATGACTTTTGACAGTTAAATTATGGCTTCTCACTCCAAACCTATCTAAATCTTCTTTAGTAAATTTGGGTACTTCTTCTTCATATAACTTCTGAGCAGTCTGAAGCATATTAAAGGATGTTTGCATTTCAAGATCAGGACGATAATATTTGCTATTTTTGTCTATCAACTTCAGATTTGGCTCGGTCCCCCTACCTCTAACACGTGTCATATGTTCAAAACCGTTAGCTAATACACATTTAGCATTTCCAGTCATAATTTCCATAATACCAATATGCATCCCTGAACCAGCAGAACCACATTGTCTGTCAATACAAAATGCAGGTACATTCACAGGAAAACCTGCTAGAAAGATGGGAATCCTTCCCCCATATGACCAATTTTCTAATACTCCTGCTGCGATTCCAAGTGAAGCCTCCTCAATATCCTTTTTTTCTATGCCTTTATCAGCTAATTTCTCATCAAAAAACTTTTTTAACAACTCAGCAAGCAATTCATCCCCTCTGATTTCACCAAAAACATCTCTTTCAGGTTGTCTTGGCCTCGACCGAGAAAATGCTGTACGGGCATAATCAATTAACCACACTTCTTTTAAATCCAAATTTTTTTCACTTTTTTTATGATTTATTTTATTTTTAATGAAATTTTATGTTAAAGTTAAAAATTAAAAATATTATTTTAAGAATTTTAATAT
>CAYSZJ010000245.1:0-4341 GCA_964435435.1 uncultured archaeon
CTAGAGATTTCAATACGGATTTTTTTAATAAGATTGGACAAGACTTTTTACCACATAGGAGTCTCGCTCCTTTACAGCGGAGACATATATTTTTTTCTGTTGGAGGTCTAACCACTATTTTCTCTCTAATAATTTATTCTTGTTAAGTAATAAAAAACGTTCCTTATTATTAAAAAGGTAATGGAGTTTAAATTTTTAATATTTATATTAAAGAATAAACAATTCAAATTTACCAAATTAAAATAAGAAATTTCAAGATAAGATTAATCAAAGAATTTCATCATAATCTAATTCATGAGAATCCATTATTTTTTTGGTCATTTCTTTAAAACTATGGAGGATATTTGTATTTTCCTTTGAAGAAGTCTTCAAAAAATCCTTTTCATCATGTTTATCAAGGAAATTCTCAATAGTTAATTCATCTACTTTATGCTTTTTATTTTTTTGAACCAAATCAAGTTTAGTTCCAATTAAAACTTTTGGGCGATCATGAAGGTTATACTCAATTAAATTATCATACCACCAATCTAATTTAATAAGGGTCTCCATTTTTAATAAATCAAAAACCAAAAATATGCCATTCGCTCCATTAACATAATATTTAAATAACTTCTTAAATTGTTCCTCCCCCCCAAAATCCCATATTGAAAGCCAAACATAGGCTTCATTACCTTTTCCTATGATATGGATGTCATATGTATAAAAATCTATTCCAATAGTCAATTGATTATTTACCTTAAATACAACTATTTCATTGAAATTTAATCTCAAGTTAAAAGTAACATAAATTTATATCTTAAATTGATTCAACTTTAGTAAATTTTCCTATACTTTTGTTAAGAGTTTTCAAAATTTTGTCCTCTAATTCTTCTGGAATATACCTGAAAGAGAAATCTTCTAATTCTGGTAGGATGTTTTGTATTGTTAATCTAGTAATATAATCTAATTGATCACATAAAGCAAGCAATTGAAAATGAGGAGAATTTTCCACTAAGACAGCGCCTTTACCTACAGTAAAATAATTTATTTGCTGTTGTAACATAATTTTTCTTATATTACTCCAGAGACCATGAAATCCTAGAAGATAATTAGTATCATTGGAAGAGCCATTCTTTTCATTTTGTAAAATTAATTTCCAGTTGGAATCCTGTGTCTCTATAAATATTGTATAAATTACACTCTTCTTTTTCAATTTTGCTTCCTCAGATTTTCTGAACGTTAATCTTTGAAACAATCTTCGTAAAAATGAACCTGTGGATTTTTCTATAATACCACTATTTAGCTGATCTAGATTTTCAGTTATTTCTTGTTCTAAATTTAATAGGTTATATTCCTGTGCTGTTTTTAATGCTTCTTCAAAATAAATCTTTGCTTGGTCGATTAATTTACTTTCGGCAGCTAACAATCCTTTGAGCAGAACCAGTCTACAGAGATCTAAATGACTTTGTTTTTCAATAGCAATAGTTTTCGCCAAATCTAAATGATTATATGCATGATTTAAATGTTCTAGAATTTCAGTTTCCTGATAATATTTAAAATAGGCTTTTGCAAGCCTAATTTCAATGTCACCAGCGTCTTCAACAGATAGATTCTTAAACATAATTTCTCTTTCTTCCTTCAAATGATTAATCAATTTTGACCAATTACTGCGCAATTCTTCTTCTATTGCTTGCAGATCATGCATAAAAATGAGCCCTACAGGAGATTCCAAAAATTCAAAATCTTTTGGAATGTTATTTCTTACAAACTCTAATAGTTCAAAAGAGTTTGTTTTACCCGCAATTCTTTTAAGAGTAGAAAGAAGATCAATTTTATAATATGTAGGTAAATTTTCTTCTGAAAGGACTTTTTGGCATAATTCTTTTGATTCATCATAACGTTCAGAAATAAAAAGAGTTTCAGCAATAATACTCATTAAGGAGCTTCTTATAAAAAACTCTTCTTGGACAATTGGTAATTCTAATATAGCTTGTTGGCGTTTCAAAGCTTGATCATACAATCCTTGTTTAGATTCAATAACAGACATATTTGAAGAAATAACTGCATGAGTTCTTTCATCACCTATTTCTTCACTGACTTTTAATACAATCTCAAATATTTTTAATGCTTTTTCTAAATCTCCACTAGATTGATTAACAGCTGCATAAAAATTTCCTACGACACCTATTATTTCTCTATTTTCTAATATTTGCCCAAAATTAAACACTGGTTCAATTAATGTTATCGCTTCATTTATTTTTCCAAGAAAATATAACCTAAAACCATAATATCCTTGTAAAAACATTAATCCAGTTTTCATTTCTATAGATGTTTGATCCCCCCATTCTTTTTGACAATTATCATATAATTCCTCCAGTAGATCATAAGCGCTTAAACGAAGAAAAACTTCAGCCTTTGCAATTTCTGCTTCTAATTGAATAATCATTGGAGCGAATTTGTAATCAATTCTTATCGCTATTTGGATTAACTCTGATGAGGGTGCAAACCTTGCTTTTAAACGTAAGTATATTAAATAACCCCAAGAATTGGGCTTATAAGGATAGTCTATAAGATCTTTGCCTTTTCCAATAATAAAATCCCATTTTATAGAAAGGAATGTAATTAATTGACTGTTTGGATAATTATGCATTAAATCTGTTAAGGATTCAGACCATTCTTTTGGTGTTTTATTGAGTGGTTCTGATAATAAGGCAAGAATTTCTTTTTCTTCATCAGTTGCTAAAGATAAGTACACCCGTAGTTCTAATGGAATATAACGTTGAAGTTTATTCCATAAGTCAGGAGTTCCTTTTACACTCAGTTTTTCCTCATAATAATCTTTATGAGCTCGATAATCTCCGCTTTCATCAATAACGACAACATTAATGTGTAATGAATCTGAATCCGTGGAATGACTTACTCGAATTGTATATAATTTTCCAATCATTGGATTACCTGACTCAGATTTATCAATATAAGTTTCAGGATTATTTAGGTCAAAAATAATCTTTCTTTCACAAATTTTACAATTAATCTCAGTCATTTTAATACCTCATCTTATATCTACTTTATAGGATGAGAATCTTTAATTAATTATAAATTCCTTTAATCATTTAAATTAAGGAGTTTTTTACTTAGTTTAGTAATCTCATCTAATAAATTTTCAATACCAATATCATATAGTGAACTAGTTTCTATATATGAATGAAAATATTTATCTTCTCCGATAAGGGATTGAATTAATTCATTTGAGACATTTCTTTCTAAATCCAATTTATTCCCAACAAGAATCAATTCGATATTTTCATTTTTAGATTTATCGTTAAGATTTATTAATCGCATCCAATTATTGATATTTTCAAAAGATTCATATCTATCTAATGAAAAAACAAAAATATAAATATCTATTAAATTGAGAACTTGATTTTTTATGAGATCTAAAGGATGCGTACCTGGAGTTCTTTGTCCTGTTAGATCATAACATTGAAATATTAAATCTTTATAGGTCCAAGATTCAACCTCCATGAATGAAGTTCGAGTAATTTTTTTTTTTTCTAATAAGTTGAAATATGAGAAATTATGAGCATTAAAAGTTGTTTTTCGAAGTAATGCTTGAACCAGTGTTGTTTTTCCTACTGCTCCATCTCCGACAACGGTCATTCGAACTAAATGTTTCGAACTTTTCAATTGCAATAAAAAATCTGCTATTCTTCCCAAAGATAATCTACCTATATTAACATTAAATATTTTTTTAAAAAGTTACTATTAATTCAGGATATAGCAATGTTTCAAACTAATTAAATAATATTATAAATTTAAGAGATTGCAAAAATAATTATTACGTACTATTCAGAAGTACAAATAGCAAAACTTCAAAGGAAATTATAAAACTAAGAATTGGAGTTTTTTAAAATTAAATATTTTTGTCATAATCTAATTCATGAGAATCCAGTATTTTTTTGGTCATTTCTCTAAAACTATGGAGGATATTTGTATTTTCCTTTGAAGAAGTCTTCAAAAAATCCTTTTCATCATGTTTATCAAGGAAATTCTCAATAGTTAATTCATCTACTTTATGCTTTTTATTTTTTTGAACCAAATCAAGTTTAGTTCCAATTAAAACTTTTGGGCGATCATGAAGGTTATACTCAATTAAATTATCATACCACCAATCTAATTTAATAAGGGTCTCCATTTTTAACAAATCAAAAACCAAAAAAATGCCATTCGCCCCATTAATATAATATTTGAATAACTTCTTAAATTGTTCTTGCCCCCCAAAATCCCAAATTGAAAGCCTTACTTTGTTTTTATTGCCTCTTACTATTATAGGGATGTCATAGGTATAAAAATCTATTCCAA
>CAYSZJ010000246.1:0-4340 GCA_964435435.1 uncultured archaeon
GCGATTATACTTTCAACATATCGCCTTTTATCCATTAATGGTGCTAAAGACGCCCAACTTTTTTCACTCATCCTATTTCCCTCATCCAGCAAGCATACTCCACCCTTGATCATAGCTGATACTAAAGAACTAGCAACATAAGCGATTTTATTACCTGATGAAATAACTGGACTTATTAACAAATCTTCTGGGCGTGTATCCATTGTACATTGGAACATATATACATCCTTACCCAATCGTCTTCCGGCAGCATAACCAAGAGTTGTCTTTCCTACACCTGGTTTCCCTAAAATACGAGGATTTAATGGAAGATCATCTTTATCAACAACCATCCAAGCAGCTTTTAATTGATTTATTAAATCATCATTTCCAACCCAATTCATCTTAACATTTGCAGGCTCACTTAAATTCAGCTCTACACCAGAAATTACCACTTTTTCAACCATAAAATCATTTCACAAATTTGAATTTATTAACTAAAATTAATAACTAAATATGAATATTTAAAACAACTTTTTTTCTTAACTAATTCAACTATAAATTTCAAGAATCTATAAGCTTTATAGATTTAAAAATCTAACAAAAATCATATGGATTCTATTCCATTAAATCCTTTATAATTGAATTAATTGATTTCCATCTACTATGTTCGATATCGTTGAAATATTTTATTATATGCCAGGCTGTAGCGGTTTTCCTTAGATTAGGCGTATTTAGTCTTCTTAAAAACTCTCTAATTATCTTTATAAGAAATCTAAAATATTTAATTAAATTTATATTATACTTAAGAAATTTTAGTAAGTCATAGAGTTTAGGGTGATTTTGGTACATGAATTCATATATAATATACTCTAATAAAATTTCTTCAGATAAATTAGGATTATCTTTCAAGAGACTATAAATATAATTACATAATTCTTTTTTAATAATAGAGGGAAATTGATGAATCTTGACTTCTGATTTTTCTTTATCATATAAAAATTTTATTCCATAATAACGTTCTACTATTAACCCGAAATTTAGTAAGGTGTCTATTAAATTTTTTGTGATTACAAAATAATTACTTCTCTTTAAAACACATCTATTAGTAAAAGATTCAATTATAGTAGTTTCTGATAAAAAAATTTTAACTTCATAAGTCATTAATAAAAAATTGTCAAATTCCCTGACTTTTTTTAAATAGCTATTATAATATTTTTCAATACACTTTTTTAATCTCTTAGCATTATCCAAAGTATAAGTAAATCTTTTTGATGTGTCTTCATTACTTCTCCAATTATTAATCTCCATCTTAACTGAAAAATTAATTTCGAGTGGAGCATTAAGATAAAGAATTTTTGATCCTAAAAATACACGTCTTCCTGGTTCCCTAAATTTTTCAGGTTTAACAATCTCTAAAAATTTTCTAATTGAAGATGTTTTGGATATCACAAATTGCATATCTTTATTTGTTAAATAAAGTTTTTTTTCAGAAACTATCCCTAATTTTCTACAAATATCATAAAAATCTTGTACTAAGGGTTTTGAACTATTAGAGAAACCTAAAATAAAACTTCCATATTTAACAGAAATATAACCATCTGTATCAAACAACCCTTTAATAGTTTTGATCATATAATTTGAACTAATATAAATCCAATCTGTAATATCAATTTTATTTTTAACTTTATCTCCAGGAACTAAACCTGTTTTAAGAAAACCTTTCCCTATTTCTTTTATTGCATAATGAACGGAAGTAGCTCCGTTTTTGAACCTTACAGCCTTTGAATTTTTAATGCTTATTAATTTGAATGGGTTAATAATAAACAATCTGTCCAATATTTTCTCTTTAACATATTTAACATACCGAGGTTCATCAATACCATTTAATGTAATTGTAGTATCGAGACCATTACTTTTTAAACTTCCGTCTCCTTCCATTATTGCTAAAAATTCTGCTGTTAATTCATTTTTTTCTAATGCAATATAAGGTGTTTTCCCATTTTTACCAATATAAACCATATGAGGTATTATTTCTTCTTTGAATGTATCATATAATTCTAATTCATTTAATAATGGTTTATTTTGATGCCTTTTATAAAGATAAAATAATACATTATCATTAAGATGTGTTTTAACAAATTTTTTCAAATTTTGAAATGTTTCTTCTTTCATTTTTTGATTTTCCACATATCCTCTGAAGTTGCAATGAATAATTTTACCGATTTTTGAATAATTTAGACTTGGATCTATTTGTTTCAATTCATAACATAATTCTTTTAAATAATTTTCTGATGTGTTTTTATTTTTTACCTTTATCCATTTCTCAGGTTCAGTATATTTAGTATCAAAATTGGATTTTTTACGTTGTTGAAAATTTGATAAAAAATTGGGAAGATTACATTCATTATTAAATTTGGATGAATTAAAATCAAATTTATTTAAATATAATTTTTTATTTGGATTTATACAGAGAAAATTTTCTTGATTCTTTCTTGATCCTTTTGAAATTTTTGTTATGTTGTCTTTTTCTTCAGAGTTTTTCATTTCCAATTAATATACTACATTCTTTCTTTAATATTACATAAGAGACTGTTGATATAATAACAAAATAAATTTATTTAAATGAAAAAACAAGTTGATTCTTAAAAATAATCTAAAAAATCTCTTCTAAAATATAATTTCAATGGTTGAACTTTGAAGTTTATATTATAGAAGTAGATATATCTACTTGAGCTGGTTCAGATAAAAATAATTCGACATCTGATATTTCCACTTTCTCGGGCATGTTATAACACTTTTTAGTACACTAATATTGGTTATGAAAGTACATTATAATTAATTTTTCTATATTAAGAATCAAAAAATCGTTTGTAGCAATAATATGTAAATATGTTTTTAACTCAAATATAAAAAAACTGACTTTATCAGATATGTATAATAATACTCACATATTTGAATAAATATGAAGAGCATCGAAACTAAGATTAGTAGGGTTATAGTGGGCAAAGTTGAGCCAGATGAGGATTTAATCGATTCAATAATCCAGATGATAAAAGATCATGATATAAAATCTGGCTTAATTAATTGTATTGGTGCCTTAAAAAAATTTACTATAGGGTATTTTGATATCAACTCTAAAAGCTATATACAAAAAACCTATGATGATTATGTCGAATTAGTTTCGTGCATGGGAAACATTTCTTTTAAAGATGACCAACCAGTAGTTCACTTACATATTTCTCTAGGAACAAGAGACTATAATATAATTGGTGGACATTTAATCCAACCTACTATAGTTTCTATCACAGGTGAAGTATATATATTTGAAATTGATCAAAAATTAATTCGAGTGAATGATCCTACACTCAATTTATCATTACTAAAAATATAGGAAAATTTTGAATTAATATGATAGAGAAAGAAGAGAGAATATGAGCTTTTAAGCTCTGCGTGTTGGGTGATCCCGCAGTAGGCAAAACAAGTTTAATCAATCGCTATATAGAACATAGTTTTGAGAAGGATTACCATCCAACTCTAGGAGTTAACATTCTTACTAAAGAAATTAAAATCGAAGAATTCAATGCCTATGTTCGTTTAATTTTATGGGATATTGCAGGTCAAGATAAATATGAACTAACTAGGCAGATGTTCTTTGAAGGATGTCATGGAAGTTTGCTAGTTTATGATATAACTCGTCATTCTACCTTTGATAGCATTAAATCGAAATGGCTTGAAGATTTTAGAAATTTTGCTAGACCAGATGGCGTATACATGTTAATTGGCAATAAAGTTGATTTAAAAGATTCAAATACAGTACCTTCGGAGAAGGGAGAAAATTTAGCAAAAGAAATAAAAGCTAGTGTTTTTATTGAAACAAGTGCAAAATCTGGCAACAACGTAGAAAGTGCCTTTAAAAAATTAGTTTCTCAAGTATTAAAGAAAAGTGGGTTAGGAAATAAAGCAAATTAAAGAATTTGTACATTATAGATAATAAGTTCAAACCATAATGATAGGTAATTATAAAGGAGAAGCTAAATACAGGGTTATCACCGCACTTCTCCAAGCGTACCATGATATACTTGATTTTGATGGGATGAAATCTATTTTAAGAGAAGCAGAAATGATACATATAAAGGATATAAGAGACAAAGACCCCAATGGCTCCATAGATTTCTTTTCTTTTAAGAAAATTATTTCTGCTCAGAATTGTTTATTATATGATTCTTCTAAGCTTCTTTTTGAGATTGGAAAAAAATTTTCTTTTTATTTATTTCCTTATGGAAAGAGTTTTGAAGAAATCGTTGATGATATTAATAGATTAATAATTACCGACTGGAAAGTTGAAATTATTGATAACA
>CAYSZJ010000247.1:0-4253 GCA_964435435.1 uncultured archaeon
TTTTTTTACTAATATAGAAAGATTTTTACGTTAGTAAAAAATCAATATTATTTTAATAAATAAATGAATATTTAAGTAAAAAAAAGAACAAGGTTAAAAATTAATGGCACAGAAACTGGTACCTGAAGTTGAGAAAGAATGGTCTAAAATATCTTTCAAATGGCGGAGATTATTACCAAAAAAGAAAGATAGGCCACCATCTCCAATTAAAATTGAACCTGATGAAAAGATCTTTCTTGAACTCCTTGAACGATCTAATAAAATCATAAATCAAATAATTATAAAATCAAAAATTAAAGCTACTGGTCATGCTAAATTAATAACAACCGATAAAATTGTAATAGATCCACGCGTACGGTGGAAATGTAGAATTCCAGTGTGTTTTGGTTACGGAACTAGTATAAATTGTCCTCCACACTCTCCAACTACCGAAGAGATGAGAGAAATTGTCAGTAGTTATAATCATGCAATATTAATTACATTTTATCCACCAACAAAAAACCATATTTTTCCCGGAATTCTTCTCGGTGTCCAGGGAGATGTAAATTTATTAAATCAAATGGTCTCAATGATAGAAGCAGAAGCAACATACTTAGGATATTATCTTGCTATGGGTTTTAAAGGTGGACCTTGTGTTGGTTGCGGATTTTTTTCGCCAGAATATTTTAAAGACTTAATGCAACAAAAAAAAATTCCCCCGTGTCCTGTGCTCGATAATCAAATGTGCCGGCAGTATTTAAGAGCTAGACCTTCACTAGAGGCTTGTGGAGTGGATATATTTGCTACAGCTGTCAAATGTGGAGAAAAGCCACCATTTGTAATTAATCCCGAGCATCCAAAGGAATCTGTTCCCTATGTTGGTTGGCATGGTATCGTTTTAATTATTTGATAATATCTATTATTAAGAGTTGAGAGAGGTAAATTTTATAATGGAAAATGCAAGTTTGGAAAATCAGACAAAAAGTAAAAATCATTTATATTATATTAATAACGTCATTGAAGCGGTTAGTTCACTCGACTTTTATTCAATGAAAGACACAATAAAGCAAGCAATAGATGCAAGAGTACCCATAATCGATATTATAAATAAGGGTATTTTAAAAGGATTGGAAGAATCAGGAGAAATGGGGCTTATTCTAGCGGCAGAAGCTCTCCAAGGTGAAATTATATCTATAGATGAGGAAGATAGAAGAAGATTATACAAGGCTAGGAATTACTCAGGAAAGGTAGTTGTCGGAACAATTGAAGGTGATATTCATAATTTAGGTAAAAATATTCTAATCGCTTTAATGAAATCTTATGGTATGGATATTATCGACCTTGGAATAGATGTGAAACCTGAAAAATTTGAAGAAGCCGCTCGAATGCCAGATGTTAAAGTTATTGGTATATCATATCTTCTTTCTTCAGGGGAACCCTTCATAAAAAGAGCAGTGTCCTTATTAAAAAAAGGAGATTTAGCAAATAAGGTAAAAGTTATTTTGGGAGGTGCTGCTGCGTCCTATGAATTCGCAGAACAAATAAAAGCAGATGCTTACGCAAAAGACGCTTTAGAAGGTTTTAATCTAATTGATAAATGGTTAAAGTATTAAGAAAAATTAATCCCTTCTTGTTATCTATAAGGGGTACTCATATGAAGAATAAAAGAAATACCCTCATTTTGGAGCCAATATCTAAACGAATCAATGTTGTTGAGGGTTCAACTGTTTATGAATCGCTTTTAGCGTTAAATTTACCTATAGGTGCTCTATGTGCAGGTAAGGGAACATGTGGAAAATGCATAATTAGTGTTTTAGATCCTAATCCAAAAATTTCAAAACCATCAGAACAAGAAAAAAAAATATTGAACTACCAAAAAATATTAGAAGGTTATAGGTTAGCGTGTCAAACTAAAATTTTAGGAGATTTAAGAGTATTTTTAACTGACTCATTAATTTCGAAAGGAATTAGAATTTTAGTAGATGCAGATTTAGAATCTCTCGGAATAAAAAATAATGATAAAATTAATCCTGGAATAACTTCACTGCTTTGTAAGATCACCTCTGTGGATTTAAATAATCCAAAAAATGATTTATCTAGGTTATTTGAGGGCATAATAGAAAGAAATAGTAATTATAAGATAAATGAAAATCACACCTTATTTCATGTAAATGATAGTCTATATAGCACTATTAAAAAATTACCACATATTATGAGAAAAGAAGATGACGTTCTTACAGCTTTTTTTAGAAAGCTCTCATTGGAAGATCCATGGACTCTTCATGATATTGATGTCGGAGATAAAACTAATAATATTTTTGGATTAGCTATAGATATTGGAACTACTACTCTTGTTGGATACTTAATTAGTTTAAAAACAGGCGAAATTGTAGCGGTTTCTGCAATGTTAAATCCTCAAGTGGCTATCGGTGAAGATCTTATTTCAAGAATTACCTATATCGTAAAAAATAATGCTATTCATAAAGCAAAAGAATTGGTGATTAATGCTGTCAATGATATACTTGAGGATTGTTGTGATAAAGCTCACATTTCTATTTCATGTGTTAAAGATATTTCTATTGTAGGGAATACAGGAATGCATCACATATTTTTTGGAATTACCCCCGAATTTTTAGCTGTTTCACCTTACAGTCCAGTATTTAAAGCCCCAATTAATGTAAGTGCGAGTATGCTTGGAATAAAATGTAATCCCAATGTAAATGTATATTCTCCTCCTGTTATTGCTGGCTACGTAGGACCAGACACAATTGGATGTATAATCTCATCTAAAATCAATACATACGATGAATATTCTCTTTTAATTGATATTGGTACTAATGGTGAACTTGTGTTGGGAAATAATGAAGGATTAGTTACATGTTCATGTGCTGCTGGCTCGGCTTTGGAGGGTGCTCATATTTTATATGGAATGAGAGCTTCTGAAGGAGCAATAGAATCAGTCAAAATTGATAGAAATACTTTGGAACCTTCAATAAGTGTGATAGGAATCATAAAACCACTTGGATTGTGTGGTTCAGGGCTCATTGACATTATAGCCGAAATGCTGAAATCAAATATCATTACGCGTGCGGGAAAATTTAATATCAAATCAGAAAAAGTAATGAAACATCGTCGCGTTGTAAAAAGGGAAGATGGATATCATTATATTATTTATAAAGCTGAATGGGATAATGAACAATATCAAAAAAATTTTAATGATAACAACATTGAGGAAATCACCATTTCTCAGAAAGACATTCATCAGCTTCAACTAGCGAAAGGTGCATTTTTATCTGCTGCGAATTTATTACTTGAAATGGAACATAAAAAAAAAGAATCTCTTGAACAAGTTCTTTTAGCAGGAGCCTTTGGAACTTATATCAATAAAAAAAATGCTGCTTTTATTGGTTTATTCCCTGAAGTTGAACAAAACTCCATTTTCCAGATTGGAAATTCAGCAGGAATGGGAGCACAATTATTTATAAAAGATATTGAGCAAAGATATTTAGCAAATAAGATCGCGTATGAGATCAAATATAGAGAAATCGCATCAGTACCATCATTTCAAAAGGAATTTACTTTTTCTCTATATTTTCCTCATTATAATCTTGACAAATTCCCTCTAATAAAACAAGAATATGATAAAATTCCTTTAAAGTAAGAATGCGAGAAAAAAATAATAAGATTATTTTTACGTTAGGAATTATTTATTTACAATAGTAAAATTTTTTTTTTTAAAATCCATGATAAAAACTGGAAAAGGTAAAATTTCGAAGAAAAAATCGGGAAACCGTGCTTATGATAGTTATTGGGTTTATATCCCCAGTAAGATTGCTAAAGATAGTGCTTTTCCTTTTAGAGATAAAGAAGAAGTCGTGATAGAATTAAAAGGTGAACACTTAGAAATTCGAAAGATATACAACCTAAGTGACCTAACAAAAGTTTATGATATTGAGGATGCTACACTGCTAAAAATAATAGAAAGTAAAGCACTGATTAATAAAAACAAACCATTCATTTATTATCGTGATGAGGTTTATACCTATGAAGAGGTAAATATAATTTCAAATCAGATAGCCAATGGACTTATAAAACAAATTAAAAAATTAAAATTGAAAAATCCTAATATATCCTTGATATTTCCAAATAATCCAGAGGCTCTTTTTTGTTGGTTCGGCATTGCAAAAACTGGTAGCGTATTTGTACCAATAAGTTACTTATTAAAAAAGCATTTACTGGAATATGTATTGAAAAATAGCAATTCAGAAATTTTG
>CAYSZJ010000248.1:0-4211 GCA_964435435.1 uncultured archaeon
CTGCATGAAGAAGTAACTGTTTTTGGTATTAATTCTTTCCAAAAAAGAACAGGATGGAGATATTTTACATTACAGACAGCAATAATTTCGGAAAAATGAATATGAAGAATATTTTATCAAAAGGACAAATGGGAAAAAGAGGAGGTATTAAAGATATGAGGATATTAATTACAGGTGGAGCGGGCTACCTTGGTTCATATGTAACACAACCTTTAAAAGAGCACTGTATGGTTTATGATAATTTACTCTACTCTGATGAGTATCTTGAACCTGTCAAGTTTGTATATGGAGATGTAACCAACCATTCTTTACTAAAGAAATATCTTGATCAGGTTGACTGTGTTACATGGCTGGCAGCAATCGTCGGAGATGCTGCTTGTAATATTCATCCACGGAAGGCAATAACTACAAATGTCGAAGCTGTAAAATTTCTTGCAGAGAATTTCAATGGAAAGATCGTCTGTACGAGTTCCTGTTTAGCTTATGGTAAAAGTACAGAAATAGTTAATGAAGAATTCCCATTAAATCCTCAATCATTATACGCAGAAACAAGAATTAAATCGGAACAATATTTTAAAAATAAAAATGCTATTATTCTACGTCTTGGAACTTTACATAACATTTCTAAGAGAATGCGGTTTTGACCTCATGGTGGATGTGTTGACTATGCGTGCAGTTGTTAATAAGAAATTGGAAATATTTGGAGGGAATCAATATAAACCGCTGGTTAGTATAAAAGATGTCGCACAACTGATCTACAAAAAGGAAAGTTACGATGTTACCTTTTACAATAAAGAAAAAACTGTAATGGAGGAGTTTCAGTTATGAGAATAGTAATTACTGGTGCTGCCGGTTTATATGGGGTTCATCTGGTGGACCTTTTATGCAGGCAGAGATGGATTTCTTCTATTATTGGCGTCGATGATTTTTCCAGAAGTTTCTTTACCAGAGATCCATTTATAAAATCTTATTATTTTGGGAAGAAATTTAGACTCATGCGCAGGAGGTTTCAATCCCTGTCGGTTAGGTTGTTAGATAGTCTTAATTTAGATGTGGTTATTCATTTGGCTGCAGGAATTTCTATCCCTGAATCGATGGCCAAACCAGAAGATTACTTTCTGAATAACGAGCATGGAACATTCCAGTTAATACATAAATTATTAAAGACCAAAAAACATCCCCTTTTTATCTATGCCTCAACACCTGAAGTATATGGGAATCCACAATATGTGCCAATGGATATTCATCATCCCATGGACCCAAGGAGTATTTATGCTGTCACAAAATTAGCCGCTGAAAAACATTGTGAAGCATTGAAAAAATGGTATAATTACCCGATTATAATAATCAGAAATTTCAATACATATGGAGAAAACCAAGATGCAGGAAACACCTCAGGGGTAATTCCTGCATTTATTAAGAATGCATTGCGAGGGAACCCTCTAATAATAGAAAATGATGGAAAACAGACCAGAGATTTTCAATATGTTAAGGACGCGGTAATGGCCTATAAGTTAGTTTTGGAAAACAGAGAAAAGGTTGTGGGCAAAGTTTTTAATATCGGCACTGGAAAACAAATCTCAATAAAAGAACTGGCTAAATTAATAACCAGATTATGTAATTCATCTTCAAAAATGGTTTATAGAAAAGGGCGGAAAGTGGATCTCTACAGCCTTGAAGCAGATTTTTCAGAAACCACAAAACTGGTGGGTTGGAAACCACAATATTCATTAGAAACAGGTTTGAAAAGAACAATTAACTGGTATAAAAAATACATAAAAAGATGAAGATTTTAATAACAGGTGGTGCAGGTTTTATTGGCAGGTGGGTAGTAAAAAAATTGCTTGAGCAAAATCAGAAAATTTATGTGCTGGACAATATGTCTAACGGCAGTATATCTAATTTGGAAGAATTTAGGAATGATAATAATCTTAAAGGAATCATTCAAGAAGATATTCGAGAAGAAAAGATAGTTGATAATTTATTCAAAAATAATTTTGATATCTGTATCCATTTGGCAGCAAGTATTAATGTTCAACACAGCATAGATAATCCTGAGGATGTATTTAGTAGCGATGTAGTGGGAACATTTAACCTTTTGGAAAAAGCCAGAGTCAATAGAATGAAATTCGTTTTTGTTAGCACCTGCATGGTTTATGCACCGGCAACCAATTCTCTGGGTATTGATGAATTACATCCGGTTAAACCAGTTTCTCCGTATGCTGCATCTAAATTGTCCAGCGAGCACCTGGTCCTGTCCTATTATTATACTTACAAGCTTCCTACAGTAGTTCTTCGTCCTTTTAATACTTATGGACCGTTTCAGAAGAGCAGCGGGGAAGGCGGGGTAGTGGCCATATTTACCAAGAAAAATTTGCTTGGGGAGAAATTAACCGTTTTTGGTGATGGAACACAGACCAGGGATTTCCTCTATGTGGAGGATTGTGCCGATTTTATTGTTCGAGCATCTTTTTCTGAAAAAGCAGTTGGAGAGATAATTAATGCTGGTTCAGGAATGGATGTCAGCATTAATGCTTTGGCAGAGTTAATTGCTACAGATCAAGAGCGAATTATTCATGTTCCCCATATTCATCCTCAGAGTGAAATAGGCAAATTAAAATGTAATTTCAAAAAAGCCGAAAGGCTACTGGGCTGGAAACCAACGGTTGATTTGAGTGAAGGTTTGGCAAGAACCCGTGAATGGATAGAGAAAAATTAAGGAAGAGTCTATTTTGTAAATAGTATGGCAAATAAAAAAATTTTAATTCTTGGAGCTGCGGGCACATTAGGACATAAATTATTACAGATTGGCAATAGATTAGGATATACCGACTATGGAACTATAAGGAAATATAGTCCAATACTTAAGAAAATAGGCATTTTAAAAGAGCAGTTATTTTGTGATATCGATATAGCAAGAGAAAAAGGCATAAAAAAACTGGAACATATAGTAACCAGCGGAGAATTTAATATCGTTGTAAACTGCATCGGTGTCATTCCACAAAAGGCAAAGGACCCTATAAAGACAGTTTATTGTAATTCTTTATTTCCACACAAAGTAGCAAGAATGTGTTCTAAAAGTAATGCTAAATTAATCCATATCAGCACAGATTGTGTTTTTTCTGGTAGGAAAGGAATGTATACAGATAGTGATGAACCGGATGCAACAGATTTATATGGGAAGAGCAAGGAATTGGGAGAAATTTGTTATGCTGGTCATTTAACGATTAGAACATCATTCATTGGGAGGGAAATATCAGATAAAAAAGCAGGTTTGCTTGAATGGTTTTTATCTCAAACTGGGGAAGTAAATGGATATTCTAAGGTCATATGGTCTGGAGTTACAACTAATGCATTATCAGAAATAATTTATAATATAATAAGTGATTTTCCAAAATTACATGGTTTGGTGCAAATAGCAAACCAACCTATAGATAAATATTCATTGTTATTATTATTTAAAAAGTATTTTAATAAGGATATTGTGGTTAACAAAGAGGATAAACATGTGTGCAATAGGAGTTTGAAAATGAGTGAAGCAATTGAGAATAAAATAAATATACCAACCTATGAGGAAATGATAGAGGAAATGTCTCAAGAAAAGTATCCTTAAATATGATAAAAAGAAATATATTAGAATGTTTAAAGTACAATTTATACTGGTCTTATAATGATACATTTCTTGCCAATGTTAACCTTATTTCGCTTATGGAATAGAATGTAATAATGGTAAGGGTTTTTAACAATGGTGGAAACTGAGAATGCTTTAATTACAATATGTATTACCCATTACGAAGACACAGATTTTATTCTAAATACATTATATTGTTTAAAGAAATTAACAAAAAATAATTACAAAGTAATTATTCGAGATAATAATTCTAAGATTCATTCATATAGAAAATTAAAATTAGGTATCCGGAATCATAGAAATGTACACTTATATAGGGTAGAAAACTTTAATTTGAAGGGTAGTTTTGCGCATGGTCCTGCTCTCAATGATCTTGTAAGTAGAATAGATACTCCCTATGGAGTAATATTAGATGGAGATAGCACTTTTTTAATTAAAAACTGGGATGACATTTTAATAAGTAAAATTGACAATAAGGTTAAAGTAATCGGTACAGAAGCCATAGGGAATGAACCCAAGGATTTTCCTTCGATTGTTGCCGTGTTATTTGAAACAGAGACATTTAAAAAGATGAATATAG
>CAYSZJ010000249.1:0-4197 GCA_964435435.1 uncultured archaeon
GTAAAGTGACCACCATACATATGAGTCTTTAAACAACAGGTTTCAACAATGCATTCTGCTACATCATAAATTTTAGCAAAAAGAAATCCATCTTTCCAATGACTATCTTCTGGTTTTTTAAGAATATATTCTTCTTTAGGCACAGCAGTTAAATCTACTATCCCAAAATCTAATTCCTCTGCTAATGAATACAATCCTTTTTTCTTAAAGGTTTTAGCTGTGTTAGCTGGACCACTTCGCTCGGCAACAGTGATAGATTTAGCACCCATTTCTTTTAACTTGATGATAAGTTGCCTTACAGTTTCCATTGAGCTTGAGGCTGGAGGAGGATCAGCAGTATTAAAATTAGGCTTGAAGATAACAATTTTATCTTTAACAGGATTGATCCCTAATAACTCTAATGACTTATTAACGCCATAAACACGATCCCTTGTAGAAATAACTGCTACTTTAGTCATATTATACACCATATATAGGAAATTGTAATTAATAATTAAAATTCATTTGTTTTAAAAATAAGTACGCAATTTAAAATTACCAATTTTAAGAATAAAAATATTATTATTTTCTTATTTTATTTAATGTGAAAGTATAACCTTCATTTTTCAATATTAGTAGAATTCCATCTTTCCTAAATTTCCTTATTAAAGGTTTAATTTCAGAAGAAGGGATACCAAAATTATCCGCCATTATTTCTATCATAAATTTTGGGAACTTTTTATATGTGATCTGAAGAAACTGGAGCATTTCAAGAAATATTTCAGAATAATCCATCCTATTAATGTCAACTCCTAACTCTATAAATTAATAGTGAGATTGTTCTCTTTTTAAAATTATATAAAGAAAAAAATATGAGTTGGAATATAGATAACATGTCAAATTAATAAGTCAAACAATGGACTGTGTTGTAAAATCAATCGGTGGTATAAAATCAATCGATAATAAAATTTAAGTTAAATCAAGAAAACTAATTATCAAAAAATAAATTTCTGAAAAAGTGAAAAAATTATGCCTAGAGTAACAGATCCATTGAAAATTAGAAATATGGAAATTAAGAACAGACTAGGATTTCCCCCTATGATGTCAGGTTCGATCTCAATTGGTATCCCAGGAGAAAAATTCTATAATGTTTATGAACCGATTGCGAAGGGGGGTGTTGGATTAATTACAGTAGAAGCATCTTCAACAGAGCCGATGAATAATCCAATCCAACCATGCCTAGGATTAGATGAAAATATTCCCGCGTTTAAGGAATTCACCGATAGAATTCATACATATGGTACAAAGATCGGCGTTCAGTTTGCCCACGGAGGTATACTTACTCTGATGATGATTGCTATAATGAGAATGAACATGCCTGTATGGGCACCTTCCAGTGTGGATCCTGTGGTCGCCAGTTCTGCTTATGAACTAATAAATCCTAATTGGCGCAAGGATTTAGAAAAGACAGGATTTAAAGAAATCCATGAAATGACAGTTGAAGAGATGGATGGAGTTGGAAATAGGTTTGCAGCTACTGCTAAAAGAGCAATCGATGCAGGGTTTGATTACGTTGAAATCCATTCTGCACATGGTACCTTGTATCATGATTTTCTATCACCATATTATAATCAGAGAACAGATGAGTACGGTGGTACATGGGAGAATAAAACTCGTTTTCTTAGAGAAACAATTGCAAAAATCAGAGATAAAATTGGAGATCATCCTATTTTTGTAAGGATTTCGGCTGAAGAACTTCTTGAGGACGGTTTAAAAGTAGATGATCAAAAAGAAGTTGCAAAACTTCTTGAAAAAGCAGGAGTCGATGTCCTTGATGTTAGCCAAGGAATACAGGTAAGAACGCCCGAGGGAATAAACATTCCGACATATATCCCACCGGGAGGTTTTATTCATTACCCCGAAGCAATTAAAAAAGTTGTTAATATTCCTGTGATAGGTGTTGGAAATATTATTGACATTAAAATGGCTGATCAATTCATTCAAGAAGGAAAAGCGGATATCATCTATATGGGAAGGCAATTAATAACTGATCCTAATACTCCAAATAAATTCTTTGAAGGACGATTCGATGATATAAAACATTGCATAGGATGCCAAGTCGGATGTGGCGGTGTGTGCGTTTTGAATCCTTATGAAAGACATAATTATCAAGAGCTTGTTCCAACTGAAGAACCTAAAAAAATTATTGTCCTTGGTGCTGGTATTGCAGGGATGGAAGCTGCTCTGGTCTCAAAATTGAGGGGAAATGAAGTTGAAATTTATGAAAAATCGGATAGAGTAGGTGGCTTGATGCATGTATTGGCAGCAGAATACAAAAAAGAACAGTTTATGAATATAGTCAATTACCAGAAAACTCAACTTAAAAAATTAAATGTGCCAATTCACCTTAATAAAGATTTGACAAACGATGAAATCAAAGCCCTGAATTGTGATCATCTGGTATTTGCTGTCGGAACTGAAGCGACCCTCCCCGTAAAATTTAAGGATCGAGATAATGTCTTAACTCAGGATGAAGCAATTATGAAATCAAAACCAATGGGGAAAAACATAGCTATATGGGGGCTGGATACTTATTGGAAGGGAGGCGCAGAAACCGCAATCACTTTAAATGAACAAGGCTACAACATTAAAGTACTTGCGGGAAGTGAAAGAGTTCTTGCGGGAATATTAACTCAGGCAAGACTAACTGGTAGAGTAACTTGGATTCACCGATATTTCAAGGAGAATAATATTCCGGTATTCACTAAAGCAAAACTCATTGATTTTTTTGATAATAAAGTTATAATACATGACTCTGATGATAAAGAACATGTAATTGAGGCTGATACACTGGTTCATTGTGGTGCCCGAACTACGCCCAAAAAGACCCTAGAAAAAGAGTTTGAGAATGTGCGATTTAAAATCGATTTTATCGGGGATTGCAAAAGACCGAGGGACATTCAAGCGGCAATAAGAGATGCCCAAACTTTTGCTCGAAGTCTCTAATTCTTTACTATAATTACCTATAGTAAAATTTATTTTCTATTTTTTTCATTTTTATTGATTCTTGTTTAGATGGTTAATATAAGTAAGTTTAAATATCAGGTAATCTCAATTTTACCTATATAATCTGATATTAGAAGAAGATAAGTCATAAATGAAAAATATAAATCAACTTTTAGTGTCTATAATATTTTTAATTAGTTTTTCAATTTTTTTACCATATTCTCACGCAGCTACTAAAAAAACAGTCTATGCTACTCACGATTCTTATCTTAGTAGTTATGATCGTGAGAATAATTATGGTGAGCAAACTTCTTTATATTGCGGCACATGGGGCACCTATGACATATATGAATATGAGGTTTATATGTATTTTGACCTTCGCTCAATAAAATTAGGATGGAACAAGGTTAATCTTTATCTCGATTTTTTTCTTGTCTCACAAATCATACATTTCGATATTCTTAGAATAACAGGTAGATGGAGTGAATTTTTAATCACGTGGAATAATAAACCTGCACATGGAATGCAATTATTATCATTTCTAATTGCTGATAATGGGCTTTATTATATCGATGTTAGTTCTCATGTTTCTGGAACTGTGTTTTCTATATGTATCTGTACATCATATGATCAATATGCTTGGATATCATCTAGAGAAGTATATTATGCTTCGATATCATCTAGAGAAGTTTCTTGGGAAAATAGCAGACCAAAGTTAGTTTTTGAATACGAAACCAATTATGTTGATTTAATTTTAGGTCTAATAGGTACTATAATAGCTATTGCTGTAATAGGTGTAGCAGTATATGTTTTATTTACTCAGCAAAAGAAAAAGAAACGTATGCAATGACCAATACAACCTGCTTAACACGAATTCCACCCCAACAAGTGGTATCAGCTAATTAACTAATAAAAATTCATCTCTACCTTAAAAATGCATTTATTTTTGAAATTCTTTTGGAATATGTACAGCAAACTTACATTCTAATGCTCCAGAAAGAGGTGTTTCGATCGGTTCTATTTTGGTTGATTGATCGAATATTATATCCCAATATTGTTTGGTGAATCCTGCACTGCAATGACAGAAAATAGGAGAAATTTCTGTTTCAGTACCATCCTTGATTGCATCCCGTACCCAAGCACAATAACAACTATAATATCTTTTCATCCTCTCATCTTCAGCCTTTAAGTGTTTCTTTATTTGATAAGGGA
>CAYSZJ010000250.1:0-4187 GCA_964435435.1 uncultured archaeon
TTTTTAATGGTTTACCAGATGACATCGTATAGTATCTTATCATGGCAGATTGTTCCGCTCCAGTGACATTTTGGAGAGCGTCATATAATGTATTTCCTTTGGCAAAAACTCCATGTGCTCTCACCACAACAAGAGGATAATCTTTTAGAACTTTTGGAACTTCTCTCGCGGCATCAGTAGGTCCTGCGGGATTCTCAACCTCGATAATTGGGATCTTTCTATACATATAGATACCCTCAGCATCAAGACAAGTAATTTCATCTTCTATAAGTGACAAAATAACACAGAAAGGATTATGAGCATGAATTACAGCCATAGCATCTGTATTTAAATAGATTTGACGATGCACATCTGTTTCTGAACTTGAAAGCATAATCCCGGAATCTGTGTTATAAAGATCTGTTTCAATTATATCTTCTGGTTCCAAATATCCAAGCATAGCTCCCCTCCGCTTAATGAGGATTTTCCCTCCTGATCTCATACTAATATTTCCAGAATGGGAAGTATTATATCTGTGATCTGTTAAAACCTTACCTGTAATTTTAAATTGTTTATACGTCTCAGGATCAATCATTATACATCTCAGGATCAATCATTATACATCTCAATTAAGATTTTATTAAAATTTAAATATAATTATTATACTATTCTTTTAATAGATAATCTTTCAAGCAATTCATCAGTGGGAACGCCACTCTCATCCCATTGCCTAACTGTATAATAATCTCTTAACAATTGTTTGAATGGCACAATTTTTCCTTTAGAAGCACCTTCTTGCAAAGGTTCCTCTAAAAATCTAGTTGGTAATATATCATCTTTCTTTGTAAAACCTTCTCTAACATTAAATAATCTTTCTAAAGTGTAGATTCTTTCTCCAATTGTAATTAAATCGGTTATGGAAATTTTTTTATCTAATATTGTACTTAAAAATCTTGCTTGAAAGTCAAATCCTAAAGCATAACCAACAAATTTGCAGACAACAAGGGAATCTTCAACAGCACTTTGATTTTGTTTTAAAAATACGAGATCAGATTTGCCATTAATTGAAAATCTATCGATAAGTTTAGGCACACCTAATATTTCTAAAGCAATTAAAAATCCTGTTAAATGACATGCTCCTCTTGAACTGACAGCATAATTTAAAGCATGTCCAAATGCACCTCGAGGATCATAAGCGGGGATTTCTAGCCCTTTTACTTGCATAGAATAATTTTGGGCGTTATAGCTTTTTGTAAACCTAAGAGAACCTTCTGCTAATTCGCTCCCAATTTCTTTTCTTAAAGCAATTTTTTCAATAATGCTACATAATTTATCTTTATTTCCAAATTTTAATGAGGGGTTATTAATAATTCCATTTTGTTGCAATTCCATAGCACAAGCTATTGTACTCCCCGTGGATATTGTATCTAATCCATAATTATTGCATAAGTAATTCGCATGAGCAATTTCTTTTAGGTCAAATATTCCTGTTAAAGGACCTAATGCCCATAGGGATTCATATTCAGGACCTTTACCACTCATTACTCCCGTATCAGTTATTCTACCACACTTAATAACACAATTATAACACCCTTCGTTTTCTACAAAATATTTTTCTCTTAACAGTTCCCCACTAACTAAATCTATTTTAGAGGAATCTATTAAAGCAGATTGGAAATTTCTAACGGGGAACATACCAAAAAAATTAATAACTTTTACTAAAGCTGCAGTTCCTAACAAGGCTAATCCTTGAGAAGTTGTAGGCGTCACTTTAATTTTATCTAAAGCTACAACATTTAACTTTTTCAAATAATCTTTATTTTTTAATGGAAATTTTTTAGTCCCATTCTTGACAACGATTGCTTTTAGGTTTTTTGAACCCATTACTGTCCCTACTCCACCTCTTCCAAAAGTTCTATGGGCTTGATTCATTATTGAGGCAAATCTAACCAAATTTTCACCAGCAGGACCTATACATAATACTTGACAATTCTTACCTTCAAACTCCTTTAATTTTTCAACAGTTTCTACAGTATTTAATCCCCACAAATCATCTGCATCTTTGATTTCTACATTATCATTACCATCAATAAGAATATAACCTTTTTCTTCATCCCTTAATTTGCCAGAAATATACAAACAATCATACCCACATCGCTTAAAATAAGGACCCCAATATCCTCCAGAATTTGAATGAAATATTGTGTTTGTTAATGGAGATTTGGTAACTAATGAAAAGCGTCCACTTGTAGGTGCAATACTTCCAGTTATTGGACCTATTGAAAATATTAAAGGATTTTCTTTTGTCAGGGGATCTATACCTTTTGATATATTGTCTGAGAATAACTTTATACCTAATCCTCTTCCACCTAGATAATTATCTAGTGTTTCATTATCAAGGGGATTTACAACAATCTTTTCATCAGTTAAATTTATCTTTAAAAACTGATTATTCATTCCATTCATATACTTGTTTGCCCAATCCAGATGCTAATAATGATCTGTTGATTAAATAATATATGATTTAAGAAACGTCTCATTTTTTAAAAATATGGTAATTATCTCTACAACTAAAGGTAAAATAAAAGGAGTTCAAGAATCAAATCATCAATGTTTCTTAGGTATTCCTTATGCTAAACCACCAGTAGGTGAATTACGCTTTCGTGAGCCACAATCTATGGATCCTTGGAATGAAACAAAGGATGTTAAGAAATTTGGGCCAATAGCTCCTCAAAATCATAAAGATTTAACACCAATTGAACAAATTGAGGATGAGGATTGTCTTTATCTGAATGTTTGGACTCCAAAAGCGGATGAAAAAGCAAGACCTGTTATGTTATGGATCCACGGTGGTGGTTTCCTCACAGGTGCTAGCTCTAGACCATGATTTAATGGAGCAAGATTAGTTTCGTATGGAGATGTTGTTGTAGTAAACTTTAATTATCGTTTTGGCGCTTTAGGTTTTCTGGATTTACCAAATATACCTCCGAATATTGGAATACAAGACCAAATTGCGGCTTTAAAGTGGGTTCGGGAAAATATTCATACATTTGGGGGAAATTCACATAATATTACGATTTTTGGTGAATCTGCTGGAAGTGAATCAGTCGTAATCTTACTTTCAATTCCCAGTACAAAAGGTTTATTTCACAAGGCAATTGCGCAAAGTGGAGTTGCAAATCCACGTTCTTACAGAAGAGAACTAACACGAAAGGGCGCTAAAAATTTCATATCAAAATTGCATATTGAAGAAGGAGATATTGACGGCTTGCGAGAAGTTCTCTTGAGTAAATTTATACGGGTACAAAAAAAAATAGCTGGAACTATAACTGATGATAAAGAAAATCCATTTAAACCTTTTGTAGATGGAGTAATAATCCCAGAGCCACCTTTTGAAATCATACAAAAGGGAAATGCAAGTAAAGTCCCCATAATACTTGGGTGGAATGAGGATGAATTAGGAATTATTGGAAATTATCTTAATCAAGTTGATGAGAAAAGAAAAAAGATTATATTGGAGATGATTAAAATCCGAATTCACAATCATGGAGTTAATAATGAGGGAATAGACAAACTAATTAGAGCTTATAAACCAGTAATGGAAGCAAAATATCCAGACAATACATATAAATATTGGGATGCAATACTTTCTGATTCAATGTTTAGAATTCCAACTATTCGTCAAATCGAAGCACATTTAGAACACCAATCAAATATCTTTTGCTATATTTTTACTTACAAATCATCCAAATATGGAGGAGCCTTTCACACTATTGAAATTCCATTTGTATTTGGAACTACTAAGAATGCAGACATGCCTGATGGAGCAATACAATTTAATGAAGAAACAGAAGCACTGGAGAGAAATATGATGGATACATGGGTAACTTTTGCCCATACAGGCAATCCAAATCATAAGGGAATACCAGAATGGCCTCCTTATGATATTCAAAAGCGTGCTACAATGATGTTGGGAGTAAATCCTAAAGTTGAATATGCACCAATGGATAAGCTTCGAAAAGTATGGACAGATATTATATAACTTTTTTTATTTTTTCACAGTATTAAATAAATTTTTATAAATTGGTAAATCCAAATATTATCAATTTTCAAATTTTAAGATATAATAAACAGTAATTTTGATTCTTATGGAAAACAAAACAGAAAGACAACTTAGTTCTCGCAATTTATGGGGATATTCCTTAGGA
>CAYSZJ010000251.1:0-4098 GCA_964435435.1 uncultured archaeon
GTGTAGGACAACAGGTTGCACATATGCCGCATCCATTACAATTTATTTCATCAACGACCGCGCCTTCCTCATCAACTATTTTAATAGCCATTTTAGGACATTCCTTTTCACATCTTCTACATAAGATACAAAATTCATTATCTACTTCAGCAGTAATGAGTTCAATATCTATTTCTCCTGGTGCTGTTAATTCAGCAACTTTACTGGCTGCTGCTCTTGCTTGAGATACGGAATAGGCAATATTTTTAGGGCCTTGAGCGAATCCCGCAATAAAGATACCTTTCATTTTAGTTTCTTGTGGCATTAAGCCAAAATGGGATTCTGTTAAAAATCCATTTCTGTCAGCATCCAAATTTAAGACTTTTGCAATCTGTTGTGTTCCTTCAGAAGGCAATGCTGCGGTAGATAAAACTACTAGGTCGGCATCTATTTTAATGATTTCATCAGTTAAAGACGAATAAACTCTAATCTTAATGTCTTTACTCTCAGAGTCTTCTGTAATTTCACCTACTTTACCCCGAATCATCCTAATATCGGAGTCTTTAGCTCGCTGATAATATTCTTCGAAACCTTTTTCATTAGCTCTTATATCAATATAACATATTGTAATATTCGCGTCTGGAACTTCTTCTTTAAGTAATTTTCCATTCTTTAATGCCAACATACAGCAAACCCCGCTACAATAGGTGCGTTCTGAGTCTCTACTACCTACACATTGGATAAAGACGATTTCTTTAGGTTTTTTACCATCGGATATACGCCTTACATGTCCCTCTAAAGGCCCATTTGGTGCTAGCATTCTTTCTAGTTGGATTTGAGTTATTATATTTTCATACTCACCATAACCATATTCACCATAAGGTTCGTAAATATCCCACCCCGTCGCTATGATTATAGTGCCAACTTTAAATTTTACCTCTTTAGGTTCTTGGCTGAAATCTATGGCATCTAATTCGCAGGCGTCTACACAATTAAAACATTCAACACACGAATCCCTGTGTACATCATATAAAAATGGTACTGCTTGACCAAATGCTATATCAATGGCCTTCCGAGCACCTAAATATTCATCAAAAAAATTAGAAGTATAAACGGGGCAAACTTCAGCACAAGCTCCACAACCATTACAATCTTCGTTTATGTATCTAGGTTTCATTTCAACTGTTATATTATAATTACCAACATAACCAGAAACCTCTTTTACTTCACTAAAACTTAGTATCTCTATATTTTCATTTCGATTAACATCTAGCATTTTAGGGCCACAGATTCATATAGCACAGTCATCAGTTGGAAATGTTCTATCTAATTGCGCCATTCTGCCTCCAATAGTAGTTTTGCTTTCAACTAAATAGACTTTTATACCTCCATTAGCGAGATCTAAAGCGGCATTCATCCCTGCTATTCCTCCACCTACTACTAACGCAGCTTTTTCAACAGGAACAGTTTTAACAGGAACATCCTCTAAGCATTTTGCCCGTTCGATACCACTCCTAACCAATATCTTTGCTTTTTCTAAAGCATGAGATTTATGCTCAGTACACCATGAAATATGCTCCCTTATATTGACCATTTGAAAATAATATGGACTTAAGTCCGTTTTGGCAATAGTACTTCGATAAATAGGCTCATGCGTTCGGGGTGTTCAAGCAGAAGCTACTATCCGGTTTAAACCTTTTTCTTTAATATCTTCAATTATTTCGTTTTGTGCATTATCTGTTCAAAGAAAAGCATTTTTCTTTGATATTACAATTTCTTCTCCTAGATTTTCCACGTATTCTACTAATTTATCACAATCGATTTTTCCGCGAATATTTATACCTCATTCACAGCAATAATAGCCTATTTTTAATTCTTCAGTTTCATTATAGTTTTTAGTTTCAATACGATGATTTTGATTTTTTTCCATCTTCTTTTACACATCCACCTCTTATTTAACAATTTTGTATAGATCTTTTCTTAGATATTTTATTTCTTAGTAGTAATCAATTTCCGATATTGAAAATAAATTAATTATCGAGAATTGGAATTTTTTTTATACTCTTTTTTACTCTTATGATATTTATATTTATATAATTTGTTATTTACCGTTATAAGTAAAATTTGATAATATGATTAATGAAATAGATATTTCTACCCCATTTCGAAAATTTTACTCAATTTAATTGAGGAATTTAATAATCTAATACTAAAAAATGATTGGATTTAATAAAATAAGAATTCAATAATTACTGTAATTAAAAAAACAAAACTTTATATTAATTGTTGGACAGTAGTGTATAATAGTTTTGCACTCCAATTGAAATCTAAAGAATAATATAATTATAAATAATAAATAAGGTGATATTTTTGACTATTATCTTCAATTATTACCAATATATATCGTATTATGCGCTTATTCATTCAACAATACCATCTATAATTGCAGCTATTTTTACTATAACTTTAAATGTTTTCATTTTGATTTCCAGTAAGGTTTTACGTGAAGAAGTTAAAAAAACACGTCTTTTAAAGAGTGCTGCGATTATAAACATTATTTTTAGTATCTTGCCATTAACACTTCCGTCGATTGGATATTCAACTTTAACCGAAATAGAGAAAATAATTGTAATTAGTTATTTGATATTTCTTGGATTGATTGGAGCCCTACCATTTTTCATAACATATGGACTCTTCTTTTTCCTTTTCGGTAAGGCTAACCAAGAAAGATATAAAAGTTTTCTTAAAATTGCTGGGATTCTCTGGATGGTGTCTTTTGGATTTTTTTCAATAATTCTAAATGGTTGGTTGAGCATTACCATATACATCTTCACTGGGACTCCACCTTCCTTCGTAATAACTAATATTACTAGATTGATTTTTAGTATTATTGGATTGAATGGTTTTGTGTTGCTAATGATCCATGGCATTAAAAATAATACCAAGAATCTAATGATAGCAGGTATCTTAGGACTTGTTAGTTTTACTACAGGAATATTTTATTATATTTTTGCTAGCTACCTCCCATCGCCCTAAATTTAAATACTTCTAAATTTCTTTTCCTTTTATTTATTTGCTCTCTAATACCTTGATACTCTCACTTTCAAAGATTAACTCTTTTAAGGATAATTTTTCCTTGTAGTTCTTCAATAAGATTTTCTAATTTTCTAATTTTATCTTCAAGTGTATCAATTTTTTTGAAATTATTTGAAATTATCTTTCTTATTAATTTATTTTCCGAAACTGTAAAAGCACCTACTTTCTTTTTAAAGAATTTAAATCTGCGGTAAGCGTATGATCGTTTCAAGAGGTTTAAGCGAACTGCCCACTTTGCCATAGGCATAAAATATCTCTTGGATCCAATTTTTTTCCTTACTTCATTGTAATAATCTTTAAGAGTGTGCCTTTGGTAAGTTAAGAGTTGTTGAGACATCTTAGTATCCATAAAACCACAATGAAAATCCTTCTTTTCAAACGCATGTTCAGGTAAAAAATTCCTGCCTAACCCAAAAATTTCCATCATATTGTTAAGGTACTCTTTATATGTAGTTCTACATTGTTCTCCTCCAGCAATAAGAAAAGTTTTACTCCATACCTCATCACATTCGATTGCATTTACCAACGCATACCCAACATCTTTTGTATCACAAATCTCAATGCAAGTATCTAAAGGCATATGAAACATTAAAGGATCCAATTTTAGTTTTTTGATCGAAGTGATATAAGTTAAACGAAAGATTGAAAAATTAACTCCCGATTCTCGAATTAATTTTTCTGCTCTAATTTTTGTAATTGCATAAAAGTCTCCTCTACTTGGTTTTAAAGGATCACTAACCTTAATCAAAGGATGCTCTCTACGATCTCCATATACTGCAATTGATGAAGTAAAAATTAATTTTGGCTTACTTCTTTGCTTTTTCATGGCATTAATTATATTTAATGTCCCTCCAATATTGACTGCTTCAGCTAATTCTGGATGGCTATCTGCTAGTGGAGGGATGATAGCAGCTAAATGAATAACAATATCTTGTCCATCTACAGCCTTTTCTACGTCATTATAGTTTCTGAGATCTCCCCAAATAATCTCTAGTTTATCTTTATATTTTTTAGCAATTTTTC
>CAYSZJ010000252.1:0-4091 GCA_964435435.1 uncultured archaeon
AATGTTAAAGATATTTGTCAAGCTTTAATTCTTGCAATGGAAAAAAATGCTGCGAATGGAGAAATCTTTAATGTTGGAACCGGAATACCAATTGCTATTAAAGAAGTTGCTGAAATTTTGTCAGAAAAAATAAATCCAGACTTAAAACCTATTTATAATCAACAATATAGAGTTGGTGATATAAGACATTGCATTGCTGATATTTCAAAAATTAATGATAAACTAGGATATAGACCTACTATACCATTTAAGGAAGGAATAGATGAATTAATAAACTGGATAAACAAATCTGTAAATACTTTTCAAGATAATTCTACCAAAGCAATAGAAATTTTAAAGGATAAAGGTTTACTAAAATAGAATAGTATAATAAAAACTGTTTGAAATGGATAAGATTATAATTACAGGGGCAAATGGGTTTTTAGGATCTCATTTAACTGATTTTTGCATTAAAAGAGATTATGAGGTCTATACTCTAGAAAGACCAGACCAACATTTTAAGAATTTATCTCAGTATACAAATTCTCAATTATACTTTACAAGAAGGGAGAAGTCAAATTTTATGGGAGAAATTATTAAGATTCCAACTACTCATAAAAGGTTAACTATACTTGAATGTGATTTGAAAAATGCTAGATTAATGGAAAAAATTATCCAAAATGTTGAACCAAAATACATCTTTCATTTTGGAGCGCAACCATTAGTAATACCTTCATGGGAAGATCCTGTAAATACAATAGAAACCAACGTAATTGGGACTATAAACGTTTTTGAACCTATAAAAAAATTTAGTATAAAAACAAGAGTTATTGTTGCGTGTACGAGTGCAGAATATGGCACAACAACAGAATTGAACCATCCATTAAAAGAAACTGATCCTTTATTAGCCGTACACCCCTATGGAATTAGCAAAATTGCAACAGAACTCCTTGCTCGCCAATATTTCTTAAATTTTGGAATAGAAATTATCAATCTTAGATTTTTCAATCAAACAGGACCTCGAAAAGTTGGAGATGCATGTGCAGATTTTACAAGTAAAATAGCTATGATTGAATTAGGTTTATCAGAACCAATAATTGAAGTAGGTAATCTAAATCCCTATAGAGATTTTACTGATATTAAAGATTCTCTTCAAGCAATTTGGTTAACAGCAACAAAAGGAAAAGCAGGAGAGACATATAATATTTGTTCAAGTAGAAAAATTCAAATAAGAAAAATTTTAAATGTAGCTTTAAGTTTCTCGAAAAAAGAAATAGAAGTCAGAGAAAATACTCCAAGAAAATTAAGAACAAGTGATGAGGATGTTATTGTTGGAGATAACTCAAAAATAAAAAAGGAATTAGGATGGCAACCAAAAATACCTATAGAAACAACCTTAAAAAAAATTTTTAATTACTGGTTAGATTATTATAAAAAAGAAAGTACAAAATTACGCAGTTATTAAATTAATCATATAATTCAACAAGAGAATAAAAAAAATAAAAATATTAATTTTAAAATTTGTTAATTTTTTATGATCTCCTCGATAAAATTAAAACTACTACTCCTAATGCTGCTAAAACACTCCCTACGGGTAGTAAAGTAAGAAATAGCGTGTTGCCTAAATCATAAGGTTCCATAGGTAAATTCATTTCATCCGCTGCTAATTCATTCACAAGAGTATCCCTAAATTCCGGCAGCCATGTTGTGATTGCTATCATTTGAATACGATTTAAGCCAAAATGATCGCTTAATTCAACCCAAGCTTCGTTGCCTTCTTTGGCTTTATACCACATATTTATTCCACTGACAGTCACTAACGAATACTCGTCCCATATAAGCCATAGATCTTCTGTTTGCTCCATGGTTATGCCAGAAGCATATTCTATACCCAATTCAAAATAGGGTGGCCCAATAATAGGAGGATCTCGCATACTGAGAAATCCATCAGGGATAACTTCTTCACCGTTCATCGTTCCATTAGCCCATTGCTCATAGAACAAATTAAAGGCAAATTCCGCTAAGGTGAGGCCCGTATCCCATTCAAGAAGTACCACAGTGAACGTATTCATAAAATCAACTAACCAATCTGCAAGTAAAGCAAACTCCGCTGATGTAATATTAAACTCATCTGTAATTAGAGCCTGAAGAGTAGTATTATCCGTTGCTCCAAGCCAAACTTCGAATCCATCTCCATTTGCAAAAGACAATTTATTATATTCATCCCATAAATCTTCTACTGCGTCTACAGAAATATTTGAAGGATCTGGTAATCCTACTTCAAAATAAGGAGGTCCTTCGAATTCATCACTAAGCTCAGCAAGAACTCCATCAGGAACCTTTGCTTCACCTTGAATAGTACCATTTGTCCATTGTTCAAAGAATAATGCTTCTCCAATCTGATCCATAGTTACTCCCTGGTCATATTCAATAAGAGTGGAAGCTACATTAGTGATAAAGTTATTTAACCAGCCTAACACCATCGCAAACTGAGTATCATCAAGACCAAATGTTGAAGCTTTAACGGTACCGTCTAACCAAGCATAAATTCCAGTATCATTGGCAAACGATAAAGGATTTGTATCATCCCATAATGCCATACTATTAGCAAGTGGAATATTAGTAGGTGTTGGAACTCCTGCTTCAAAACCTTTAAGTTCTGAATCAAGTCCCATAAATATACCTAAATCAATTCCATCAGATATAAATGTAACATTAGCCCATTGCATATAAAATCCATAGGTTCTTGCGTCCGCTATATCAATGCCATATTGATAATAAAATGGCAAGTCAATAACTCCGTAATTATATAGTCCCCATAAGTATTCCCACATATAATAACACTGTGTCAATGTTATATTAAAGTGTCCTAAGAATTGAGGATTTGTGTAAGGATCACCGCCATCAACTGAAACATAATAAGCTATATCATGAAATCCCCATGCCCCTGTTCCCATTGTGGTATCTACAATAATACCAGGGAAAGTGGCTACGTATGGATCATCCCAACCTACATATAGCATATTTGTTCGTGCTGTTAAAGTGAAATCTAATGGAAATTCAGCCCAGGCAGAAAGACCGGGTATGCCAGTATATGGATCAACAAAAGTAGGGTCATTAAAGAATATATTGGAACCTGCATCAAAACCATAAGTATCAGTTAACCATGATATAGAGAAATTAATAAGAGTTGCTTCTGTTGCAAAATTAATAATGTTGGGTATCTCAGCCTCCATTGCTGTTTTAAGGTCTCGAAGAATTCCAGGAGTTTCTGCAATTGCTACCATCGATTTTATATTTTCTATTACTTCATCTCTAGCACCCACAAGCACTGAAGGCGTTGCTAAGATAGGCACCATCTCTTGAATTTCAGAAACCGCTTCATCTTTAATTTGCAGAAGAGCATCAGGAACTCCATCATAAACTGCATCACGTAAATAGTCATTTGTTAATATACCAGTTGGTATTAAACCACCACCAACTGCTAGTAAAACAATTCCAATTATTAATTTAGATTTACTTGACATAATATATACTTTAACCTTTGTTTATTTAAATGTTTTTATGAGATTTACGTTAGTAAAACTTATACTACCTTCCTATTTTAATCTTTTTAATTTTATAGAAATGCAATTTTATTTTTAAAAATGACAATTGAAATTTTTGACCTTTTCATTCATTAAATTCTTAATGAAACGCAGAATTATGAAATTTCAAGGCAAAAAAGAGAAATATTTATAAAATTTTAGTGGATTTTAAATTAGTTGAACCTAAAAGTTTTTAGGAAATTTAAAAAATTTATAGTATTTTAAAATATACATAAAGAAAATAGTGATTTATTAACGCTAAACTTTTTTAAAGCTAAAATCCAATTTTTTTATCGTTTCTTTAGTTAAATCTGAATTACAATATGGACATTTTATTGTTTCTTTCTTTGATAATTTTGAAATGATATTGTCTTTTAATGAAGCCGAACAATCTTTAGTAGCACAAATGTTCAATTTTCCTAAAACTTCACCATCAACTTCGGTAATATCGCCGAGGATTATCTCAAGCGTTTCAGCAGTCACTTTATCTGCAATTATTTCTTTATTCTTTTCTAAATACTCTTT
>CAYSZJ010000253.1:0-4044 GCA_964435435.1 uncultured archaeon
CCGCAGAGCTCAAATAGATCTGGTTCTAAGTTATGTAAGTGTTTTTCCTAGAAAGTCTACGAAAGGGGGATATATCGATGAATATGGAAGAATTATGAAAACTGAATATTATAAAGATGGAACGATGATATTAGCATATCATGGTGGATCTTTTGAGTCATTTGATGACTATGAAAGTTGGGAAAAACTAGATCCTTATTCTGAAGTGAGATTAAACCAATTTTTACTAGGGAGAGATGTTCAAAAGAAACTTAAAGATGAAGTATTTTCTATTCCTGCAACAGGAAGTATTTTTGAAAATAACTGGGAAGGCTTCGGAATAGAAACATTCTCAAGAATATTAACTAATCCAAAGCAAACTAAACAAATCTTTGATGATTATGGAACATTTACTCTCGAGCTTGTAAAATTGCTAGCTGAAAATGATGCTAAAGTTATTTTATTATGGGATGATTATGGTTTTAAAAGTGGTCTTTTCATGCCTCCTAGAAATTATAAGAAGCATGTGTTCCCTTGGCTAAAAAGAATATGTGGTGCTGCTCATAAACGTGATTGTAAAATATTATTACATTCTGACGGAGATTTATCTGAAATTTTTGAAGATATAATTAACTGTGGTGTTGATGTTATTAATCCTCTCGAACCTACTACAGCTAATCCGGAGTATGATATCTTCAAATTGAATAATAAATTTGGGGATAAAATAACATTTTCTGGTAATTTGAACCCTGTAATGTTAGCATTAGGGAAGATATCTGATATTGAGGAATATGCAAAGAGATTAATTCGGGAATTAGCACCTGGAGGAGGATACATTTTTGGTTCTGGTCATAGTATTCATCCAGCAGTAACCCTAGATCGATTTGAAGCAATGCAAAATATAAGAAGAAAATATGGGAATTATCCGATAAATATTCCTGATTAATAAATTTTTACTACTTTTGCTAAAAGGGACTTAATATCGCCCTAATTTTTCGATTAGTGATTTAGCAATTCCTAAATTTCGACTTGCCATTGTAATAGGCTGCCAGGGCCACTCGCATCCCGATGAAAACATAGACATCCCACCTGGTTTTCCTGCTTCAATAGTATTTTTTATTTCATTATAAACACCCAAAATTGAATATGTTTCACTGCCTAAGATTTGAGTATTTGTATTACCTCTAATACAATTATTTTTTCCTATTTTTTCTTTTGCCAACTTCAGATCAACTTGATAATCCAAATCCAAAATTGCTGCATCTGTCTTCGAAACCAACTTTAGCATATCCCTCCCTTCATTGTCGATTACGGAATTATCTCCGCAGATATGATATAAAACAGGTACATCTTTTTGAATATTATTAAACAATTGCTTTGTTGCTCCTAAACAACATTTTTCATACCTCATAGGACCTATTTGAGAAATTGCAGAATCCCCTGCTCCAATAATGTTTGCTCCCGCTTCAATCTGTAATCTAGCAAATTCTTTTTGGATTGGAAGAATTCTTTCGATAAGTGATTTTATTCTTTTTTCCCAATCAGAGTATTTACATAATAATAACACAGTGATTAAATCAAATAGACAACATATTTCTGCAAATGGAGCCTCAATCCATCCAACAATACATTGTCTACCTCCTACTTTCTCTGAGAGTAATTTTACAGCTTCAACTCTATTTTTAATTTTTTTGTTTTCTAATAATTCCGGTGTTTCAACAGTTTCAAATTCTTCAATTTTTAAATAGGTTTTTGCTACTGGTGTATGGCTATCCCAATCGATTTCCACACCCCATGCATTTGCTTCACGATAAGCATCTGTAGATACGTTAACGTGATCAATTCCAAAGAAATCTGAACATTTTATCATTGAATTTGCTAATTTATTTGGATTCTGACGATATTCGTGATTATAATCTACATTTGATAAAGAAGCAGCAAGATGCATAATAAAAGGGTTGAATGGGATCTTTTCTGGTATTCCCTTAATTGCTGATAAAGTTATTTCTAACGAGTTCATTTTCCTATTAGTTTCTTTTTTTAATTTTACTCAATAATTACGAAATTCATTTGCTGCATCAAACATGGCAACAATATTTTGTGGGGGAACCTCTGCTGTTATATTATGAATATTTGCCGCAATGAAACCTCCGTTAGGTTTAAAACAATCAATATTTCTCTTAACTTCTTCCCGAATTTGCTTAGGAGTACCAAATGGAAGTGTTTGTTGCGTATTACACAAACCTCCCCAAAATGTAATTATTTCACCAAACCTTTTTTTTAAACTACAAGGTTCCATGTCATAAGCGGATACTTGGACAGGATTATAAATATCATACCCAATTTCTGCCCAATGAGGTATAAATAGGGGAGTAGATCCACAACAATGGTAATTGATCTTAACATCTGCTAGTTCATGTATTTTTTCAGAAAGCCTTTTTTCAATTGGTTTTATAACTTTCTCATATATTTTTAAATTCATAATCGGACCTGCTTGTTCACCCAAATCTCCATTAATACACACAACATCTATATATTCACCGACTTCATTTAAAAAAGTTATATTATAATCTTTCCAGTATTTTAAAAGACCTTCCATTGCAGTGATAATCAATTCTGGTTTTGTTTGTAAATATCTTAATGCTCTTGTAAAACCAAAAAGAAAAGTTGTATATTCGTAAATACATCCTGTAGGCGGAGTAGATAATGCAAAATCGGTGGTTTCACGCAACTTTCTCGCATAATTCCTTAATCCCTTAAAAGGACCTTTATCTTTTACGTTAGGCCAATCATAATTTTCAATTTCTTGAATGGTTTTAAAATCAGTAAATGGATGTATAACTGGATCATAATATAAAATTTCATCTAAATCTTTCTTTGCGTCATTTCCCCAAAAACAACCAAATTGATCATATACTCCTACATATTTTCCTTCATATTGTGGTTGGGCATCATTTACATTTATCATCCCACCTAAGGGACGAACATATCTAATATCAATATTAAACCTTTCTAATAATTCTTCACATGGTAATGCTATTTGTTGTACAAAATCACAATACTGAATATTATTATCATTAATTTCCAGAAAATCTAACAACCTTTTATATGCTATTATGTGAATTCCAGATTGATGCCCACCTAAATCAATAGGTACCTTATCTGGTTCTTTATGATTTAAGGTTGTATTTACTCTTTCTCTTGAATTCATTAGTAAATATTTATATAATTTATTATAAATAATTTCTTTTTATTAGAATTTAAAAAATATAATAAAGAAGAAAATAATTCAGATTAGTGGCTTATTAGAACTCAGCTTCAAGTTGCTCAATCTCTGCGAGGAAAAGGTCCGCGATCACAACCCATTTTCGTTTTGTATCAGGATCAATAAGAGTTTTATTTGTTAATTCTTTTCCTTTCTTAAGATATTCAACTGCTAACTCATAATTTCCTAGTTCTTTATAACAAATCCCCAATTTAATGTACGTCTGATAAGCATACCAATTTTTACTGCCTATCTCTATTGTTTTTAGGAATTCTTCTATAGCATGCTCATGGTCATTAAAGAACATTAGAATTTCACCGTAGGTATCATGATAAGTAGCATTATCAGGCACACGTCTTATAAGCTTTTGAATAACTTTTAATGATTCTCCTTTTTTATTTAGATATTGTAACCAACTGGCTTTATAATTAAGAAGATCATTATCTTCTGGATATTTTTCAATCATTTTTTCAATAATCTCTAAACCTGCTTCAGTATTTCTCATTTCTTTAAGAATATATGCCCTTTTTATTTGAATATTCTTCTCTTCTTGAGGAAAATCTTTTAGCATTTTTTCTAATAAAGTTAATACCTCTCGGAATCGATTTTGATTAATAAGGATTTTGCTTTTTGAATAATATAGATCAATATCTTTGGGGTTTAATTTAATGGCTTTATCAATCTCTTTAAGAGCCTCATCATAGTTGGCTCCTTTTTGCTCACTAAAGTCTACTTGCTGATTATTAAAATTATATGCCTGGATCTCTTGCCAAATTAATCCTTCCAATTTATCATATGTA
>CAYSZJ010000254.1:0-4015 GCA_964435435.1 uncultured archaeon
AAAATTTACCTCGATTAAGGAAAAATGTTAAATTTTTTCTATTTGATACAAATGCAGGGTTACCCGGCGCCTCAATTAAACATGTAAGAAAGATGCTTGAACAAAAAAATTTTGAATTTATTGGAGCAATAGAAGTTGTTGTTCCAACAAGAGATTCAGTTTTTGAATTAAAGTTCTTGAAGCATGCCAAATGGTCGAGAAAAAAAATTGAAAAGGCATTTCAATTTGGCATAAAACTAGGCAAAATTATTAAGAAACGAAAAGGAATCTTGGATTGGTCTAATCCAACGTTATTTGGATCAATAATTAGAGCATACTTTCGCATTCTCGAAAAGCCTTTCTATAAGTATACTAGTAGATTAATTGGATATAATTATAAGAAATGTACAAAATGTAAAGTCTGTGAGGAAAACTGCCCAACTAAAGCGATAACATATCAAATTAAACCTATCATTAATCATGAAAATTGTATTTTATGTTTCCAATGTTTAAGAAATTGCCCCACCAATGCTCTCTATTTCAAATTATTACCAAAAGCTAAATATTTTAAGGGTCCAAGAACAGTTAATGGATATATCCCCCCTAATGATTTATTAAAAGAATATCAACATAAATTAATAAAGTAGAATATAAGTATGGAGAATATTAATGGATGACAAAGATGTAGGAAAATTTTGGGATGAAAATGCTGAAAACTGGACTAAACTAGCTCGAATGGGGTATGATGTTTGCCGCAATTGTGTTAATTCACCAGAATTCTTTAAAATTCTCCCCGATGTTACAGGATTAAAAGGACTTGATATTGGGTGTGGGGAGGGATATAACACACGTATAGCAGCTAAGAAAAGATCAGAAATGACGGCAATTGATATATCTGAAGTATTTATCAATCATGCTATAGAAAAGGAAAAAGAAGAACCATTAGGGATAAAGTATCAAGTTGCTAGTGCAGTAGAATTACCTTTTGAAAATGAGTCCTTTGATTTTGTAATATCAACAATGGCTTTTATGGATATGTTTGATATTGATAAAGCTTTTAACCAAGCATATCGCGTTCTCAAGTCAAATGGATTTTTCCAATTTTCAATTATTCATCCCTGCTTTTCTCTCTCTAATCCCGAATGGATATATGACGATAAAGGTAAAAGGACGGGTTTAATATGTAGGGATTATTTCAAAAATTTTGATGGTGAATTTGAAGAATGGATTTTTAGTGCAGCTCCAAAAGAAATAACAAAAAATATGAAAAAATTTTGCGTTCCAAGGTTTAGACGTACCTTAAGTTATTGGTTAAATACCTTAATAAATACAGGTTTCACCTTAGAATATTTTAATGAACCATTTGCCAATGATGAAACCATCAAAACTTATCCACGTTTAGCAGCTACACGTGTAATAGCATGGTTTTTAATTATAAGATGCAGAAAATAGACATTCTACTTTCTCTACTCATTTAAAATTTTTTCGAATAATACAACTCCAAATGGCTCCCCCTCATAATAAGAAAATCCCCTCTTTTCAACCTTTTTCGCAATATGAGGGTGACAAAAAATTTCAAAGAATTTACTTTCTATTGATTTTAACTCTTCTTGAATGATATATTGAATTAATTTACTTGCTATTCTTGGTTTTCCATAAACTATAAGCCAAATTTCGTCTTCTCTAGGACCCTCTTTAATTTGTTCTCTCTTAAATTTCACTTTTTGAAGAATGGCATTAGAATTACTAATAAACCACTCACCATCTTCATCAGAAATGTATTTTAAAGGGATAAATGTCCACCCCATACATACTTCATCTTTGGGGGCAATATCAAAATCTTTATATCGTTTTATAGCTTCTTTAGCAGATATCTTTTCAACATTAAGAGAGGGATCCCCTTTAAATTTAATATCTTTTCTTTCCGCATCAAGAACATTCATAATCTTCTTGCTTTTAAATCCAAAATGCTTAGCAACTGTTATTGACCCTATATTTTTTGAGGATGTCGCAAATTGAACAACTTTAATATTATTTTTATACGCATAATCAATACCATATTTTGCAAGTGCTCTGCCAATCCCTTGTTTTTGATGTGAAATCTTAACTCTTCCACCTTCAAACCATGCTAATTTTTTATTGTACAATTTTACATGACTAAATGCAACCAACTTTTTTTTATATTCATCAATGAAAGCCCCATAGTTTAAAGAATCCTTATCATCTAACCATTCTTTTATGACATAGGGAACATAATCATGTCCTTCCCACATATCTTTACATATATCTCTAATAGCAAAAATATCATCAGTTTTCAGTTCTCTAAAGTATAAATTCATAGAATCACCAGATTTATCATTTCTCCAAGAGTTTTATTTTTTTTTTTCATTAAATTACGATTAATATTAAATATCGATCTATCATAAATGATATTTATCACATTTTAGAAAATCCTCATATAAAATGAGTAAGAGATGATTGAAAAACATATTAAAGGTAATCCATATTCTGAAAAAATTTGGTTAAAATCCTATGATAATTATGTTGAATCAGAAATAGACTATGAAGTAATCTCATTAACTGATATGATGAAAAAAACAGTAAAAGAATTCCCAGACAAATTATTTTATGAATTTCAGGGTTTAACGGCGACCTATAAAGAAGTGGAGGAATATATTAATAGCTTCGCAAATTTCCTCGTAGAAAGTGGAATTAAGAAAGGAGATAGAATAGCTATACATCTTCCTAACTCACCACAATATTTAATCGCATTATACGGTACTTTTTATGCTGGCTGTACTAGCGTTGGAATGAATTTTCTCTTAAAACCAAATGAAATAGTATATCAATTAGAGGATAGTGGAGCGGTTGTCTTATTAACTCTTGATTCTTTTTATGAAGAGAATGTTAGAAAAGCTCTAATAACAGGAAAAACCGATGTAAAACTTGTTATTACAACTAATATTGCAGATATGTTTCCAAAATTCAAACAAATCTTAGCTAAAGCTTTAAAGATAGTTCCTAAGGGTAAAATTGAACGAATTGAAGGATTAAAGTATTTTAATTTTAAAAAAATATTAAAATATTATCCTAATGATAAATCACCTGATATAAATATAGAACCTAAGAAAGATATTGCCTTTCTTCAGTATACGGGGGGAACAACTGGGCCACCTAAAGGTGCTATTTTAACTCATGAAAATGAAATTATAAATCTTCAACAGGTGATAACTTGGTTAGAAGTCGATTTGAAAAAGGGATCAGAAAAAGTTATCAGTGCTTTTCCTATGTTCCATTTAGCTGGTATGTTTTTTAATCTTTTAGCAGTATATACTGCAAATACACAGCTACTTATTGCTAATCCTCGTGATATTAAACATATCTGTAAATTAATTCAAAAATGGAATCCGACTATGGTGCTTAATGTGCCAACTCTCTATTTAATGTTGTTAAATGATCCAAAATTTAAAGAATTGGATTTAAGTAATATTAAAGTTTATGGATCTGGAGCAGCTCCATTTCCTTCTGAAAGTATAAAGCAATTTGAGGAGGTAGTTGGAAAGCATAAATTATTAGAAGTATATGGGATGACAGAAGCTTCTCCAATCGTAACAATGAATCCCTATTTAGGTACTAGAAAACTTGGAACTGTGGGTATTCCTGTAAGTAATACTGATCTAAAAATTGTAGATGTAATTGATAGAAATAAGGAAGTCCCTCTCGGAGAGGCTGGGGAGATTGTTATTAAGGGACCTCAAATTTTTAAGGGTTATTGGAACAAACCAGAAGAAACTGAAAATGCTCTTAAAAAGGGGTGGTTTTATTCTGGAGATGTTGGTGTTATGGATGAGGATGGCTATATCACTATTGTTGATCGCACAAAAGACATGATAAATGTAAGCGGATTTAAAGTTTTCAGTGTTGAAGTTGATGACAAAATGAATAAGTATCCTGCAATTGAGTTATGCTGTACGATAGGCGTCCCTGATCCTAACCGCCCTGGTTCTGAAATAGTAAAACTATATGTTTTATTGAA
>CAYSZJ010000255.1:0-3989 GCA_964435435.1 uncultured archaeon
TATCTCACAGAATACTTCAAAATATAGTTCTTATTTTGAAAGCACTTTAGGATTTAGTTTCTTTCTAGGTCCTGTTATATCTGGATTTGTAGCAAGTATCAATATAGACTTTGTTTATTTCTTTTTAACAATCCTCTCGATGAGTGCTTTAATTGTTTTTCTTATTTTAAAGAATAAGATTGAAAGTTAAAACATCCTTCAAAATTCACTCAAAGCAAATTTTTTCAGTATGAGCAATATACTCCCTAAGAAAATTTATTTTTATTACTAAATATAAGGATATTTATAGAATTTATGCTTATAAAAAGATGTAATTTCATTAGTAGGGAAAGATCTTGAAATATATTTGCAGTTAAATAATGCAATGCCTAAGAATGTCAAATTCTAAAGATTAATTATAATTTAATTGATTATAATGATTGGTCGAGTTAAAGTTCAAGTTTTTCTCTTTATAAGAAATCCAAAATTTATGGTATTAATCTTAAAAAGAATTCCAGAACGAAATAGTTATTGGCAACCTATAAGTGGTGGAATTGAAGAAGGAGAAAAGCCAATTGATGCAATAAAACGAGAAGTATATGAAGAAACAGGAATAAAAAAACTTGAAAGAATTATTGATTTAGAATATAGTTTTATCTTTAAAACTACATGGCGAGGTAAACTTACAAAAATGAGAGAGATTTGTTTTGCAACTGAGATTAAAAAGAAAAAAGCAATTAGATTGAGCAATGAACATGAAGAGTATAAGTGGTGTACGGAAGATGAAGCCAAAAGATTTTTAAAATGGGAACATAATCTTATTGCACTTAATAAATTAATTAATCTCATTAAATTAGAATACGGAGTATAAAAATGGAAAAGATTGATGTGGATCCACATGGTATGTAATTTCTCTGGTAGATCTATTTAACTATCAGTGCGAAATAGAGGTTATGAGTATGTAAATCATTAGATACGCAAGACCGTCATAATGATGGTAAAGATCACTTTGGTGCCCGTTTTTTGGTATATTTGGGGATAATTCACATTTTAATAATTTAAGAGAAGCATTAGGAGACTGTACGAAATATATTTACGCTGTAGAAACGGGTTTAAGTGCAGATCCATTAATGGTAAGGTGTATTTCGGAATTAGATAATATTTCTATTATATCTAACTCAAACAGTCATTCTACAAATTTTCATAGTTTAGGCAGAAAGGCTACAATATTGAATCTCAATAATTTAAATTTACAAAAATGAAAAAATTATAAATGTATTTGTATATTTTATATTTGAAAAAAATCTTTTTGGTTAATTAGAAAAATGAATTATCTTTTCGAGAAGAAGAGTTTTGGAAATAAGAAAAAGCCTTGTAACACGAATTAAAGAAGTTTTTTCTTCATCGAGATATTTGATACCACTTATCGCCATATTTTTCGGATTTTTTATCTGGCTTGAGTGGGCGAATATATTTATTACCTGGGAACATACTTACATATATGCTCTCGCTTTATGCATTTTTTGGTTTTTTTCTCTTTGTTACCTCTTTATAAAGTTTAGAAGAATAAGACTATCATCGAAAATTTTAGTACTTTTTATAGCTTTATCTATTTCATTGGAATTTTATGTATTAATTCGGTATAATTCAATTGGTTCAGAAGGGGGTTTGCCTTATTTCCTCTCCCCTAAGGATATATTTATAATATTGTCCTTTAGTATAGTCTCCATTCTAGGAGTATTGGCAATAGTTTTTGCGATCTTAATGCCTCGTTTCGAGACTGAATTAACCTATTTAACCAACCTCCTCCGTGTTAAAAATCGAGAATCTCCAAGAAGTCACAGATTTCTTGAAATTTTGTCATCATTTCCGGTTTTTATTGGAATTCACTATACATTTTTCTTATTATTTGGTATTAATCATATTAATTTCGGTCATAGATTACCCATTAATTACGTGATTATAATTGTTTCGCCATGGATAATTTTAATGGGTTTTTATATTATTTATTGTTTTATTGTTGGTGGAATTAAATCGGGCGAATAAAATGGCAGGAATACGAGTTCGAGTTTATTTTTATTGATTTATTTTTATTGATTTCTCAATGCTCAAAAGAACTAAACAGGTAATTGAATAATTTAAGATAAAAAGAAAAAATCCCAATAATAATAAAACTCCAATCACTTGCCATGTAGAATATATGGCAATTTCAAATAAGAAAATTTTGTATCCAAATATTTTAAAATAAAAATCAATTTCAGTAGGATACATTGGCATTTCATCAACACAATGAGTTATCTCTAATGGAAAAGATAGAGGTAAATAAGAATTGCATATAAAAATCGATACTTCATCATACCCAATTATAAGAAAAGTTGAAAGGAAAGAGATAATACCAATTGGAATAAATATTAGTTTATAAGTAGTAACTTTCTGAATTTGAAGTCTGGAAATTTTCCTTTTTAAGATCAACCAGACTAATAATCCGCTCAAAACACTTAAAATCAAGATTTATCTCTTTATTTGTCAATAATGTAAAAAGCAAAATAAATATATTAAAATTAGCATCTAATTAAAATCGAATTTAAATAAGCGACTTTTGTAAACTAGTAACCGTGTTAATCCGCTCATTCTTTTGTAGATGGAAAATCACATTCCATTTGGGATTGAATCACATAAACAAGTGGTGAATCTAACACCAGTAGCTCTCTCCATAATTCCGATTGATATAGGAAATTTAAGGAAATCATACAGGAAATTAGGGAGAGAGATGAGAAAGAAGGAAATGAAAAATAATGGGTAACTCTATAATAACTATAAATACGTATTATTCTTCTTTATTCATATGAAGATAACACAGTTTTTTCATAATTTAGCGTTTAAAGTTTCTGGAATATTTATACTATTTTTTCAATACGTTCCTAATACGACCTTATGGTTTGGAATTATGAGTATGCCTTTATTATTTTATTTTCAGCATTTTTTAGCACATCCATCAATTTTAATAGATGATATTACCTTTTTTTTTGGTTTTTTTGAAGGATATGTGATAATAATTGGTTTATTATTATTTATTTATTCGTTAGGTTATCAGTTACGCTATAGAAAAGTATTTATACAGAAAGGTCCGTATAAGTATGTTCGACATCCGCAATATTTAGGGATTATTGTTATGACCTTTGGCTTGACGGCTTTAAGTTTAAATGCTGGTGTAATTCTTCCAGGTGAGCTTTTCAATAATTCTTGGATTTTATATGTATGGGTTTTGGAAGTGTTAGCCTATATTGCCTTGGCAAAAATAGAAGAAATTTCTATAAAAGCCCGATATGGAGAGGAATTTAAAGATTATACAAAAAGGGTTCCTTTTCTTATACCCCATTTAAAGATAAAGAAAGTTGTAGAGAAACGTAAGTTATAATTCAATGATTAATTTTCCAATGTCTCTTGAGTATTTTCAATGCTCGTGATGTGATTCAAAAAATTTGGCAACTCCCAACCCAAAGCAAGAAAAACCCACGAAATATGAGAAATATAAGAAAAATCCCCCAATTTCCACATCTAAGTACGTAATTGTGCCCGAATGGGTAATAATTTGATGAAATCCCTCAATTAATGTATGTGTAAGTGGAGGCAGAACACTTCCGATAAGAAATTTTATTACGGTGCTTATTATTCCTGAGAGAATAATTATTATAGCCGCTTTTCTTTGCAAATAGGTTTGAATTTTGTAATGAAAAATGAGCAATATTCCAGCAATAAAAGAAATATATGCTGAAACTTCAAGAAATCCCCACAAAGTGCCAACATAACTTAGTGGTGGTTGAATTTTATAAAATCCCATAGGAAGAATGAGTGTTAAACACTGATACACTCCCATAAGTATCACAATTTTATCTATTGCTGTTCGAACGGTCATAGGTGGTTATTCCTCATCGATTTTTTCCTTTTTTATTTTAGGTAATATTAATTATTACAATAAACCCAATTTGATTCATTTATAGCAAGTATAT
>CAYSZJ010000256.1:0-3983 GCA_964435435.1 uncultured archaeon
AATAAGTCACAGTTCATTAGGATTCAGACTTTAAAATCCTTTGATACTGTTATTTATTTTAAAAAAACAAATGTTTAATTCAGAAATACCCACCTTTAAAAATCCCGTAAACTTATCTTCCTAGATTATTTTAAAATAAGGAAATCAATTAAAATTAATAGGAATATTTTCTTTTTTTTGGCTAATATATAAATATTTAAATATACCCATTTGCATAACACACTTAAGTTTTAGAATCCAATAAAAAGGTGAATAAAATAATTAAAGGCAAATCCAATATTTTTAAGAACGTAAAGATAAAGAAAAATCTTGTTATAATCTTTTATATAATCCTTGTAATATCTCTAAGTTCAAATAGGATGAACACTGAAATTTTAAATAAATCTTCTATTAGAGAAAATACTAAATACATCAAGGAGAACCCAGAAAAAATTCTATTAACCTCTGACTATACTCTTGTTGATCGTATTAATATCAGTTCACCTACTGATTGGGCACTTTATCCATTTATAACTGGGAATGGGAGTGATTTAGATCCCTACATTATCGAGAACATTGAAATTCAAGGGAAAGGGGTAAAAACTATTGAAGAATCTGGTCATACTCGCTTGAATGGTTCAGACATCGGAATTTATATTAGTGCAGAAGGTAATTTCACAATTCGGAATTGTAAAATTTCCTCCATTTCTATTGGAATATTTTTAAATTTAGGAGTTTCAACTGGTTATACACATAATATTAACAATGTAGAAATTAACAATTGTGGAATAGGAATTGATAGTTGGTTCTGGAATATTGCTGTAAATGTATCTAAGTGCAACATTTCAAATTGTAATTGGGTTACAGTAATAGCCCCTTACGATTTTGAGTACCCAACTGTATATGGGGGTTGTGGAATTTATATAAGTGGAGGAAGTGGTTCAATTGTTGAATTCTGTCACATTCAAAATTGTTCAATAGGGCTCTCAGCTAGTCACACGGTATCTCTTATTAGTAATCAACTTATTAATTGCGGTTTCTTATTTGATTTTGGATATATTGCTTACATGTATTTATTAAATAACACAGTTAATGGAAAACCTATTGGTTTATTTTTTAATGAGGATAATTTAATTATTTCAGGAAGTCAAGCTTCTCAATATGGCCAATTACTTTTTGTATATTGTAATAATCTTCAATTATTTAATGTCCACATTACGGAACCTTGTAGTTTTGGGTTACTAATGCATAACTGTAGAAATGCCGTTTTACAGAATATTGTATGTGAAAATCAAAAAATTGGCTTTTCAATTCTTTACACTGAAATAAAAGCAGATAATTTGTATGCTAAAGATTGCGATACAGGGTTCTATTTATCAGAGATTTATGGTAGTACATTAACCCAGCTCTTGACAGATAACACTGATATCCCAATTTATTCATATACTCCTATTCGTGATTCTACTATTGAAATTGAAAAATCAACACGATTCTATATTATTGATAATCATATAGGTTGTGATGAACTACACGTTAACTCATCTATCTCTTCATTTAGTGTGTTTAAGTCGTTTCTAACTGAATTTGATAATAAAGGTTTTTTAATTCAACTTAATGATACACAAACATATCAAATAGCTGATATTCTTCCAGAAATATGGGTTAATTTCACAATTGTTATATTCCAACGTTCTGAACCTTCAGTTATTCCTGGATTTCCATTGTTTTGGTTCTTTACGGCAATTCTGGTCGGGATATTATATTTGAAAGTTTTATATCGATGGAAGAAAAGATAACAAATCTCTAAATCTTTTTTTTTTCTTTAAAATTATTTAGTTAGTTTTTTTGAAAAAGAGGTTCAAATTCAAAAGTGTATGAATAAAAAATTTGATTTATTTCTCCTTCAATAAAAACTAAACGATGCTAATGGAGTAATAAATTCATCAATTACTCTTAATACATTTAAAACAACTATGTAGGTAGTTAAACTAAGGAAATAAATAATTAGAAATTTTTTCTTTTTCTTTAAACTTGTTTTGTAAAATCTTGACATCAACTTTAATGTGAGCGCGAATGTCATGATTAAGAATGGAAAAAAAAAAAAAAAGAATCCAAGGATCCCATCCTGTATTCACAAGTGATAACACATCACTCCTTATATTGAAAAATTGAGGAAACGTGAAATAAAGCAGGACTCGATTTAAAAAAAGCATTGAAATTACAATCGATAAAAGCCATGTGAAACCATTCTTTTCTTTTTTCCGTAATATAATAAATAATGAAAATGATGCAAACAAACATTCTGCAACTAATCCCCCAAATGAAATTATATTAGCTTTAAAAAGAAGAAATTCATCACTACCCAATAGATGTCCAGAAGCCCATCCTTGTAAAAAGATGTAAATTCTAATTTCTTTATAATACGTTCCAACTAAAACATCTGCCATTGCGTGACCAAATTCGTGAATGTAAACATTTAAAAAACCCACTATATAAAATAGCCAAAAAAGTAAGAAAATTGATAGAAGCTTATCCGTAGTTTTCTCAAGCATAAATATACTTCTTTTTAATTTACAGAAAAAAGATTGAGCACCGATAATGAAGCGATTCTCTTTAAATACATCTAATTTCATTAGGAGCAAAAGGGAAAACGATAGAAACACAACATTTACTATTATTAGGTACGCAGTATAATTACTTAAGGGAAATATGGAAAGGTCTCCATTATAATCCCTTCGAAATATATTAATAAGGTTAAAAGAGATATATATGTTAAAAACACAAATTATGCTTAATAATATTATTCTAAGTCTTTTCTTCTCTTTAATTAAAACTGCACTTAAAAATATTGCTAAGGCTGGTAAAATTGGAGCAATGATCGCCCAATAAAAATACACTTTTTTATTCCTCTGATTTTTAATAATATATTAGTATATGGGTTAAGTTACATTTATCAGAATATTATTTAAAAAATAAAAAAGAATGAATTTTAAAATTTTTGAAGGTCTTCTTTCATATTCTCATAGAAATCTAATGATTCTGGATTTCTTAAAGCTCCTCTATTTGCTACTGCCATTCCATGAATTATCTTAGTAACTGCAATCTCGACCTTTTTATTGCTAAATGTATAAGGAATACCGTCTGGAGGTGCTTGTAAAATAATTTTAGGTACATGCCTTGGAGAGGTTTTTGTACGGAGTTCTTTTTTAATTTTTTCTTTTAATTCATCGGTTAGTTCATAATCTTCGTTTAATAATACAAACATTACAATTCGGATATCTCCGCTGATCTTTTGTCCAATTACTAAGCAATCAGCAATCTCAGGAAGTTGTTCAATAACATTATAAATTTCTGCTGTTCCAATCCTCACTCCCGAAGGTTTTAAAACTGCATCAGAACGACCCCAGAATGTAATTCCACCAGTATCACTATGGATAACGATATAATCGCCGTGTCTCCAAACATTTTTACCTTTATCTTTGTAAAAGTCAAAATAAGCTGTATTATATTTTGTCATTTTATCGTCATCAGCCCAGAAATGGGTAGGCATTGAAGGAGCAGGCGCTTCACAGACAAGTTCAGCTTGATCATCCTCAACTGGATTTCCATTTTCATCATAAGCTTCAACTTTCATTGCTAAAGCACGGCCTTGTAATTCACCAGAATAGACAGGTAAAATAGGTATTGCTCCAGCAAAACAGCCATTAATATCTGTTCCGCCGCTAATTGAATTGAAAAACAGGTCTTTTTTAATTTCCCTATAAACATATTCAAATCCTTCAGGAGATAAAGTAGATGCCGTTTGTGATATTTCTCTAAGTGTACTTAAGTCATACTTCTCGGCAGGCTTAACTCCAAGGCCCATTAAATAATGGATATAGGCAGCACTGGTTCCAAATATGGAAATTTTATGCTTCTCTATTAATTCAAAAAAGCGAAGAGGATCAGAATAAAGGGGATTACCATCATATAGAAAGATGGTTGCACCTACTGCCAGCGCACTA
>CAYSZJ010000257.1:0-3917 GCA_964435435.1 uncultured archaeon
TACTTTTTACTTGTCTACCATTGTTCCATTCAAATGCTTTATTCTTAACATGTCTCTCTGGTTATGCAGCTCAAAGACCTGTAATTCTTAGTAAACGATTTAGTGCAAGTAGACACTGGGATATATGTCGTAAATATGGGGTTACTAGATTTAATGCTTTAGGCGCTATGATCCCTATCTTAATGAAACAACCTGAGAGACCAAATGATAAAGATCATAACGTAAAAGTGGTAGGTTCAGCAGCTTGTCCCAAAGAAGTATGGGTTGCTTTTGAAGAGAGGTTTGGTGTAAAAATTTCTGAAGGTTATGGTGCTACTGATGGAGGAGGGTTTATGCTTACAACAGGGGGTGCTGATGATGCCCCCGTAGGATCTATGGGAAGACCTCTTCCTGGAACAACAGCTGGAATAATGGATGATGATGGAAATCTTCTAGGACCTGAAAAAGTCGGAGAATTAGTATTTTTAGTAAGAGAAAATGAACTCAAGCAAAGAGAAGTTAAGTATTATAAGGATGATGATGCTTCAAAAAACTTAATCCGAGTCACTAAGGATGGGCAAAAGTGGTTTCACACTGGAGATTTAACTTATATGGACAAAGATGGTTGGTTTTTCTTTGTTGATAGAAAAAAAGATTCAATTAGGAGACGTGGTGAAAATATCGCTTCTTTTAGTATTGAAAACATCATCAACCAAAATGATAAAGTTTTGGAATCTGCTGCTTATGGAATTAAGTCAGAATTAGGTGAAGATGAAGTAATGGTTTCAGTTGTGTTAAAGCCAGGAGAAACAATGACACCGGAAGAATTATTAGATTTTTGCCAAGGAAAAATGGCTTATTTTATGATTCCTCGGTATATTGATTTTGTTGATGAGCTTCCCAAAAGTGAGGTACATCGAGTATTCAAACGAGTTCTTAAAGAACGCGGAATAACAGAGACTACTTATGATCGAGAAAAAGCAGGATATGAAATAAAGCGTGAATAATTTCTTTTCTCATATTTCCTTCATAAGTAGATTTGCGATTTTTTAAATAAAATTTTTTTTTAAGATTAAATCTTCTCTAATATGTGAACGCACATAGCTGCTTCACCTGAACCAATTGTTCCCCCACCATTTTCAGCTAAGGCAAACCTAGGATTATCCACTTGTCGCTTTCCTGCTTCTCCACGTAATTGTGTTACAAGTTCATAAAGTTGCGCTAAACCAGATGCACCTAGAGGATGTCCCCTTGCTAATAATCCTCCGCTAGGGTTTATTGGAATCTTTCCACCGATTTCTGTTGCACCACTTTCTGCAAATGGACCACCTTGCCCGATTTTACAAAATCCCATCTGTTCACTTTGATGAAGTTCTCCAAAGGAAGTTGCGTCATGAACTTCAGCAACGTCTATATCTTCTGAATTTAGTTTTGCCATTTTATATGCTGCGGTAGAAGCACGGTTGGCGATATTATCCCTGCTCCAAGATCCAGATCTTAAAATGGATGCTTTTACTAATACAGCCCTGTCATTTGGATGTTGTTTTAAAAACTCTTCAGAACATAGAATAGCTGCTGCAGCCCCATCACCCACAGGAGCGCACATTGCCCTTGTTAAAGGGTATGCAACCTCATAATCTTCCATAACTTGGTCCACAGTCATAGGAAAAGTATATTGGGCAAATGGGTTCATTGTTGAGTTTGTATGATTTTTTGCAGCAATAACTGCTAATTGACGTTGTGTAGTTCCATGTGTTTTCATATGAGCTTTGGCACCCATCGCGTAAAAATCCATGAAAGCAGAATGACCTTCCTTCTTCTCTTTTTTCTCTCCACCATCTTGACTTTTAGCTCTCAATTCTTTTTGTTTTTGAGCCATTTGTTGCATTTGTTCAATCATTGCTCTCGTTCTTTCTACATCTGTATATGTTATAAATCCTTTCATCATTGCTGCTCTATCTTCCTGATAAACTTTTTCAGCTCCTATGGCTAAAGCACAATCAAACACTCCTGCTTTTATCGCAGTCCACGCTCCATTAAAAGCTGTACTGCCACTTGCGCAAGCATTCTCTACGTTTGTGATAGGAACTTTATCAATACCGTTAGGAGTAAGTGCCACTTGTCCTCGAATGCTATGTTGAAAATCTGTCATTCCCCAACATGTATTAGAAAACCAAGCAGCTTCGATATTGTTCAAATCAAAATCATTATCTTCTTTTATGGTTTTAAGCACTTCTCCGGTCAAATCTTTAATACTTCTATCAAGAAATTTACCAAATTTAATCATTCCAACACTAAATACATAGACATTATCACTCATGAGAATCAAACTTTTTAGTTTTTTACTGAATTAACCAATTGAATACTACAAATAAAAAAAAGTTAATGAGATATTTTAATACTAATTACTCATCTTTTACAATATGTTTAGTATAGTCGTAGTCATAATTATACATATGAAATTTATTAGGACTTAACAGATAATTCGGATCAACAGCTTTTTTCATATCTCTAAAAAATTGTGCGAATTCTGGTGTGAAAGCATCAGCTTCAACAATAGATTGCGAGATTGATTCACCAAGCCAGTAGTGTGCTCCACCGTAACGAACTTGGTGCCTTATTTTTTTATGCCATATATTCATCGTAGCTTCACGATGTTCATTAGTATTATCACCACCGAGTCCGCCTACAATCACACAGTTACCATTAGGCAAAAACATTAAAAATGAAGCAAAAACAGGGTATGGTGGATTTTTTGGTGGAAATTCATCTTTATATTTAATATTGAATTGTACACCTTTTTGAACACTTTCATTTAGTCGTGAAATCGCAACTTTATGGCATGTTGTACATGAGCTTTTAGGTGGAGCAGTCGAAATGTATTTTTGGAAGAAATTGAACTCTTCTTTTAGAGTAAATTTCCAATCTTTTGAAGATACCATGTCTAAATCAATTTCCTGCCATTCAAATGGTCGACAAACATCATCTTTCAACATAATTTCATCAACTTTTTCGAGATAGACATCCAAAATCCTTTGATCTGTTGCATCTAACGTTACTGAAAATACTGGTCCGGTTAATTTTGATCTTTTATGTGGTTTGTTTTCAGCTTGCGCAGATAATAATGTGGTTAATATAAGTGGTGCAACCATTAGATCATTCAATCCATCTCCAACTTCTTTACGTAATTTATGACCTAGCTCAAATACCTTACTATAATCATCTTTTAAGAGCATATAATATCTTCGTGCTTTTAAAGGGGGATCAGGAAATAATCGTAAGAATGCTTTAGTCTTTATCCCCATGGTTCCAACATCTCCCATAAAGAGTCCTGTAAAATCTGGAGCTACACCATATCTACAAAAAGGCGTAGCATATTTGTTTGCAGCTGCTCCAGTTCTTATAATTGTGCCTTCTGGATTTGGAAGAACAACTTCCACCCCCAGACAAATATCTGGGACTAATCCATATTTTGTAGAACTAAATCCTACGGTTGCATTTGAAAGACCCCCACCGATTGTGGCGGAATAACCACTTCCAGGACCAAGAATTCCTGTGGTCATCCCTTTTTTTTGTAATTCTGAAAGCATAGAGCCCCACGTGATTCCACATCCAACAATACAGTAGTAGTCATCTACATTAATTTCGAAAATCTGATTCATTCGTGTAAGGTCAATAAGGATTCCGCCTTTAGTAGCAGAACCTCCAACAAGATCAGCACCACCACCTCTTGGAACCATTGGAATTTTATATTTATTTGCAATTTTAACAATTCCAGATACTTCTTTGGTAGTTTCAGGCCTTACAATCATGTCAGCCCATCTATCTGGAAACGCAGGGTCTACATTTCTTGAGTATGCCGCTTTCATAAAATCGGCATCGCTTATAAAATCTTCTCCAACAATGTGTTCAATTTCTTTATAAGCATTTTTAACTTT
>CAYSZJ010000258.1:0-3888 GCA_964435435.1 uncultured archaeon
TATCTAATTCAAAATTTTTAAAAATTGCAAGATTTCAGCAAAAAATTGATGACCACTTTTCTCAATGCTTAACTTGTGAGAGAAAATGTAAAATTGCTGAAGGAAAAGTAGGATTTTGTCAAACGAGAATTAATCAAAATGGCAAAATATACAGCATTGTTTATGGCCTAATACCAGCCTTATCATTTAATCCTATTGAAAAAAAACCTTTATATCATTTTCATCCTGGAAGTACAGCCCTTACTGTAGGTACATATGGATGCAATTTTAGCTGTTTTTTTTGTCAAAACCATCATCTTTCTCATCCTTCAAAAAGAATTATTGATATCATAAAAATTTCGAGTGAATTTCTCTCTCCAGAAAAATTCATAGAAATTGCATTAAAAAATAATTGTCAGGGAACTTCGATATCTTTTAATGAGCCAACATTATTATTTGAATATTCATTGGATGTGTTTAAATTAGCTAAAAAAAAAGGGTTATATAATACCTATGTATCAAATGGATATATGACAGAAGAAGTCCTTAAAGAGTTAGTTAAAAATGGACTTGATGCTATTAATATTGATTTAAAAGGAGGTGCGGATATGGTTCAGAAATATTGTGGAACAGATGTACAAAAAGTATGGCGAAATGCTAAGATAGCAATTGATTTAGGAGTACATGTTGAGATTACTACCTTAATAATTGAAGGTTTAAATTCTGATGAAGAAATCATTAAAAGCATTGCTGAAAGAATATTGAAAGAGTTAGGAGAATTTACTCCCTTTCATATTAGTCGATTTTTTCCACACTATAAATCTATTGATTATGGATATAAAGATCCAACACCATTAAAAACATTATATAATGCTTATGAAATTGCAAAAGATGTTGGTTTAAAATATGTTTACCTCGGAAACTTGCCAAATACAAAATACGAACATACTATATGTCCAAACTGCTCCAAGACACTCATAAAAAGAGTAATTTTTGGTATAAGTGAATTGAATTTAGATGCTAAAGGAAAATGTAAATTTTGTGGATTCTCTATTTGTAAGATGTAAAAAATAAAAAATTAATCATTATTATGACAGAAATTTATGCTGATATTAATGGTATTAAGATTTGCTATGAAGTAAAAGGGAAAGGAATACCTGTATTTCTTGTCCATGGCTTTGGTTCTAAAAAAGAAAGCTGGATGGCTCAATTTGGTCCTTTATCTGAGCACTTTGAGGTTATAAGATATGATTGTCGTGGATCAGGTAAAACTGAAAGACCAAATCAGCCATATAATATGGAACTATTTACAGATGATCTAAAAGGATTAATGGAGTTTTTAAATATTAAAAGTGCTCATTTTGTAGGATTTTCTCTTGGTGGAACAATACTCCAAAATTTTGCTTTAAAATATCCTGATAAAGTAGATAAAGTAGTATTAATTAGCTCTATAGCAAAAATTCCAGAAGGTGAGGGTCCAGAAGCATATATTAAATCTCGATTAGAAGGAGTAAAGCTAATAAAAAAAGATCCAGAAACTGCTTTTTGGAATAGTACTAAACTAGGATTTTACTTTAAATTTAGAAAAAGAATGGTAAATGAACCTAAAAGAAAGTTTTATGGACTCTGGTCAACTGAAGATCTTATAGATTATTTTAAAGTTGATCCGCCTACTCCTCAAGACATTAAAAATTTAGTACATGCTCTTAAAACACAAAATACCTTCGATAGATTACATGAAATCAAGCATAAAACACTTATTTTAGCCGCCTCTCATGATAGACTAGTTCCAAAATCGGTTATGTTAGAAATTCATGAAAGAATGCCCAATAGTTTATTTAAGGTAATTGATAAGGCAGGACATGAATATCTAAAATCTCAAGCTCCTGAAGTCAATAAAATTATTATTGAATTTTTAAAAAATTAGAATATAAAATCCTTCTTTATAGGAACTTAGAAAAAATCTTTAATATTGATGAAGATTTGATTATCTAACTTGAAATAATTACAGGTATAAATCTTACATGTCTGAATTATTTGCTGAAGTTAATAGAATAAAGATATGCTATGAAGTAAAAGGTGAAGGAGTACCAGTTTTCTTAATTCATGGATTCGGAGCAAAAAAAGAAAGTTGGATAGCACAATTTGGTCCTTTATCTGAACATTTCAAGGTAATAAGATTCGATAATCGAGGGTCAGGTAAATCTGATCGTCCAAATCAACCATATACTATGGAATTATTTGCTGATGATATAAATGGTTTAATGGAATATCTCAAAATAGACAATGCTCACATTGTTGGAGTGTCAGTTGGAGGTATGATTGCTCAACACTTTGCTGTAAAATATCCTAATCGAGTAAATAAATTAATTTTAATTAATACTACTCCTAAATGGCCTGAAAATAAATCTGGCTTAGAAGTCTACAAGCAGAGTAAAATTACAGGATATGAAAAAAGATTGAAAGATCCTACTAAAGCATTTTTCGATTCGACTCCTATGAGTTATACACTTAAATTTCGAAAAGAGATGAAAGAAAATCCAAAAAAGAAATTTCATGGACTATTTTCAGCCGAAGATTTGATAAGAGAGGACAATATTAACCCTGCAACTCCACAAGATATAGAAAATCAAGCACACGCGCTAGGGACTCATAATATTATAGAGCGATTGCATGAAATTAAAAGTGAAACATTAATAATGTGTGCTTCAAATGATCGCCAAATGCCTAAGTCTGTAAATCTGCAAATTCATGAAAGAATTCCTAATAGTAAATTCATTGTAATTGAGAAAGCAGGACATAGTTCTTATAAAGAAAAAGCACCAGAAGTTAATAAAAATATCATAAATTTTCTTAAAAGCTAGAGATTAAGTTAATATAATAACTTCAAATTCTCAGAAAAAGATATTTTAGATATAAATTATCATGACAGAATATTTCGTAGAACTTAATGGAATAAAAATGTGTTATGAGATCTTTGGAAAAGGAGACCCCCTCATTTTAATTCATGGTTTTGGATCACGAAAAGAAGGTTTAAAATGTCAAATTCCTGCTTTATCACAGAGGTTTAAAGTAATAATTTTTGATAATCGAGGTGCTGGAAAATCTGAAAGAGTCGATGTACCCTATACAATGGAAACTTTAGCTGATGATATTCGGAGTCTACTAGATTTCCTCAAAATAAAAAAAACACATGTATTAGGATTATCTATGGGAGGTTTAATTGCACAGCAGTTTGCTCTTCAATACCCAGAATATGTTGATAAATTATTATTAATAAATACTGTCACTGGCAGTCCTGATAATATAGGTTTAGAAATATTAAAAAAAAATCGACTAGAACAATTAGAACTTGTTAAAATGTACCCTGAGAAGGCATTTTGGGATAATGCCCATATTTGGTATTATCATAAATATCGAAAAGAATTTAAAGCGAATCCAAAGAAAAAATTCTTTGGAATATGGTCTGCTGAAGATGAAATAAGGGAAAGTACCATAGACATGCCAACCGTTCGCGATATTGAACTTCAAATTGAAGCACTCAAAGGTTTTGAATCATTAGAAAAATTACACAAGATAAAAAACAAGACTTTACTATTAGCAGCTTCTCATGATAAGATTTGTCCGAAAACTAGAATGATGGAAATGCATAAGAGAATTCCAAACAGCGTGTTCAAAGTCATTGAAAAAGCTGGTCATGAATCACCAAAAACAAGAGCTCCTGAAGTTAATCAAATAATAATTGACTTTTTACATAATTAATATTTAGTTTCTTCAGTTACAATTTCTTAAATTAATAATACATTCTAAAAAAGAGAATCCAATGGAGAAATATTCTTATAAGAAAAATCTTCGATATATGAGTGAGGTGTTTTATCGCCCAAAGCCTTTATTAGAGAATTTAATAAA
>CAYSZJ010000259.1:0-3869 GCA_964435435.1 uncultured archaeon
CTGGTAGGGTTTCATATACAGGTTCAGGTTCCGGTTCTGGTGTAGGTTCATATATTGGCTCTGGCTCTGGTTCAGGTTCTGGAGTAGGTTCATATACAGGTTCGGGTTCCGGTTCTGGTGTAGGTTCATATATGGGCTCTGGTTCAGGTTCTTGGGCAAGTTCATAAATCGGCGTCGGTTCGATTTCGTGTAATGGCTCTTTAATCTTTTTTTCGAATTTTCTTTTCATTTCTCTTCTTACTTTCTTTTCATCAATTCCGGACTCTTGTTTATCAGTTATTTGAGTTATAGTAAAGGGATTACTCTCTGGGTTTTTCATTTGGGATCCTATAAATATTTTTTTTGGCTTAATTTTTTTCTTATTTATTTTTAGTTCTAATGTGAAATTTCTAGGACAAATGAAATCTATTCCATTTATTTTTCCTTCTTCTAAAATAATCCATTGAATCATATTTTCTTCAGTTTCGTATATTTTAAGTCTAGTCACAGGATTAACTATTTTTGTAATTCTTAGTTTAGTTTGATAAATTATCTTTCCTTGAAAGGTGTATGCTTTTCCTCCTTTTGTGGTCCATCTCAAATGAAAGCCATCTGATTGCTTCCATAAAAAATACCCTAAGAATTGACCTGAAGTAAAATTAGGACGTCCTTTGATATCTTTTACATTCATTTTTTTATCTTAACTTATTTTAGCTTGAATTCTTATAAATTATAGAACAAATTGTTAATAAATATTTTCATATTTACCTCACTTTTAAAACCAAATCCAAGGAAAAAAATAAAATGTAAAAAGAAAAGAACATCAGACAATATAAAATGGGGATAAAATAGGTAATGTGCAACTTACTTGGAAAAAAAAAACACCACACTAAACCAAGATTATCATAAATTTGCCAAGATTCTATCTATTTTTTCTTTAATATCCAGTTGAGCAGAAAGTGGATCTTTCAAAACATGTTTAGTTTCAATGAAAATATTTGTGCTAAGTTTTTTCATTAATGGAAGATCTGGTTCTCCTTCAACTAAAAAAATAAAATAAATTAACTTCTTATCCCCAAACAATTCTTTTGTAATAATACCTATTTCATACTTTTCACCATAAGAAATTCTTGCAATATCCTCCTTAAATAATTGCTTTCCTATAGCTCCTATAGCTGAAATTAAACCGCTAAAAATTGCGGGATTAATATCACCAATACTTGGATCAATTTTATTAGAATAGAAGGGATACCCTTGAGAATCACAGACTAATACTGCTCTAATCATGATAATTTGAGAACCTTAATTTTTTTTATATAAATAATAGATTTGCTATATTTAATTTTCATGTTATTTCTTACTAATTTAACGTGCTTTTATCTTATTTATCGCTTCTACTTCACTTTTTCATTAAGTTATAATAGGATTTATTTTTAATATTATCAAAATAAGGGTTATTTTCGTTTATTAGATTTTTAACGGCATTTATTATATTTTTAACTCTTTCAAGTGTGATTACCCCTGATTTTCTATCATTTTCGCTACAAGCAGCACCTCTAAATCCAATTACATCTGTTCCTAATTGATGAATTGTCTTTATATGTTCTAACTTAAGCGATCCTGCTAATGCACATAATAATCCTAATTTATGACCTTCATCTATAAATGATTCTAATTCAGTAAGATTTAGAAAATCAAATAAGGTTCTCCCATCTTTTGATAAAGTATCTAACATCGCGAGATCTGCTCCAGCTGATCTACATACTATGGGGATTTTCATAGGATCAATACTAGTAAAATTTCTAGAATCAGCATATCCTGCTCCTACAACTAAGATATTAGGATCATACTCTTTTACTGCCTTTACAACTTTTTTTAATAAAAAGATTCCATCCTCTGCGCTTTGTGGACCAAGAAGCCCTACCTTTATTATATCAGCTCCGCAATATGCCGCTCCTAGTGCTGAAAGAGATGCTGTTCCTGGTAAATTTGGCATATCTCCTATTGCTACACTTAATTTCATATTTTTATTATAATTCCTGATTTCACTTATGATCCAAGGGAAAGCTGCTCCTAACGAACCTTCATTAGGATTCTTAAGATCAATAATATCTGCTCCCCCCCTTATAGCAGGTAAAACTTCCTCTAAAGAACGAATACTAATTAAAACTCTCATTATTAGATAACTATGTGTTTATATAAAAAAAAATGTTTTATTTTTAAAAAATATTAATGAACTGCCACAACTATTCCAGAGTTAAATAGTCATATTTTAATAGTTTGTATAGAAATCAGACTTAAACATAGATTATACATATAATTCTTAGGATTGCTTTGTTGATTTAAATAAATTAATAAGCAATACATTATAGAAAATATAAATATGAATTCACATGACCGAATTTGGACCGCATTAAATCTTGAAGAACCAGATAGAATTCCAACCCATACTATTAATATAGATGGAAACGTCGCTGATAAGATATTAGGGAGACCAAAAAGAACTGCTTTTGATATCTTTGATGAACTAGAGAAACAATATCCAGATGATTGGGTTGTTAGAATTAACACTATTCTCAATGATATTGAAATTTCTGTCTTCGCAAAAGCTGTTAGAGCAGGTCATAAGTTAGGATTTGATGGTGTGGGAATCCAATATATCCCATTTATCCTTGAAAGTAGAACTGAAATGACAGATATCTTTGGAAAAAGGCATAAAGTAAGGAATATTGATGGAAATCCATATCCTGATTACTATGGAGGATACATAAAAAACCGAGAAGATTGGGAAGCATATCCTAAACCTGATTTGAAAGAAGAATACAAAAAAGCTAAAAAATTTTATAAAGGAGTTTTAAGAAAGTGCCGTGATATCAAGGATGAGATTTGTATTATAGCTCAAAATGCTTTAACTTCTACATTTCCTCCTGTATGGCAAGGAATGGGAATGAATTATTTTGCTCGGGCGTTAAAAAATGATCCAAAACTAATCGAAGAACGATTCCGATTTTGCACCGATTTTGTCTTAACTGTTTTTAAAGCATACTCAGATTGTGGAGCTAAGATCTTTCTTGAAGGAGGTGATATAGCTCATAAAGGAGGTCCTATGATTAATCCAAAATATTTTTATAAATATCTATTACCATGCTTCCAAGAAGTTTCAAATGCAATCCATGATTGGGGTGGAAAATTTATTCTTCACACTGACGGAGATATCACAAGCCTCTTAGATTTCATAGTAGAATCTGGTTTTGATGGGCTCCAATGCCTAGAACCACCTTTTGTTGATCCAGTTCTAGTTAAAAAAAAAGTTGGAGATAAATTGTGCTTATCAGGAAATATTGATACGAGACACATTTTAGTAGATGCCACGAAAGATGAAGTTAAACAAGCTGTACAGAATGCTATAAACGCATTGGGACACGGTGGAGGATATATGCTATCTCCTGCTAATTTTCACCCGGGTATTTCTGTTGATCGCTTAAAGTGGATGATTGAAGCAGTAAATTCTTATGGAGTTTACCCTTTAAATAATAATCTTTAATTTCTCAATTCATCTAATTTTTGTCTTGTCAATTAATTACTTCCCTCTTTTGGAAGTTACATACCTCTAATCGTTAGTCCCGCTAAATTATTTTCTTATTCTTCTAAAGATTCGGTTTCGCCTGTTTCTTCCTCCATATTTTCATCTTCTTTAGGTTTTTCCTCTGGCTCTGGTTCTGGAGTAGGTTCATATACCGGCTCAGGTTCAGGTTCTGGTGTAGGTTCATATATTGGTTCAGGCTCAGGTTCTGGTGTAGGTTCATATACTGGCTCTGGTTCAGGTTCTGGAGTAGGCTCATATATTGGCTCAGGTTCAGAAACAGGTTCATATATTGGCTCTGGTTCAG
>CAYSZJ010000260.1:0-3677 GCA_964435435.1 uncultured archaeon
CTAAAAGGATTCACTAACCATTCTGGTCGCTGTTTCGGAAATTTAGCTTTAAAAATTCGCTCGAAAAAATCTCGACAGAGGCTTTCGCTTTCCCCTTCGGTACAGCTTGGACACCACTGCGGTCGGCTTACATGGGTTATATCCATCTCAAAAACTTCCTCACATTTTCCGCATTTCCACTTGAATTTATGGTGGCTAGGTTTTCTGACTTTGTTATATTCTTCTTTACTCGCTAAAAATGTACCTGCATATCCCGTTTTGATAATACCGATTTTTCTTGCTAATTCTATTATTTCGTGATAAGACTTTCTGAATCTGCGGGAAAGCTGTGAATATTGACATGATCTACACCATGATCCTCGTTTTATGTTATTTGCAGTTGCTTCCCATACATACCCACACTTCCCGCATTCCCATTGATATTTACTCCTATCTGGATATGGTTGCTGTTCATACTCTCCTTTTTTCATCAAAAACTTACCTGAAACACCTGTCTTTTCTAAACCTCTTTTTCTTGCTAATTCCACCATCTGCTCATATGCCCATGTTTCTCTCCCTGAACATTTTTTACACCAATTTCCTTGGTATTTAATGCTACTTGGAGAGGTTTTCCATATCCTTCCGCACTTCCTGCATTGCCATCTATGAGAGATATTCATTCCTTTATACTCTTCTGATAAGAACCTTCCTGCAATTCCCGTTTTCTTTAGTCCAATTTCTTTTGCTAGTTCTTGCATAGATCTTACACAATAAGTATGAATAGATTTTCTTTTCTTTATGGTTAGTGTTATATCTACCCTCTTAGCCAATTCACATAATTTTTGGTAGCTTTTAATCCTCAATGCTGACCCGCGATTCATCACACTCTCAATGCTTGAACCAATTTTCTCGCTAATTTCTTTTTGTGTCATCCCTTCATTAATCTTTAATGTGTTTACAAGGAGTCGGACTTCTTTGGCGTCCAAATAAACATAAAGTTTTCCAAAATAGGAATTGGGGTGAGATTGTGTCATAATTAATATAAAAGATACTCCTAGTTAAATTTCTAAAGAGTCCTAATATTTTTTGTATAACATAAAAAGGTATAAATACTATAACTGTTTATGGTATCTTATGGAGCAAAATTTAATCACTGTCATTGTGAAAAAACCAACAAAAAAAGGAGATCAGTACTATTTTAATATCCCTATCGAATTTATCCGTTCAGGTAAGATTAACCCTGAAAAAAGATATGAACTTCAGATTTTTAAAATTTCAAAAGAGTTAGGTGGATGATACTGCAAAAATGAAGAGAAGATATCTCAATTTTAACTTAAAGAACTCACTAATAATTATTGAGGGCTTTTTAGTGATATTATTTGTTATTTTTTTATTATTAAGTAGTGTGTTTAAATTCTTGACCTTAATCTCTTTTTGGTTAGGTTTAATTTCTATATGGTTTGGAATATTTTCACTCATGATAACTCTTTTTATGCTATTTCATAAACAGAAAGATACATATAATTTATCTGAATTTAGAGGAGAAGGAAGTATTGATAATCCAATTATTATTGAATCTATAGAAACTTTCCCAGAACCGTTTAAAATGAATAAATCAAAATCTCATATCACTATTCGAAAATGCAATCTCAGTTCAGCAATTTTGTATAAATGCCAAAATATAACAATCGAGGTATGTAAAATTAATTTCTTAGATTTAAAATCATGTTCTGATATCAAAATCAGAAAAACTTCAATTCATAATGAACTATATTTATCGACCTGTAAAAATAATGAAATTATAGATTGCAATGTAGGAAAATTAACAATGAATATTAGTTATAACAATTTAATACAAAATTGCAAAATTCAAATAATAGAAAATGAATTTAGTAAGGGAAATATTTTTGAAAAAAATGAGATTCCCAATTATGAATTAATAAAATTGAATAGAGAAGATTATAAAAAAGGTATAGATTTTTGTTTAATTTATTTTTTAATTCTGTTAGTATTATCATTTGTTATGTTTCTCATATCTATGACAACATTTGATGATATTTATTCCATCTTTATATTTACATTTGTATTAATAATAACCAGCACTTCTGTTTTATCTATAGTTTTGTACCCTATGATAAGTGAATCAATAAGAGATATCAAAGAGAAGAAATTATTGAAACAATATCCTAAAAACAAATTGATAAAATAATTAGAAATCCTTTTTTTCCCATAATTCTTCTCAATAAATTTTATATCAATAAAATTCAAGTTTTTAATTTCTTAACTTTTGACTTTCGTATAATGTGAGATCAGTACTATTTTAATATTCCAATCGAATTTATTCATATAGGGAAGATCAAGCCTGAAAAACGTTATGAAGTGCGAATTTACAATATTCCTAGAAAAATTAATTAAAATTTAGTTTAATTATAATTTTTTATTTTTTCTTTAATTATTTTCTCTACTTCTTGTAAATCAGAAATGTCAAACTCATCTAAGTCATAAGGATCTCTATTTTTAACATAAACATAAAGAGTTTCAAGATTAAAATCATCTATTCCTACTTTAACATCAATTATATTTTCATAAGGGATATATTCACGCTTGAATTTAAAAGGAATTATTGAGGTTAATAATATTCCAATTCCTTTTTCATAAATTAATAAATAAGTCCAAAATTCTCGTAAGATTAACATTATAAAAGTGTAAAAGAAAAATCCCATACAAATCGAACCTAGAAAATAAATCATGCTTGGCAATAATGAATTAGGGATTTCTATGTAAATTAATATATTAACAACTAAAATTAAGGCTACAATCATTCCTATTAAACAGGCACTATCTAGAAGTGATAAGATTACTAGTCTCGTTATTTTTTAAGGTGTTTTACTTTTATAAATAAGTTTACCTTTATTTTTCATTTTCTGAATTTTATCATTATTAAACATATAAAATATACTGTTTGATTTTACTGTAATAAAACCGTTTTTCATAAAAAAATCTTATTACTTCTTGCCTTCTATTTCACCGAGAATCGAAGCGAAAACCTAAGAAGATTAAACCAGTTGCTTACTCCCTACTCTCAGTCTCAAAATTTAATAAAATATCTCTATCCTTATAATTCTTGCTTGAAGCTTGAAGCAGTAAATAATGCTTCATTTAACAATCGCATCCAATACATTTCTTGAATGTTCGTAAGCTCGGCAACAGTATACACAGTTCTTTAAAAGATTAGCACTTTCTTCAGTTCTAAGAAGTAGCTTAAATTCACCTGATTCTTATAATACTTTAAATAGTTAATAATTAGAAATGTTAAAGATTTTAATATAAATTAGGGTACTATTCCAAGAGTGCTTAATATTAATTTATCTAATTAATTCATCTATTTGTTCTTAAATAGACAATATGATCGGAATATCTATCTTTTTCTTCAAGAGATAAAATATTTGTTAAGATATCTATTAAATCAACGAATTCATCTTTGGAGTATTCAATATAAACATCAGACGCATCCTCATTATTTTTTTTTTCAACCACTAAATGGATATCTTCATAAATAATATCCAAAATAACTTTAGTTATAAAATCTAAATTAAGAATAAGAACAAAATCATCTGTAATGGTTAAAGCTTCTGAAGGATATGCATGAAAATTTAGATTTTTATTGAAATTTAAGTGATAGTTTCTCCTGATATATC
>CAYSZJ010000261.1:0-3653 GCA_964435435.1 uncultured archaeon
CAAGTTTAGCGCGAAATTCTTGAAAAGTTAGGTACCATTCCCGATCCCAATGGGTCTCAGGCACTATAATAATATTAGTTGCTTTCATTACAGCTGAACCTCAAGTAGTATTAAACTAAATTAATCTCTATTTCTATTATATTTAACAAACACTCTATCAATAATTACTTTTTACACTTCTTATTGATCATTTTATCTAAAACTTAATTTTCTTATATTTATATAAGAAAGAAAATATATGCTCATAGAATTTTTTAACAATTTTAATCATAATCTAATACTGATTTGCCAACAACACTTTGATCTGGTTTAGATCCTAATAATTCTAATAGTGTAGGAACTATATCAGTAGTTTTACAATAATTTAGTTCTAATATAGGAATCTTTGGGGACCCTCCAATAATTAGAGGTACCGTCATCGATTTTTTTTGAGCAATATCATGAGAATACAGAGAAGAACCTTTAGTTTTTCCATGTTCATAATTAAAGCAATATTCTCCAACCGTAGATATTATTATATCACATGATCGAGGATTTTTAAAATGACGTGGTAGCTGGTCTATAATATTTATAAAATCAATTTGAGAAGTGGCACCAACCCACTCATCAATAGTATGGAATTTATTATCGAGAAGAGCAGCTGATTCTTCATATTTCACATAACTAAATAGATCTTCACTCTCAAATGAATATCTTGTTTTTTGGTTTCTACCTATTCCATGATATTCAATTCTACCTTTTAGTACTTTATTAAATTTATTATCTCTGCGCTCAAGATAGATGATGCCTTTCTCAGCTATATTTTTATCATCTCCATAATACATTAGTTTCACACCAGGAATTTCCCATAATGTTTTAAATAAATTCAATGAAGAACTTCCACTTCCACTTGGCTCAAAATTTTTCATTTGATTGATTGCAGGATGATGGTGCCATGTGTCTCCCTTAAAGTTAAAGAATCCAACACCGCCTAAATTAACATCAAAATCTCCTGATCCTGTTTTAGGATTGTAAGGTCTTAAACCTTTTTCTTGGAAGAAATGTTCAAGATCATAAGTTTTTTGAGCTTTGTAATTACCATGATCGGAGGTAATGCATATAGCTGTATCCTTATAAGTTCCAGTATCTTTAAGTGTTTTAACCAAAGACCCAATAGATTTATCACAATCGAGGACTAGATTTATATAGTTGGGATGATCAAATCCAAATTCATGCATTAAATGGTCAGTATGTGGAATATATCCTACGCTTATTTTTGGGATTTCCTTATCAGGAAAAATCTCTCCAGGATTTTTATAGATATCTTCAATTCTTTTTAATATTAATTCCGCTTTAAATTCCTTTGAAGTAGTGAATGTAGAACCTCTATATAGAAAACTAGTAGCGCTTAAAAAATTTCCATCACCCGCTTGCTCAAAAATAGTCTTAACATTTGAACCAATGTCTTTGTTAATTTTAAATATACTACGTCGTTCACTATAATTACGAATAAAAGGTGGTTTCTTTTTTTCTGAAGGAGGATCTGTACGATTGAGCCAATGATAACTAGGAACTCCACTTCCCTCTTTAGGATAATAGCCAGAATTGGAACCAGTTATGATATCTGCATAACAAGGTAGGGTGACACTTGGAAAGGAAGTAATACAACTTTCACATATTATGCCATGATCAGCAATTTGAGTTATATTTGGAAGCTTTCCTTCCCTCATCAAATTAAATAAATGTTCTGCTCTAACATCATCAAAAATAATTAAGATTATCTGATTTACTTTAGCATTTTTACCCATAATATATCTAATCTTTGATAGTTATTTATATAAATTTTAATAAAATATTGATGTATAAGAATTTGAATCTTAAATTTTGAAATATAATTTTACTTTAATATCAATATAATGTGTGACCCTTTGTTTGAAATTAATGAACCAATAGTCTATTATAAATCATCTGAAAAAATGGATGAACTCAAAGATAATTCGATTCAACTAATAATAACTTCTCCTCCTTATGGAAAAATTAAGGATTATGGTTCTGAAGGCCAAATTGGATATTATGATTCTTTCGAAGAATATTTTCAACGATTGAAACAAGTTTGGAAGGAATGTTATCGTGTTCTTGAACCTAAATGTAGAATGATAATTAATATTGGAGATCAATATCTAAGAACCTCTAAATTTGGAAGATATCATATTCTATCAATATCTAGTAAGATTGTAACTGATTGTTTAAGTTTAGGATTTGATTTTTTAGGGGATATTATATGGCAAAAAATCAGTACAACTAATACTACTGGTGGTTGTTCTTTAATGGGTTCAATCTATTATCCTAGGAATGGTTTATTGACTTTTGATTATGAACATATACTTATTTTTAAAAAACACGCGGGAAAAGGAAGGAAAATTGATCTTAAAATTAAAGAATTATCTAAAATCTCTTTAAATGAGTGGAAAAAATGGTATGTTGGGCATTGGAGATTTCCAGGAATGATCCAAAAAGAACACATTGCAATGTTTCCTGAAGAACTACCTTATAGAATAATACGAATGTTTTCTTTCATAGGAGATAAAGTCTTGGATCCGTTTGTTGGTTCAGGTACAGCATTAAAAGTTGCAAAATCTCTATTTAGAAAAGGAATTGGTTATGAATTAAATGAAGACTTTAAAGAAACTATTAGAAACAAAATAAGAGAAACTAAGATTGGCTATTTTAAAGATTATCAATTTTTAATTTATAAGATTTTTAAAAAATGTAAAGTTGAAGATATTAAAATTTCATTTGAAAAACAGAAACAAAAAGGAATTATCATTTTAGAAAATCGTGAAAATGAAGAAATCATTTTGGATTATCTATTATTAGACAGGGAGAAATTCAATAAAGAATTTGTTTTAAGAGAATTTAAATCGAAATTTGAAGAAAATTCGATTCTTAATTATTTTAATGAGAAAGAAGGATGGAGTAATTTTAGGAACTATGTTATTGTTATTAATTCAGACTTTTCAAATGATAAGGTATTTATTGATCTCATCAGAAATTTTTTAACAAATTCTGAAATTTCTAAACCAATTCATTTTATATTTTTTGAAAAAATTATTTCAAAAGAATTTAAATTACCAATTTTATTTAAAAATCTAAAGACAACTATATCAACTTGAATTATAATCCATACTCGAGCATAGCATTCATCAAATAACTTCCCACTAAAGGTTTTTTTATTTGAATCATCAAATTGGATTTTATTTATTCACATTCCTTCCCTTCTTGTATATTCAATTTAATAAATGCCTCCTCTTGTAAATTCCGTTGCTCTGATTTAACTGATCTATTTACCTGTCCTAAATATTTTATAGCATTACTTTTTCCAGCTTGTATATTTTCTATTAACTCCGTTTTATTTTCGCCACCAGAAATTACTAAAGCGGTTTGAAATGAATGATTAGGTTCTAATGTCATGAATTCAATCTGTAATGCTGATAAAATCTCTCCAGGGCCCTTAGATAATGTATTTGAAAGATTTAATTTTTCATTATTTATTTTAAAATCCTTTGTTAAACTGGATTCGAAATTTGTTGATTTAGAGAGGGGAGAAAAGCCCCCATGCAACCCTGTTTTGTCATATTGATAAATAGTATCACTTTCTTCATCATATCCTGAAA
>CAYSZJ010000262.1:0-3566 GCA_964435435.1 uncultured archaeon
TAGATCGGGAAAATATTATTATGGAAAATCCCAATATTTATGGTTTCAAGTATATATGTGGTATGTGCGGTCATGAGTTTAAATATTAATTTTGATAGGAAAAAAATTTATTCATTAAACAAAGTTATTTTACTTCTTTTCTAACATCTTATTTTAATGATATAGTGATGTGAAAATGAAAATAGAATATGCTGAAAGAGTTAAACGATTACCAAAATATATTTTCGTGGCAATTGAAGAATTAAAAGCCAAGAAAAAGAAAGAAGGTATAGATTTCATTTCATTAGGAATAGGTGATCCTGATCTAACAACTCCAGAATTAATTATAAATGAGTTAATAGATCAGGTTAAAATTCCTGAAAATCAAAATTATCCTGCTAGTATGGGAGAAGAAATATTCAGAGAAGGAATTGCTAGATGGTATAAAGTAAGATTTGGGGTAGATTTTAATGCTGATAGAGATGTTACTAATGTATTAGGAGGAAAAGAAGGAGTTGCTAATATCGCAAGAGCATTTATCAATCCAGGAGATATTGTGCTATGTCCTAATCCAGGATATCCTGTTTATGCAAATGGAGCAACAAAACTATGTGACGGAGAACCTTATTTAATGCCATTAACAAAACAGAATAAATTTCTTCCAAATTTAGAATTAATAGAGACTAAAATTCTAAAAAAAGCAAAAATGATGTATTTAAATTATCCTAATAATCCTACTGGAGCCATAGCACCTATAGAATATCTTAAAAAAGCTGTAGACTATGCTGAAGATTATAATTTTATTATTATATACGATAATCCTTATTCTGAATTCACTTTTGGCGATTATACTGCCCCAACTCTATTACAAATCAATTCTGATCATATTGAAATTAATAGTGCATCAAAAACATTTAATATGACAGGATTTAGATGTGGATGGGCAGTGGGTAACCAAGAAATTATTGAAGGATTAAGAAAAATAAAATCTCAAATTGATTCAGGGTGTCCAATTTTTATACAAAAAGCAGTAATAAAAGGATTAAATGAATATAAATCAGAAAAAAAACCAGAAATCGTGGATAAAAACATGAAAATTTATGAAAAAAGACGTGATGTACTGGTTGAAGGATTAAATAAGATTGGTTGGGAAACAGATAAACCAAAAGCAACTTTTTATGTATGGACTCAAATTCCTGAGGGAGAAACTAATAGTATGGATTTTGTTAAAAAATTGATTAATGTAGGGGTAATTATAACTCCAGGGATTGGATTTGGTCAATATGGCGAATCTTTTGTAAGATTTGCTCTAACTCAACCAATAGAAAGAATTAAAGAAGCATTAGAAAGGATAGATAAATTATTATCATAAAGCTGCTAAACTAATAAAAATAAGTAAATAAAAAATTATTTAGATTTTTTATACTTGTTCCTAAGATAAGCCAGTTTTTTCTCATCTTCCGATTCTATTTTCCCAGGATTATCATCTGAGTTATCTAAAGTCATCATAACTGGAGTTTTATCAGAATCCCAATCTTTATAGTAATCAAGTATCATATATGGATCTATTTTATTTCCTTTTTTTCCCAACCATTATTCACCTCCTTTTTTTGATTTAGCTTTAACAAGGAGAATGAAATCAGGGCTTGACCTTTTTCGAATAAATTTTACATAGTAATTGTATGTTAAGAGAATAAACCAATAAAAAATATAAGAACTAGGTCAAGAGATTTGATTTATTCTCTCTTAATAATACTACGGATGAATACTATGAATACACCTAAATGTAATCCACACCAATGTGTCGTAGTATTATTTGAAAAGCTCATTATTAAAAATGTGAGAAAAATCCTTTATAAACTTTACCCATTTATTTCCCATCTCTCTCTAATATTATGAATTGTACAAAAAAGTAGAATTAATTTCAATGATATATTAATTACTAATTTTAAAATGAAAATTCTTTAATTCTGTTAATATTTTAAGGAAATATTGAATATTTAATCCTTTAAAACTATGGAAAAAAAAATTGTCCTTGTTGGAGCAGGATCAACTTCATTTGGACCATCAATGTTTAATGATTTATATTTAAGTATAATTCTGGAAGGATCTACAATTGTACTTCATGATATAAATAAAGAAAAATTGAAAATTGTTTATGAGTTATTAACTTTCGAAAATGAAAGATTAGGAAATAAATTTAATATCCAATGGACCACTAATAGAGCTAAAGCTTTTGAGGATGCAGATTTCATAATTAATTCAATTGAAGTTGGTGATAGATTTCCATTATGGTGGCAGGATTATGAAATTCCTAGAAAGCATGGTTCTACTCAAATTTTAGGAGAATGTGGGGGTCCAGGTGGCAATTTTCATGCTTGGAGGATAATCACCCCCATTATTGAAATTGTAAAAGATATAGAAAAGATATGTCCACATGCTTTTTTTATTAACTTTTCAAATCCTATGTCAAGAGTATGTTTAGCAATTAAAAGAGCAACAAAAAATTTAAAATTCATTGGCTTATGTCATCAAATTGGATTTTTAGATCATCATCTACCGATAATGTTAAATATAAAGTTGGAAGAATTGAAAATGAAAGTTGCTGGGCTTAATCACTTTGCCTTTTTATTGGGATTAGAAGATTTATCTAATGGGAGAGATTTAATGCCAGATTTTAATGCTAGAGCTATGAACTATTTTAAGAATAATGAAGACAGATTTGAATTTTCAACTTTAACCTTTGAGATTTATAAGCGATTCGGCTATTTTCCCTATGTTGGAGACAATCATTTAGGGGAATATCTTCAATTCGCTGAAGAGTTTACAAAAACTCAAGATATGATTGATTGGATTAAACATACAGACCAATTTAATCAAAATATATATGAACTTATCACTCATTATTATAAACGATTTAAAAAAGGAAGATTAGCTAGGATTGGACCACTATTTAAAGAACCCTCCGGAGAAAGAGCTATCCCGATAATTGAAGCTTTAATTACTGATAGAAATTCTTATGAAAGTGCTGTGAATATCCCAAATGATGGATTGATAACAAATATACCAGAAGATTTAGTTATTGAAATTTCAACCCGAGTTAATAAACAAGGTGTTCATGGTGTAAAAATAGGTGAACTACCAAAGAGTATTGCTGCCTTACTTCGTATTGAGGCATCTATTCAAGATTTGTGTGTAGATGCTGTTTTAAAAAAATCTAAAGAATTGGCATTGACTTGCTTAGCAATTGATCCGAATGTTGGGAGTTTTGAAATGGCAGAAAACATTTTTAATGAAATGAGCGACTTACAAAAGAATTATCTCCCGAAATTTAGATAAGATTCATAGTTCTATTAATTTTGCTAGTAATTCGTAAACTTTTACCACTAAAATATATGTTTTATGGTAGAAAATTATATGATACATTTTTTAATTAATATTTCCTTTATACTCACGATTATATTTTAAATTATTTTGAGATATGAAATCTGAAAAACCAGAAAATTCTGAAGAAAAAATTAAGAAAGTAACCGAATTCCTTACAAAATTATTTAGATTTTGCTTTTTCCTAATAATTGCACCTTTCG
>CAYSZJ010000263.1:0-3494 GCA_964435435.1 uncultured archaeon
AAAAAAGCTAATAGAAATGGTACAAGAAACAGATTGGATTAAATCTGGGATTGAATTTAAAGGACGTACATCCAGAAAGTTCCAATTAACAAAAAAAGCAAATAGTATGATATCAAAGTTTTTAAAGGAACATCTAGAATACCAAGTTTAATAAAACTCATTGAAATTTTTATTCTCTTGTAGTCACTATAGCTCGCCCATCCATATCTATTACAACTGTATGTTCTTCTTGAGCTACGGGTTCATTAGATTTTTCTATTAAAATAGGATACTTATCTAATATTTTTTTTCCTATAAAAGTTTCAAGAATTCTCTGTATTTTATTTTTAGGTATGAGATTATTATTCGCTATCCAACGAGGTGAAAATGGAAAATGTCTAAAGTTTTTCTCAATTTTATTCATATAACTTAAATGTTCATAAGGTATATTTTTTTTGACACGTTTAACAAATCGATAAATATAGGTATGATTCCCATTCTCAACTTTTCCGACACCAGAAGTTGTAAAAGGTTCACAAGCATATGCATCTCCAGGCTTTAATATTTGATTATGCATTTTTTCTTTATAATTTGGAATGAAAGGTCCAGCATGTAAATTATATTGCTTCAGCTCATGACCTCCTAAATTAGTTATGGGTCGTAAACCTCGTTTTATAATTTTTTGGGCGATTGTTTCACCAAGTTCATATAATTTAATTCCAGGATTGAATAATTGAATTGCTGCTTCAAGAGCTTCTTTTGCTGCCTCAATATAATTTTGAAGTTTTGGATTTTCATCAAGATTAATTGTAAACGCTGAATCTGCAATATATCCGTTGTAGTGAGCCCCAACATCGATTTTTAATAATCCTTTTTCTGGTATTATAGTATCATCATCAATTGGAGGACTATAATGAGCAGCAACTTCATTTAGAGACATATTGATAGGGAATGAAAGTTCGCAGTCATTTTTAATAATTTCAGCTTCACATCTGTTGGCTATTTCTAAAAACGATTCACCTGGTTTAATGATTCTTTTCGCCAGCCTTTTAGCAGCAATAACTGCCTTTCCAGCCTTAATATAATCTTGAATATATGAATTATTCATTTTTTTTAAAATTTAATCTTATTTAATATATTAGGGTGTTAATCTATCAGGAGTTCTTGGATACATTACTACTTCTCTTATATCATCTAATCCACATATTATAGAAACCCATCTGTCAATCCCTAATCCTAATCCCGCATGAGGAGGCATTCCATAATCATAAGCAGTAAGGTGTGATTTAAAAGAAAGTGGGCTAAGTCCTTTTACTTCAAGTGCTTTTATTAATTGTTCTTTATTATGAACTCTGGTTCCACCAGAAGTTAATTCTAACATTCCCTTTTGCAAGTCGAAAGATTCACTAAATCTAGGATTCTTTGAAGGCATGATATAAAAGGGTTTAATAGACATTGGCCAATGAGTTATATAATAATATCCAGAAAATTCATCTCCTAATCTTCGATAAGCTTCAGTTGAAATATCCTCGCCGAACTCAAGATTAAACCCATATTTATTGTTAATTAATTCAATAATTTCTTTATATTTATATTTAGGAAATGGAATCTCAGGTATTATAGTTTTATTTTCCATTTCCAAATATTTTAATGCAGCCATTTTATTTTCTCTAATATCTTTAATAGCACTATGGACCAACTCTTCCAATAGTTCAAGAATATCTTTCATTGTTACAAATGCCATTTCTACGTCTAAAGTAAATATTTCGCATAAATGTCTTTTAGTGCGACTCTTTTCAGCTCTAAAACAATCGCTTATTTCAAAAACCTTTTCATAAACTCCACTTAATTGTTCTTTATACAATTGAGCAGATTGAGTAAGAAATGCTTCTTTCTCAAAATATATAATAGGAAATAGCTCAGTGCCTCCTTCTGTTGCAGATCCTATAATTTTGGGAGTTGTTATCTCCGTGAAATCCCTCTCGAACAAAAATTTCCTAATAGCTTTAAGTAATTCCCCTCTAATCTCAAAAACAGCTTGATTTTTAAGGGATCTCAGATCTAAAGCTCTATGGTTTAACCTGAGATCAAGTTCGGATATTGTTTCTCCTGTCATATCTATAGGAAGTTTATCAGGCGTTTCATTTAATAATTTTATTTCAGATGGAATAATTTCAATTCCACCTGGAGCTTCGTTGAATGCTTTAACAATTCCCTTCACCATTATGCAGTATTGATAGCCAATTTTGGTCTTATCAAACACTTCATCAGATACAACTCCCCTTTTTAAGGTTATTTGACGTTCTCCATATTTATCTTGAAGAGAAATGAATTTTAAACCTCCAAGGTTTCTATAATTACGAACCCATCCGCCTAAAATTATTTCACGATCTATTAATTCTGGTGTTATTTCTTTAGTATAATGAGTTTTTCTCCAATCTCCTAATTCATCTAACATAAATCACACGAAATTTCTTACTTAATTAAATTTTAAAAGGAAAAAAAGAATAAAATCTTTTGGTTTCTTATCTATTACTTATGGTAAATTTAAACTGGAAAAGAAAGAATGAAGATAAAATAGAATCAAGTGATTCAATTCCTTTCCTTATTAAAGATATTTTTCTATCTAATCTAAATAGTCTAGAAACTAGGAATGAATGGCGGAATCTCTTGATATTGGGAGATAATCTTTCAACATTGAATTCACTATTAGATGATTTTGCCGAAAAGATAACTTTAATTTATAATGATCCTCCATTTGCAACAGGTGGAGATTATAACTTAAAAATTCCTATAGGAGAAAATAAAGAAATAATAAATGATTTAGCTTATGATGATAAATGGAAAGGTGGGTTAGATTCATATATAGATTTTATGTATAGCCGTTTAAAATTAATGAAAAAATTGCTATCTCAGAATGGTTCAATCTATATTCATTTAGATTGGCACGTTTCTCACTATATTAAAATTGTTATGGATGATGTGTTTGGTCCTGAGAACTTTAGAAATGAAATTATATGGGCTTATCCCGCTGCTTCAGCTAGAACTAAAAGATTTTTTATGAGATCTTTTGATGTAATTCTATTTTATACAAAATCTGAAGATTATATTTTCAATGATGATCCTAATATCTATATGGAGTATTCAGACAGGGTAAAAAATGCATTAAAGAAAGATGAAAAGGGTATATTCTATTACAGAGGGGGAAGTCATAATGGAAAAAAATTATCAAGAAAAGTTTATGTAACTAAAAAAGGCATTTTTCCTCGTGATGTGTGGAATGATATCCCATATGTCAGAGCAAACACATCAGAATATCAAGGTTTTTCTACACAAAAACCAGAACGTCTTTTGAAAAGAATAATATTAGCTTCTTCAAATGAGAAAGATATTGTAGCAGATTTCTTTTGCGGTTCAGGTACTACATTAGCTGTAGCAGAAAAGTTAGGAAGATGCTGGATTGGATGCGACTCAAACGGACATGCGATTCATATGTCTAGAAAAAGAATTCTCAG
>CAYSZJ010000264.1:0-3453 GCA_964435435.1 uncultured archaeon
TTTTTTTTTATAATTTCTACAACATTTCTTATATTAAATTTACCCTTTTTTATCTCTACTGATTCAAATCTGTTTTTGAATATCAATAATGAAGTTCTTATTCCTACAATTATATTTAACTTTTCAAATTTATTCTATTTGAGCTCATTCATTATCTATATAATAACTATTTTTCAGAATAATGAATCTATAATAAGCCTTGAAGTACCGTCACATGTGAATTCTAAAAGAGGTAATATTTTTCTAGGAAGAATTTTAAAAGGGAAAGTAATTAAAAAGAGATTTAAATTATCGATAACGGATTTAGAAAAGCATATGTTTATTTGTGGAGCAACAGGTACGGGAAAAAGTAATTTTCTTCAACATTTTTTAATAAATTTTAAGAAGATCTTTAAAATCCCATTTTTTTTAGTTGAATTTAAAGGAGAATATCACTTTTTACAGAAGAGAATTGATGATGTATTGATATTTTGGCCAGGCGAAAATTTTTCAATCAATATATTTGATCCTAAAGGAACTAATCCAATTATTCATGCTGAGAGAATTTTTGATATATTAAAAAGTGGGAAGTTTTTAGATGAGAATGCAGAATTCTCTCCACAGATGGAAAACGTCTTGGTTGAGATATTAACTACAGTGTGTATAAATAAGGAATTTCAAATTTGGAAAGGGTTTGAACATATCTGTGAAGTGTATCTTCATGAAAACAAAAATGAAATTCCAATGTTGAATCAAACTCTAATAAGTATTAAAAATCGAATCAGGAGATTCTCAAAAGGTCCATTAAAAGTACTGTTTTGAGAAAAACAATAAAATTGACATAATAGAGTTGTTTAAAAGAAATATCATATTGGATTTAAGCTCAATTATCAGATTAGGGGGAGAAAAGGAGGATGCGTTTTTCTTCTTAAATATGATACTAAAATATTTATGGGATCAAAATCAAACTAAAGGCGCTAATAGTTTTAATGGTGTTAGCCACCTTACTATTATTTAGGATGCTCAATATTTTGCGCCTCAAGATTTGATGAAAAAGAGCAAAGTAACTACGTATTTAGAGGATATTGCTTTATTGCAAAGAGGTACAGGTGAATGCTTAATTACTTTAGCTTCTCGTCCAGATATAAGTAAGGAAATTTTAGCTAACAATGGAATTGTCTTAACTTTTAAAAATCATATTGAAAAAGAGATCATGTGTGAATTATTAAATCTTGATAATGAACATAAAAACTATCTATCAATTTTAGAAGAAGGGCAATGTATTATTAGAATTAATTCGATTAAGGAACCTTTTTTATTAAAAATGCCACATATTAAGCATGAATCATTATCTTTTACCGAAATATATAATAACAATAAAAAGGTATTAGAAAAAAAAAAAATAATAAATCTAAATCAAAAATTAAGAGATCATTAATTTGCTTCAGAAAATTTATCAAAAAAATAAAGTGTAATTTTTCAAATCACCCAAATTCTGTTAACAAATATGATAATAAACCCTTACTTCCAAATCAAAAGATATTAAATAAGATCCTAAAAGAAAGAAGTGATTTTGATTTAGAGCAAATAGCATATGAAAATTTAAAAACCTATATTTATAAACTCCATAAGTTGCAAAAGAAAAAAGAATAAATTTTAGGGAATCAAAATTAGACATAGAGATGACATTAATTATTGGAATTGTTGGAAAACCCAGCAGTGGAAAAACAACTTTTTTAAATGCCGCGTGTTTAACAAATGCCAAGGTTAGCGAACTACCTTTTACTACAATTGATCCTAATAAGGGAGTTGCTTATATAAAATCTAGATGTGTTTGCAAAGAATTAAATGTTAAAGATAACCCAAGAAACTCTATTTGCATAGATGGATTTCGTTTTATACCCATAAATATGTTAGATGTTGCTGGTTTAGTTCCAGATGCTCATAAGGGGAAAGGTTTGGGGAACAAGTTTTTAAATGACTTAATTAAAGCGGATGTACTTCTACATATTGTTGATATTTCTGGATCACTTGATAAATCTGGAAATATTGTTGCAATTGGAAAAAATGACCCCTATGAGGATATTTTATTTCTAGAAAATGAAATTAATTTATGGTTTAAGGATATTATTGAAAGAGAAGATTGGAGTAAATTCACAAAAGGGATATTAACAGAGAAAAGAAAAGTTGTCGATGCTTTATATGACAGGATTTCAGGTATGAAAATTAATAAAAAACAAATAATATTGTCCTTAAAAAATTCAAACTTAGATGGTAAAAATCCATCAACTTGGTCAGATCAAGATATACTAACTTTTTCTAAAACATTACGTGAAATTTCAAAACCAATTTTAATAATAGCAAATAAAATTGATAAAGAAAGTAGTGAAGATAACTTTGAGGAATTAAAAAAGAAATACAATGGACCAATTATTCCGTGCAGTGCTTTGGCTGAACACTTTTTAAGAGAATTTCACGAAAAAAAGATTATTAATTACATTCCAGGTACTATAGATTTTAAAATAATTGATCAACAGAAATTAGAAAAAAATGAATTAGATATGCTAAAGAAAATAAAGGAAAAAATTTTATTACCTTATAATGGTACAGGGATTCAAAAAGCCCTAAATTATGTTTCATTTGATATTACTAATCAAATATGTGTTTATCCCGTTTCTGATATAAATGCGTATTCAGATAATAGTGGTAATGTCTTACCTGATGTTTTCCTTGTAAAAAAAGGAACTTTACTAAGAGATTTTGTTAGGGATAAGATTCATAGTGAATTAGCTGAAAACTTTATGTTTGGAATTGATGCTAAGACGAGAAAACGTTTAGGAGAGAATTATGAATTAAAACATAAAGATATTATTAAAATAACAACCGCAAAAAAGAAATAAGGATAGTTTTATTCTTGCTTTGACGTTAATAATATATAGATTAAAATTACAATTAACAAAATAATTCCTAAGAATATTAAAATAAAGTTAAACATATCTATCTCTTCTGATGTAGTCTGGAACAGAGAAAGAACAATTAAAATAAGAAAATAATTTAATCTCATACTAATTATCAAAATTTAATTAAGCATTAAAAAATTTCTCATTTATTAGAAATACGAGCAAGATTGTTAAATATTTATAAAATTTTTATAAATTTGTAAGTTTAAAATTACTTATAAACTGAAAGTTATTGCTTCTGTGATTAGGTTAAAATATTTTAATATATAGATATGGACCTGACGGGAATTGAACCCGTGACCTCTTGAATGCAATACTAGCATTAAGCAAATTGCTTGTGATGTGTCAAGCGATCTTCCACTGATCTACAGGCCCTTATAAAAAATCTTATAAAAAAAAGAAATGAAGAAAGTTTATTAAGATCTTCCCTACAAAAATCCTTTTTTCAAAATAATAATGTTAGGAGGTGATCCAGCCGCAGGTTCCCCTACGGCTACCTTGTTACGACTTCTCC
>CAYSZJ010000265.1:0-3434 GCA_964435435.1 uncultured archaeon
TTTCCATCTTCTACAAACATAGTAATATCAATTCTCACAGGAGCACCACCAAAAATTCGACCTTCAAGTCTCATATATGCCTCCTTTTGGTTCTTTAAAAATGGAATGTAATCAACCGCAGAAATTTGACACTCAACTGTATCTTTATTTTGCAGGTTAGCAATAACGGCATCTGTTTTGGATTGACGTTTTCCTTCTTCATACATTAATTCACCATCGGGTTTGGGGGTTAAAAGATTACAAAAATCACTGCATCCTCCCCAATCAAGTTGAATAGTTCGATCTAATATTGCACCACGCATCGGGAATAAGTTCGTTAAGGAACGATGGATAATGGTTGCACCTATCTGGGATTTAACATCATCACCTATTAATGAAAGGTTAAGTTCTTCCGCTTTTTTAACAATTTCAGGGTCTTTAGCAACATGGGAAGGCATACCACATACAACACATGCACCTGCATCAAGAGCAGCGTTAGTATAATATTTTACTGCTTTATGTGCACCCGTTGGGAGTAAGATGACAGCAACATCTACATTTCGATCCCTCATTTCTTTAGTAACATCAGCAGGCTTTTGATCCTCTGAAACAGGGACAATATTTTTAATATTACTGTCTAAGCCATCTAAAATTGGACCTTTAATTACTGGAGCATCCAAAAATTCTGGAATAAATAATTTCATATTACAATTAGGTTTAGCAAATATTGCTTCACTAAGATCTTTTCCAACTTTATTCGAATTGACATCAAGACCTAAAACGAAATTTATATCGTTTACTGTGTATTGTGTAATTTCTGGTAGTAAACCAATAATTTTTTCTGGATTTTTTTTGTAATTGGAAACTCCTTGCACTAAAGCCGAACAGACATCACCTATACCGATAAGGCATATATTAATTTTTGATGCCATGATAGTGGGTTATAGAAAATGATATTATTTAAATCATTTTAAAATTAATTATGGGATTCTTCTCTTTGTATCTGTAGATAATATCATCTAAAGTTATAGAGATTATTTTTTCAAAGTTTAATTTAAATTCTAGATTGATCTTAGCATTTTAGTTAAATGTATTCTTCACCTAATTTTGATCAAGTATTATTATTGATCATTATATTTTTCTAATATTTTTCTAAATCTATATATAAAAGATTAGATTTCTAGCATTACAATAAATTTATGAATATATGGTATTTTGTAATTGATCAATATGGTTAAGAAAATTGTTTTTTCTGCAAGAAAGGATCATGTAGTTATACAAAATCTTCTATTAAAATTAAAAGAAATCAAAGAATTCGAAATAAAACTCCATGATCCTACAAAAGAGTTTTTTTGCCTTTCTGATATGCCAGAATCTTTTAAAGAAGCTGATTTGATAATCGTTAAAGTTAGAAATGAATGTTCCATTGATTTATTACACTTTGCTAAACTCTACAATATACCTACACTACATGACATAGATACTATTTTAATGTGTAAGAATAAGATTGCTCTTGATTATGCTTTAAGAAAGGCTTTAAAAAATAACACAGAAAGTCTAAAAAAAATTTCAATGCCTTATTCATGGAACCAATCCTTATCAGATGTAAAAAAATTTAAAGAATGGGCTTTAACTAAGTTACCTATAGTTATTAAAAGTCACTATCAACATGATAAATATAACAGATTTAATTTTTTAGTTCAAGAAATCGATGAGGTGGACAAATTCTGTGAAAGATACAAACAATTCTTATATTATGATGTATACGTTCAAGAATTTATTGAATGCGATGGTATCGAGCGAAAAGTTTACGTAATTGGAGATAAAGTTTTTGGTATTAAAAGGGAAAACCCTATTTATATTTACTTAAGGGAAAAACCGGACAATATTGATGTAGGTTTGATTGAACGGGAAGAATTTGAGATTACAGAAGATATTAAAAAACTATCAAGAATTTTATCCACAGAATTAAATCTTAAAATTTTTGGATATGATTTAGTACGACCTCTAGACCAAGATAAATATTATCTTATTGATTTGAATGATTTTCCAAGTTTTAAAGGGATTCCTAATATTGAAAATGTGTTAATAGAATTCATTAAGAATTATGTTCTAACCCATTAAGAGAAAATTATGAATGGTATTATAATTGCAAAAGCAATTATCCCATAGAATACGCAGAAGTAGCCGAATTCAACTTTTTGGGCGGCTCTTAGTAAAATTTCCATTGTTAAATATCCTACTATGAAACTTGTTAAAGTAGCACTAATAATTATAAAAAAATGTAATGTTCCAAAACCTTTTCCAAAAATAATATCAACAATAATCGATGCAATAGCAACTGGCACAGACATTAAAAAACTTAATCGCAAAGCATCATCTTGATCATATTTTTCTAAAAGAATTGCTGAAACAGTAACTCCAGATCGGGAAATACCCGGTAGAATCGAAACACCCTGGGCAAGACCAGAAATGAAACTATCTTTAGGAATGAAGGTTTGTGGAACCTCTTCTAGAGTATTTTTACCATATATTTTTCTGGTTTTAAGTAAAATAATTCCTGTAATAATCAGTAATCCTGAAATAATAAGATTAATTATATCTCCTTGAAAAACAGTAAAGGTCTCTGTAATAATAATTTTAAATATGAAATATAGCGGTAAAGCGGTGATTGCAGAACCTAATGTAGCATATATTAACCAATTTCTTTTCTTTAATTCAATTTCACTAGAATTAAAGGTTTTAGGAACAAAACTTTTAATAATTTTAATGAAATCACCTCTAAACTTTAATAATACCGCAAGAGTAGTTCCTAAGTGTAACCATATGGCAAGACTAAAGGCATTTTCAGGTGTTATGTCAAAAAAATTAGTAGAAATAATCATAACTTGACCAGAAGAGGATATTGGGAGCCATTCTAGAAGTCCTTGTAGGATAGCGATAATTATATACTCTATCATTTTCTAAAATGAATATTTTTTTAATCCTTCTATTAAACAATCAATTATTTCATCGCGTGCTTTCCTAAAACCTTCAGTTTCTTTCATACTTGGATCCTCTATATCTCCATGTTCTCCAGCAAATTCCTTTATTGTTAAAATTCTTATACTATTTATATTAAAAAAACTATGGATTTCTTCTTTATGTTTATTTGTTAATGTAAGAATCAAATCTACTTCACTTAATAGTTCAAGATGCTTTTTTAAATCAAGCGATAAAGCATTTTCCGATAATTTGATTCCTATTTCGTCCATAACCAGCCTAGCATCCATAGAGATTAGCATTCCATCTCTAGCATGAGAAGAGATACCACCTGATTTAATCTTAACATCTAAATCGTGTTTTTTAAAAAAATCTTTTAAAAATCCCTCTGCAATTCGACTTCTGGCTGTGTTAACACTACAGACAACTAAGATTGATTTATAAGGAAATTTTTTTTCCATTGTTTAAAATAA
>CAYSZJ010000266.1:0-3431 GCA_964435435.1 uncultured archaeon
TAGTTGGGAGTATGTTAGATGAACCAGAGTATATAGAGATTATAGAAAATCTTGGGGGATTAATTGTTACAGATTCATTATGTTTAGGAACTAGATATTTCTGGGATTTAGTAAATGAACATTCAAATCCACTTGATGCATTAGCAGAACGATATTTATCAAAAATCTCATGTCCACGAATGACTGATGGACAATCTGCTAGATCTGAGTTTATGATGAATATGATTAAGGAGTTCAAGGTAGATGGGGTTATTTTTGAAAGAATGAAGTTTTGTGCTTTATGGTGGGCTGAGATCTTTATGCTCCGTAACAAATTAAAAGAAGAAGGAATTCCATTTCTCGATTTGGAAAGAGAATATGTATTGAGTGGCGCAGGAGCTATGAAAACCCGTGTTCAAACATTTATGGAAATATTAAAAGAAAGGTGAAAAAAATAGATATAGAATTGTTTAATAAATATAAAAAACTTGGAAGAGGAAGTTGGGGTAAAGATCTTGCTATATGGAAAACCATGTTTACGGCATTTTTAAACCAGCAAAAAAATGTAGATTTAACACCTTTTAACGAGATGCTTCTTAATATTTTTCTAGATATTCCTAAAGCACGTAAGCAAGGAAAACCAATTATTATGCATCCTTTTAATTATGAACCTGAATTATTTTTCGCTATGGATTTAGCACCGTTGATGCAAGAAATAATTAGCGTTGGATTAGCTCCTATCCATATGAATCAACCTTATATTGATTTCGTAAATAAAATAGGATACGGTGATAATCTTACTATTTGTAATGCTCAAAGACCTATTATTAGCTTATTAATGCAAGGAGCAGCACCTATTCCTGACCTTCTATTCTATCTCTCAACACCATGTAACTCTCTTTCAATGTCTTACCAAGTTTTTCAAAATTTAACTGGGATTCCTTCATTTAACATAGATATCCCATATTGGGCTTACAACCGAGAAAATGAATTTTATGATGAAAAAACCGTGGATTATTTAATTGATCAAGTAAAAAATTGTATTAATTGGTTGGAAAATAAAACAACTCTGAAGTTTGATGTAGAAAAATTTCAACAAACCATGAACTGGTGTAATCAAGCGCGTGGTTATGTCTTGGAATTCAATGAACTTTTAAAAGCGGTTCCTTGTCCAGTGACCAGTGAAACAGGTTTTGGGAATTTTCTTACAATGGTAACTCGTGGAGGTGCATTGGATGCTGTTAAAGTTACCAAATGGATGCGAGATATAGCATCAGAAAATGTAAAAAATGCTATTGGGGGTGTCCCTGACGAAAAGATCAGAATTGCTTGGCCTTATACTCATGTATTTTTTGATCAAGCTCTATTTTCGTGGATGGAAAAATCTTTTAATGCTGTAGTCATAATGGATCTTTTAGGTCATTATAAAGTTCTTCCCCACGATACATCAACAATTGAAAATTGTTATAAAAGTTTAGCTAAAGGAATATTAGATGCTTCGATGGTTGGCAAATGTAGAGGTCCTATTGAATATTATATACAGTATATGATAAACTATATTAATAATTATAAAATAGACTGTGTTATTATGCCCATGCATTTTGCATGTAAGCACGTCTCCATTATGGCAAGGGTAACATCAGAAGCTATAAGAGAAGAAATCGGAATTCCGACCTTAATTTTTGGTTGCGACTCCTATGATTCAAGAGAAGTCACTTCAGAAGCAATTAGGGGGCAAATCTCAGATTTCCTTACTCAAGTTGTAATTTAAAGAAGGATAATAAAAAATGATAGTAGCTGGTTGTGATGTTGGTTCTTTAAATGGTAAAGCTGTTATTTTAAAAGACGGAGAAATATTATCCTATAGTATTGTTCCAACAATTCCTAAACTTTTATAGAAATTTTAGAAGCGAGGTGAAAGATATGGATATAGAATTATATAATAAATATAAAAAATTGGGGAAAGGAAGTTGGGGGAAAGACCTTTTAATGTGGAAGACAATGTACACAGCATTTTTGAATCAATACAAGGATGAGGAATTTACACCTGTTGCAGAATTATTTTTAAACATTTTCCTTGAAATTCCTAAAGCACGAAAAGAAGGAATTCCCGTAATTATGCACCCCTTTAATTATGGTCCCGAATTATTTCATGCTATGAATTTAGCACCACTTATGCAGGAAGTTTTTAGCGTAGGTTTAGCTCCTTATCATTTTAATGAACCATACATCGATTTCACTAACAAAATAGGTTTTGGAGATAATCCTACTCTTTGTAATGCTCAAAGACCGTTAATAGGCTCCTATATGCAAGGAGCAGCACCAATTCCTGATCTTTTATTCTATCTCTCAACACCATGTAATTCTCTTTCAGCTACCTATCAGGTCTTTCAAAATTTGACGGGAGTGCCAGGATTTAACATGGATATCCCATATTGGGCCTATGATCAAACAAGTGAGTTTTATGATGATAAAACAATCAATTATATGATAAAACAAATAAAAGATTTAATATCATGGTTAGAAGAGAAAACAAAGAAGAAATTAGATATTGAAAATTTACAAAAAGCAATGACTAGGGTGAATCAGGCAAGGGAATATGTATGGGAATTTAACGAACTTTTAAAGACTGTTCCTTGTCCAATGCCTAGTATAGCAGGTTTTGGAAATTTCGTATCGATGGTAACCCGTGGTGGAACAGAAGATGCAGTTAAAGCGACAAAATGGATACGCGATAATGCTGCTGAGAATGTTAAAAAAGGGATTGCAGGTGTACCTGATGAGAAAATCAGAATTGCTTGGCCCTATACTCACATATTCTTTGATCAAGAATTATTCCCATGGTTAGAAGAGAAATTTCAAGCTGTAGTTATATTAGATATGTTAGGTTTCTATCAAGTATTACCTCATGATACATCATCAATTGAAAAATGTTATGAAAGCTTAGCTATGGGCACTTTAGATTTTTCTATGATTGGTACATGTAGAGGACCTATTGAATATTATATAGATTTTCTTTTAAACTATGTTAAGGATTATAAGATCGATTGTGTAATTATGCCTATGCAATTTGCATGTAAACATGCATATGCAATGGCTAGAGTTGCTTCTGAAGCCGTACGAGATGAGACAGGCATTCCAACATTAATTTTTGGTTGTGATCCTTATGATTCGAGAGAAGTAACCTCAGAAGCAATAAGAGAACGAATTTCAGATTTTCTTACTCAAGTAGTTTTATAGGAGAGGTAATAAAAAATGATTGTAGCAGGTTGTGATGTTGGTTCTTTAACTGGTAAAGCTGTTATTCTAAAAGATGGTGAAATCTTATCCTTTAGTATTGTTCCCACAACACCTAAACCTGAAAGAACTGCTCAAAATGCTATGAATGAGGCGCTTAAAAAAGCAAATTTGTCTTTAGATAATATTGAATACCTTGTTGGAACTGGATATGG
>CAYSZJ010000267.1:0-3408 GCA_964435435.1 uncultured archaeon
GTGCAAAAGTGCTTGAAGAACTCAATTTAAAAGTTGAAAAGAAATCTCTAAATGCTGTTATTGGTCCAAATGGAGTTGGAAAATCAACACTCCTCAGATTAATATCTGGTTTGGAAAAACCTGACAAAGGAAAAATAGAATTCCTAGGTGAAAGAATAGATGGCTTAAAAGCTCATAAAATCGCTAAAAAGGGAATTTCTCAATGTCCAGACCGTCGTAGATTATTTTGCGATTTGAGTGTAGCGGACAACATCAGAATGGGGGCATATTTATTAAAAGAAAAAAAAAAATATAAGAAATTGAGAGATTTTGTTTTTGAAATATTCCCTCGATTAAAAGAGAGACGAAAACAGCGAGCAGGAACGTTAAGTGGTGGCGAACAACAAATGCTTGCGATAGCCCGTGCATTAATGTCAAATCCAAGACTACTCTTGTTGGACGAACCTTCAGTAGGTTTAGCTCCAAAGGTAAAGAAACAGATTTTTGGTGCAATTAAAAAAATAAAGCAAGAAGGAACAACCACTTTATTGGTTGAACAGGATATAGTTTTAGCAATGGATGTTGCAGAGATTATTCATGTACTTGAAGACGGAAAAATTGAAATAAGAGGGACAAAAGAAGAATTAGAAAGAGAGCCTCGAATAAGAAAAGTTTATTTGGGAATTTAGGTGATTTAAAATGTTAAATTTGGTGTTTTAATAGATTTAGGATTATAAATCATTTGAAATTTTTATAGTAGCTTGACATCTGTTGCCTTAAAATTAATATATACTTCAGATTCTTTTTTTAATCCTAATTTTCCTCTTGAAAATTCAGTTATTGTAATCAGAAACCTTTCAGATTTGCATTTAACAACTAAATGACAAATATTACCGAGTTCACGAATATTTTCGATAACTCCTTTAAATGTATTTCGATAACTCACATTCCTAGGAGGTTCTTTAACGATTCCAATACTTTCTGGGCGTATACAAATTTTTACTTCACCCTCTAATTGAGTAGAAGCCGTTATAGTCAGATCATTAACTTGTATTAGCGTTAAACCAGAATTCTCATCTACTTTTGCAACCCCTGAAAGTATATTTTCATAACCTACAAAAAGAGCTGTGAACTCATCTTTTGGTGCTGTAAATATTTCATTTGGTGTTCCTATCTGAGTAATCTTTCCATTGCTGAGCACTGCTATACGATCAGCATACTTTATTGCTTCAAGGGGGTCATGTGTACTCATAATTATAGTTTTTTCTTTGTTTTGCTTTATTTTCATTATGAATTTATCAAGTAGTTTGACATTCATAGGATCTAAATTAGCTGAGACTTCATCTAATAAATAAATCTCAGGATTTATAATAAAATTCATAGCAATCGCAACACGTTGCATTTCTCCACCTGATAATGTTCTAGCATTTTTATTTTCCATTCCTCTCAAACCAACAAACTCAATGATTTTATTTACAGATTTACTATATTCTTCATATTTCATTCTACGCACTTTTAGGCCGTAGCCAATATTATTAAATACAGTTGTATTCCGTACAACAGGTTTTTGCCTAACAAATGAGAATTTTCTTCGAAATTGTATTTCTTCTTTTCTTGAAATAGTGTTTAAATCTTTTTCATAATACAATATTTTTCCTTGAGTTGGTGGTTCAAGTAAACCTATTATTCTTAATAAAGTAGTCTTACCACTTCCATTCGGGCCTATTATCACAAAGCATTCTCCTTTTTTAACCATAAAATTGATGTTAGAAAGGACTTTAATGATAATTTTATCTTCCTTATAAAATTCTTTGTAAAGATTCTTGATTTCAAGCATATTTATATCATCCAGTTCTTGTTTGTAAATGTGTCATTCCATAATTCACTATAAAAGCTATTGAAATGAGAATTATACCCAAAGCAATTGCCATACCAAACTCTCCCATCCGTGTTTGAAGTACAATTGAAGTTGTAAATGTTCTGGTATGCCAACGAATATTTCCACCAACAATCATGACAGCACCAACCTCAGAAATGGCTTGACCAAAAGCGATGAGAAATCCTGCTATTATTGATTTTTTGGAATCCTTAATTAACTCCCACCATAGTTGCCGTTCATTAGCGCCTAAAGATAAAATTGTTTCTTTTAATACAGGATCTATACTTTCAATAGCTGCTTTAGCAGTACCAGTGAGGATTGGTACAGCAAGAAGAAATTGAGCAACAATCATAGCTGATGTTGAATAGAGTAAGCCTAATGAACCAAATGGACCACTCCGTGACAATAACAAAAACACAATCAATCCCATTACTACAGGGGGAAATCCCATAAATGTATTGATTAAGTTTGAAACACTTTTCTTACCGCGAAATTCACGTAGTCCTATAAAAGATCCAATTGGTAATGCCACTAATGCTGCTAGAAAAGTAGATGTTAAAGAAACACGAAAAGAAACCCAAATTACGCCCCATAACTCTTTATCAAAAGAAAACATTAATCGGAATGCTTCTAATATACCATCAATAATTTCATTTGACATATCAATTCACCATAATCACAATAGCCATATTTAAAGAAATAAAAAAAATTTTATATTATTTTTTGTTATTCTTAAAAGCTATATCGAAAGGTCTGCAAACTCACTCTGATATTCTGTCCAAAAATTTATTTCTTCAGCAGTTGTAGGACAATTATGTGTTTCATCACATATCCCATAGCAAGGATGGAATAAAACAGCATTATTTTTTCTATATGCACCTATTAAGCTTTGACCATATTCAGAAGTCAAGAAACCACCAAATCTTAGCACAGTTTTATATTTAACATGGGAATGACGATCTCGATTAACAGGGATAAAACCATAGGGATTTAGTAAATAATTTTCTCCTATAACAGATTCTGCTAAAATATTTAAAGTAGTATATGTATCATTAAAAGAGAGCCAGGTTCCTCTGTCTACTAATGTATATCCTTTATGAGCATCATTAACGTCCTGATATGTCATTAAAAGGGTAGACCCCATACCTTGACCTGTTTCTGTATATTTATCAGAGTCTTCAGACCAATAAGTATCTGGAGTTACTCCAATAAGTGCCCAAAGAGATATCTCCTTAGAATGTGTTCCAGAGCTATCTCCTCTTGAATAAAAGGTAATATTTCCAGTATCCATAGCATCTTTTAATTTTATCATCACATCAGTAATATTATCTCCCGGTTGTAAATTAGCTGGATTTGAACTATGTCCTACTACAATGAAATCATTATACATTATACATGCTCGATGAACCCCGTAAGGTATTTGCCCTCCAGTATCATTAATAAAAGCATCTTCTCTTGGTCTTGAGTGAACAAGAATAACATCAGCATCACCAGTTTGTCCATATGCTATTGCTTGTCCAGTCCCAACTGATAATACTTTAATCTCTATT
>CAYSZJ010000268.1:0-3404 GCA_964435435.1 uncultured archaeon
AAAGAAGGGACTGAACGAAAAACAGGGAAAGATGCTCAAAAAAATAATATAGCAGCAGCAAAAGCAGTAGCTGAAGCTGTAAGAACTACCCTTGGACCAAAAGGAATGGATAAAATGCTGGTTGACTCTTTAGGAGATGTTACAATAACAAATGATGGTGCAACAATTTTGGACACCATAGATGTTGAACATCCCGCTGCCAAAATGATTGTTGAGGTTGCTAAAACTCAAGATGAAAAAGTTGGAGATGGAACAACTACTAGCGTTATTATATCAGGAGAGTTATTAAATCTTGCTGTAGAGTTAATGGAACAATCGGTTCATCCTACAATAATATTTAGGGGATATAGAAAAGCCTTATTAAAGAGTAAAGAAATCCTAAAAGATTTAGCAAAGAAAATTGATATTAATGACAATGACACCTTATTAAAAGTTGCTGAAACTTCTATGAATAGCAAACTAATTACCGGTGTAAAAAGTCATTTTGCTGATATCGCTGTTAGAGCTGTGAGTCAAATCAAAGAAGCACGTGGTGAAAATATAGTAATTGATTTAGATCAAATTCAAATCATTAAAAAGGAAGGAAAAAGTCTTTTAGACACAACCATCATTGATGGAATTATTGTCGATAAAGAAGTAGTTCATCCCATGATGCCAAAGTCAATAAAAAATGCAAATATTGCCTTAATAAGCTCATCATTAGAAGTCGAAAAAACTGAATTTGACGCTGAAATAAGAGTTCAAACACCTGATCAAATTAATAAATTCCTTGAAGAAGAAGCGAATATGTTAAAAAAAAGGGTCATGAAATTAAAAGAAATCGGAGCTAACGTTGTTTTTTGTCAAAAGGGTGTTGACGATAAAGCACAAAATTTTCTAGCAAAAGAAGATATATTAACTGTTCGAAGAGTAAAAAGATCTGATATGGAAAAACTTGCGAGAGCCACTAATGCAAAAATCATAAATAATATTTTTGAAATTTCTCCAGATGATTTAGGAAAAGCAGGAAAAGTTGAAGAAAAGAAGATAGGAGATGATAATATGATTTTTGTTTCAGAATGTGCGGATCCTAAGGCTGTAAGTATTCTAATAAGGGCAGGAATCGAACATGTTGTTGATGAAGCAGAGAGGATGTTAAATGATGCGTTATCTGTAGTAAAAGCAGCAATAGAATTACCTTATATCTTACCTGGGGGCGGAGCTTCTGAAATAGAATTAGCAAAAAGATTAAGAACGTATGCGAGAACAATTGGTGGTAGAGAACAACTAGCTATTGAAATATATGCTAATGCTTTAGAGATAATACCTAAAACATTAGTTGAGAATGCGGGATATAATCCCGTAGATTTAATTGTTGAGCTGAGATCGAAGCATGAATCGGAAGAAGGAAATTCGAATGGTATAAATATTGATACCGGTAAACCAGATGATATGGTAAAATTAGGGGTTTTGGAACCTTTATCTGTTTTAACTCAAGCAATTCAATCTGCAACTGAAGTATCATCAATGATTTTAAAAATTGATGATGTTATTGCAGCCTCTACATTATCTAAAGCTGGTGAAGAATGAAGTCTTATAGATTTTTTTATTTTCTATTTTTTTTTTAAAAATTGTTTAAATTTTTGAATTGAATTCCCCAAGAAAATTTAGAGAGAATTAAATCCGCATAACTTTTAAACTTTGTAATGAACAATGCTGCCGCTAATGCTTCAGCTGAACTTAGTTTTTCCCATACTCCAAAATTTGTTGGATTTGCTGCGATTAAGGGAGGTAATTTACGATCATGGGGAAAGTTAGAATTCCAAAAATTAGGAAGTTTATTCCAAGAACAATCTATTACGATTAAACCATATTTTGATAATAGTTTTCTATCATTAATTGAAATTTCTTTTCTAGCAGAAGGATTTAATATAACAGAATTTCTTAAATTACCTTTAATCTTATTTATTATCTTTAAAAGATTAAATTTTTTTAATTTAATTGCTGTACATTTTTTAGGATCACATTCTTTATAATGAAGGCAAAATACATTAGGTTTATTTTCTCTTATAATATCAGTTGGCATTATTTGATTTGAAATGAAAATCTAATAAGAATTCTTTTTTTTAATAAAAATTATTCACTTAATTACTCATATTTAGAACTGGTGAGCACATTAATAGATTTTATAAAACTTTCTGTCGTCTTTTCTCCGCCTACTATTTGCATTATTGAATAAATAATATTTCTGGATTCACAAATAATAGGTATCCCGCCATATGATAAAGTAAATAGCCCAATAAAAGAAATCTCTTCAGTATTTGATGCATCTTCAACTTCTGAGAATTTAATCTTACCTGAAGGACAAGCAATAATACCATAAAAATTTTCACTATCTTGACCTGAAATTGCAACATAACATAAAAGATCTCCGATTGAACTCCCTTCTGATTCTTCTTTCATTTTCTGGAATGCAACATTAGCACTTGCAGAGAATGCCTCTATAGAAATTGGTAAATTTTGACCGCTAACTTCCCTAGCATCAAGAGTTAACCCAGAAGGGTTAACTAAGCTATATCTTATAAATATTGGATTCTGAAGAGAGTCTAAAATAGTACTTATTGTAGGTAGTAAATCTGAAGACCCAGTAGATTCAGGTGTGTATGATACAAAAGGTACTTCTGAGCCCATTCCAAAAAGATAAATTGCACTTCGTACTTTATCACAAAATTCTTCAATCTCTTTTTCAGATTCATTGCCACTTCCGAAAAATTCTCCTAATTTTTGTTTTAAATAATACATCGATGTAGCTAGATTGTCTGCATCTAATGGCCATTCTTTATGATAATTATGTACTATTGTTAAAAGAGTTTCATTAATTCTGATTGTTATTAAACATACTTTATCAAAATATGAAAATGAAATAACTTGATGTTTAATATTTAAATCTTCCCAATTTTCTTCACTAGCTGAAAAAGCTGCTGACGCTAAACTAGTGATTTGATTTGGATTTAACTCAATATCGCTTTTTCTACCGATTTTTGCTATAGAAAGCCCATTTTGATCACACAAAACTATTAACACAGTACCTTCAGATGCTCGTAAAATGGAGGTTAAATGTTTTATTAGGGATTCTCTTACACTCATTAAAAAAACCAAAATTACTTTTTCCTAGCTAAATAAAATATTTTTGTGTTATATATTTTAATAAATTTTTATCATTTATTTTAATCGCATTAAAAATTGAATCCTTTAATAAATAATTTTTTTATTCTTATAATCTATTATTACATACTAAATTTAAACTTGCTATCAAGAAGCGGGAATTGCCAAGTCTGGTCAAAGGTTATTGCGAGCTGATTCGAATGCTGACTATAGGCGGTGGACTTAGAATCCATTCTCGTAGGAGTTCGGGAGTTCAAATC
>CAYSZJ010000269.1:0-3196 GCA_964435435.1 uncultured archaeon
TTTAATCCGAATTTAAAACACCAATAATTTATCTATCGTTTAAAAAAAGTATAGTTAATAATCTTCTAAAATTGAAAAATTTAACGATTATAAAACTAAGATTTAGATTTTAAACGGGATATTCTTTCCGTATTTGAAGTTCACGTCTATATAACCTAATCTGATTTCTAATGAAATTGAGAGGTCTTGCTTCTATTAAGTGAGTATATTTTTGTAAATGATCTTCTAAAAGATTTATCGCAAGTTCTAATTTTTTTATTCTTTCCTGGACTTCTCTCATCATAAATTTTTTCTCCTCAAGCCCTTATTTTCAAATTAATAAGAGGTTAAGAACAATTAACTAAAAAGATTTGAGAGCCCTAAGATTTTATGGATTCTTGCAATGAATATTAATTAATTTGAACACACATACCTTATAAAGAATTCTCGTAATGTAATTAAATTATGAATTTTTTCCTCAATTAAAAACTATTTAGGAAATTTTAAATAAAGATATAGTTAAAATGATAGATAAGCTCTGGTATAAAGCTGCAAGAACAATAGTTAAAGCTGGAGCCTTTCCATTTCCTATTACCGAAACACTTATAGAATTCTTACAAACTATTATAAATGAAGATCAGGCAAAATTTCTTTTAATTTTCAAAAAGAGATCTTTAAGTATTGATCAAATCAAAGCTCGAACAGATTTAGATGAGAATTCTTTGAATAAAATGTTAAATGACCTAATGGTTAACGGTGTGATTATTAAAGCCCCTAGTAGAAGTACAGGAATTATGGTATATCGTCTAATGGGCCCATATCCAGGAATACTTGAATACTCTTTAATGCGAGGTAAGACTAATGATAAGTATAAAAGACTAGCTAGATTAGCGGAAAAGATATTTAGTGAGTTATCAGCAAAAGCTCAAAAGAATTATGAATCAATTTCGAAATTATATAGACAAGTCCCTGCTGTAGACAGAACCATCCCAGTTGAAAAAGAAGTTGATGTAGGAACTGAGGCTGTCTTACCTTATGAGGAGTTAGAAAAATATTTTGAAGAGTATGGAAAAGAAGAAAATAATATTGCTGTTGCTAATTGTTATTGTCGCCATGAACGTGAACTTCTTAATGAACCTTGCAAATTGAAAGCTCCAAAGTTGAATTGCTTTCTTCTTGATAAATCTGCCCAATTTGCCATAGAGTACGGTTTTGCTAATCCTATTTCAAAAGTAGAAGCAATGAAGCTATGTAGAGAAGCAGAAGATTATGGTCTTGTTCATAAAGCTTTTCATATTCACTCTGATCCACAAAAAGGTCTTGAAGCAATTTGTAATTGTTGTAAATGCTGTTGCGGAATTATTCAGATGTATTATAGGGGAATTAAGCCATTTCATACAATTAGCTCGTATATAGCCAAAATTAATGAAGATGATTGTATAGGGTGTGAAACCTGTATTGAAAAATGTCCAATGGAAGCTCTCTCTTTAGAGAACGCAATTTCAGTAGTAGACGAAAATAAATGTATAGGATGTGGAGTCTGTGCTCATCACTGTCCTGAGGAAGCCATACACTTAGAAAGAACTGGTTTTAGAGATGTTTATATTCCCTTAAAAAAAATTAAAGTAGATTAAACCTAAATAATTTATTTTAATTATTATCTTATTAGTTGGAGATTCTGGTCAATGGTCTCTCGCATAAATTATTACTGTAATAATGAAATTTTAGAATGGCAATGGGCATCTGACAGTAAATTAATGCCTACACCTTATTGGACATCATGTTATTTGATTGATGGATTATTAATTGATTCAGGTGCTCCAGGGGGAGAAAATGATCTCATAGAATTTGTTAAATCGCTTAGTTCCGATGAGACAATTGATAAATGTTTTATTACACACACCCATGAAGATCATGCTGGTGGAGCCCGTCTTTTAAATAAAGAATTTGGGATTCCAATATTTACGAGTAAAAAAGCGAAAATAGTTTTGCAAACCGGAAATACTTATCCTGACTATCGGCAAATGGCTTGGGGCCCTAAATTGTTACCTGTAAACGCAAAAGAAGAAATAGGACCAATAATTACAAAATCAAAAAAATATAGGCTTGAATTATTCCCAATGATCGGGCATGCTCCAGACTTGGTTGCTTTAATAGAAAAAGATCAACAATGGGCTTTTGTTGCAGATGCAGTACAGCCAAAATATAAAATGATATTTGGTGGGAAAAGTGATATTCAAGAGGATATTTCATTAATATATCAATCACTTCAAAATTTATATGATTACACGGAAGGAATGGGAAATTTATTAATCTTTTCTGCTGGAAATGGAGTATTGTATGGCAGAGAATTTCTAATCAAAAAAATGATTGAAATTAAAAATTTACACATAAATGTTCATGAACACTATAAAGAACTTCTAAAAAATGGATATTCTGAAAAGCAAATAGTCAGAAAAATATTAAAAAAAATATTTGGAAAAGAAAGTATCATAGGCCAACTAACAGGAGGTGACCTTTCAAGAAAAAATCTGATTATTTCCTTACTTAAGTGGGAAAAAAAAAGTAATTAATTTTTCATTATACGTGTCTTGGAACTCAATAAACTCTTAGACTAAATTATTTATTATGATTTCAGAGATATCCCCTGCGTATTCACCGGTTCTCCTAATACTTTCAATTATATACCCTATTGCAATTGAAAACTCAGCGCTATTTGTTGTATTAAGGCTAATTTTTTCAGTAATTGAAATTAAATTATTTATAGATTCTATGTTTTCATTCGCTAGAGTAATACTTTTTTGAAGCCACGCATCAAGACTTCTATCTAATAACTCTAATGATAATTTACTAGCATCTAAAATCTCATTAAGTAAATTCGTATCAATTTTTTTATAATCAATTAATAATGCATTTTTTGCAATATTAACTGCGTGATCTCCAATACGTTCTAGAAATTTACTCATTTGTTGAAAATTTACCGCTCCTTCTAATGTTACACCCATTTTCTGACATAAAATAATATCTCTCAAGACAATACTTACCTGTCGCCCTATCAACCAGTGCAATCTGTCAACATCATTATCTCGCTTAATAACTTCTTCTGCTAAATGTTTATTTCCTGTTTCAAGAGCTTTGATTGCAACTTCATGTATATCTTGAACAAGAATATACATTCTTCTTATCGTCTTTTCAAAAGGCATTTCCTTAGGATTAA
>CAYSZJ010000270.1:0-3126 GCA_964435435.1 uncultured archaeon
TAGATGAAACACTAATTAAAGATTTAAGTAATATTGCCAAAGATAAAGTTGATTATTGGGATATTAGAGCAGGTGTACATCAAGGAATTACATTAGATTTTACAGATGAAAGAAGTAAAGAAATCTCCTCTTATGAAGTAACTGAATGTGGGTTAAGAGCTTTTTATAATGGAGGTTGGGGTTTTTATGTTTTAAAAGATCTAAATAGAAAAACGATAACTGATGGATTTTTAAAAGTAACAAAATTAGCTAGATTATCAGAATCTCTATGTAAAAATAAATTCAAAATAAAAACTAGTAACCCTTTAATTCAAAAGTTTAAAATCGATTGTAAAAAGAAATTAGAAGATATCGACATTGAAGATAAAATAACGCTTGTAAAATATCACGAAAAAACTGCTGCTGAACATTCAACAAAAATTAAAAATACACATACTATATATCTTGATGGTCATATTCTAAACAAGTTTATTAATTCCTATGGTAGTGATATTTCCCAAGATTTATCTTATATTAGGATGTTTAGTTCTGTTTATGCACAAGAAAAGGGAATTCTTCAAAGGTCCATAAATTCTACAGGAGGATTAGGAGGTTTCGAAATTACCCAGACAGAAAAAGCTGAAAATTTGAGTTTAAAGACAGCACAAGAAGCAGTTGATTTATTAAAGGCAAAATCGCCAATTGGAGGTAAGTTTACTATTATAACCGATCCGAAATTAACAGGAACCATAATGCATGAAGCATTTGGTCATGCATGTGAGGCAGATTTAGTTTTAAACAATGAGAGTATACTAAAAGATAAACTAAATGAGAAAGTTGCTTCTGAAGAAGTTACATTTATAGATAATCCCACAATGGGCCATGGAAAAAAATTTAATCTCCCCTATGAATTGTTTGGAAGTTATTATATAGATGATGAGGGAATTCCATCACAAAAGACTATTATTATCGAAAATGGAATTTTACAAAATTTTCTACATAATTTGGAGACATCTTCAAGAATGAAAGTAATCCCAAATGGACATGGAAGGGCTTCTTCAAATTCTTCAAGACCTCAAGTTAGGATGGGTTTTACATTTTTGGAGCCAAGAGACTGGAATATTGAAGAAATAATTGAAGATACAAAAAATGGGATTCTTTGCGAAGATTTTCAATATGGTTATACAGATCCATCAACAGGAAATTTTCAATTTAAATGTAAATTTTCATATAAGATTATAAATGGTGAAAAGAAAGAACTAATGAGGGATGTAGCGCTAGCGGGAATGATTCTTGAAGCTCTAAATAATATTTCAGCAATAGGTAATAAAAAATCTTTTAATTACTCTGATGGTATGTGTGGAAAAGGAGGTCAAAGTGTAAGGGTATGCGATGGTGGACCTTATATTCGTATAGATGATGTTACAGTTGGAGGTTTAAACTGAATGGAACAGAATTCGGATCCATACAATCTAGCTTATTATGGTTTGAAATTAATTGAAAAAAAATCATCAGAGATAAAATGTGCGGAAATTTTCTTTGAGAAAAATAGATATGTTAATATTGAAATTGAAGAGAATTCAATAAAAAATAGTGAAATCGGAGAAGATTATGGATTTTCAATTAGAGTTATCAATACGAAAGGCTCACTGGGATTTGCTTTTACTAATAAAATACAGAAAAAAGCTGTAGAGAAAATTTTAGATTATTCAATTAAGATGATGAGAGCCGGGACAGTGGATCCTGATTTTCGGAATTTGCCTGGTTCTGTAAATAAATATCCAGTTATTAATAATTTGTTTGATAAAGATATAAAGAATTTACAAATAAAAGACTCAATAAACTATGTTAAAGATTTAATAAAAGTTTGTGAAGAGGATGAATTAGCAATTTCTCAAACCGGTAGTTTTATATCAAATTATTCAAAGACTTATATTTTTAATTCTAATGGTTTAGAAGTATCTGGAAAAGATACAAGCTGCTCAGTGTCTTCACATATTATTGTTAAAGATAAAATAAGTAAAGATACTTCATTTGGGTATGAATGGCAATCAGAAAGAAATCTTAAAAACATTAATTCTACTGAAACAGCAAAAAATGCTTTAGAAGATGCGAAAAAAAACCTTAATCGGAAAAAAGTAAAAAAAATGAAAGTTCCTTTAATTTTAACTCCTAAAGGGACAATAAATTTAATTTTAAAACCAATAGCTTCAGCTTTAAATGCAGAAACTTTTCAACATAAAAGAAGTTTTCTCTTTGACAAAAGGGATGAAATCATTGGTACAAAATATTTAAATATTGAAGATAATGGATTAATAGATGGTGCTATTGGATCATCTATTTTTGATGGTGAAGGTGTCCCCTGTAAAAATAAAAAGATTTTTTCTGAAGGAAAATTATTAAAGACAGGATTATTACATAATAGCTATACTGCTGGAAAAGAATCTGTTGAAAGTACGGGAAATGCATCTCGAAATTCATATAGTTCTATCCCCTCTATTGGGATAACAAATTTCATTATGAAAATGGGAGATATAAGCATCATGGAAATAATTGGAGATTTAAAAGAAGCAATTATTCTAGATTATACTGGAGATTCACCAAATATAACTACTGGTGATTTTTCTGGCTTGATACTTCATGGAAATATAATTAAAAATGGAGAAGTTAAGAGTCCTTTAAATGAGACCATGATAGGGATAAATTTAATGGAATTATTCAAAAATATTGATGCTGTTTCTAAAGAAATAAAAATATATGGTTCTTTTCACGCTCCATATGTTAGAATAAAAGATGTGCAAATTATTGGTGGTGCAAGCTAAACAGTAATATTTAATCTGAGATATGCATTATTATAGAATTTTATCAAACTTTCCTTAGTAATTTGCCATAATTCAGTAATAATTATCTGATTTTCACCTATTTCCGAGAATGAGATGTTTAATTGTTCAGAAATCCAATTATCCTTATGTTTTATCGTAAAATTACCTAGTATAAAGGTTAATGTACCATTTGACTCCGTTGAGCTAGCTAATATGGTATCCTTATTGCCTTTTTTAATTCTAATTTGAAATATAAAATCTCTATTCAAGTGATTTCCAACAGAAACGTAAAAAAAAATACTCTCATTAACAGATGCTTCAGTTG
>CAYSZJ010000271.1:0-3103 GCA_964435435.1 uncultured archaeon
TGTAGAAATAACTTTCATGGACGAACGATTACTATTGTAGGGTTTAGTTCTGATATTTCAGCAGCTCGGTATTATGGGAATTTTGGACCTTATACCCCTGGATTTGTTATTATACCTTACGGAGATGCTGAAGAATTAGAAAATACAATTTTAGAAATAGGTCCTGAAAAAGTAGCTGCATTTTTAGTCGAACCAATACAAGGAGAAGCAGGAGTAAATGTTCCTCCAGAAGGATATTTAAGACAAGTAAGAGAAATTTGTACAAAATATAATATTTTAATGGTATTAGATGAAATTCAAACGGGACTTTGTAGAACTGGAGAGTTCTTTGCCTGTGATCATGAAAATGTTAAACCAGATATGTTATTATTAGGTAAAGCTTTAGGAGGAGGTATATATCCTGTTTCTGCGTGTGTTACAACAAAAGAAGTAATAGGTCCAGAAGTAATCAAACCTGGAACTCATGGAAGTACTTTTGGTGGTAATCCTTTAGGTGCTGTTATAGCAATGAAATCAATCGATATCCATTTGCGTGAAAATCTTGCTGAGCGAGCTAAAGAAATGGGTGCTTATTTTATTAAAAGACTTCGAGAAATTGGAGAAAAAAGAACTAGAATACCAATTAAGGATATTAGAGGAAAAGGATTATTGATTGCGGTCGAATTTGCTGAGGATGCAAGGCAAATTGTCGAAGAACTCAAAGATAACGGAATCTTAGCTAAGGATACTCATTCAACAACCATACGTTTTGCGCCCCCTTTAGTAATTACTAGAGAAGAAATCGATTGGGCTATGGAAATAATTGAAAAAGTATTTGTAAAGCAATAAAAAACAAATTTTTCTTAAATTTTTGAATTTAATTAATTAATTGTAAAACTGATTTCTATTAATTTTATAATCCTTGAATAAAATCAAGATATTATATCAAATATTTAATATGTTAACTTTTCTTTAATTTAGATAGGTCATGAAAACAAATTTTTCCCAGGCGAATGGTTGGATTACATCGGCAATTAACGACATAAAAAGAGTATTAAATGATCTTAAATCAAAAGACTTTTCTCGTGTTGCCTTTAGAAGTCAATTTGCTGTAGAAAAGTTAAACAAGGCAATTTTAAGTTTAATAGGAATAAAAATTGAAAAGACACATAATCCATCAGAAATTTTAAAAGAGATTCTTAAAGATGAAGGGGTTTTAAGTATTGATGAAGAAGCAAGAGCCTTGATTGAAATAATTATCCGTAATAGTGAGTTTTTTGAAAAACAAAGTATAAAAACACGATATGGGATTATAGAAGATAATAAAATGAGATTTCCTGAGGAAATATATAGTTCATTTGAGGATATTAAGAACTTTCTAGTTAATCTTAGAAATATAATTAATGCATATACAACACTTATGGAGGATTCTTTCAATTTATCTGAAAAAGAATTTGAAATATTTAAAATATTAGACGAATTAAAGGGTGAATTAAATAAATGGATATAGATTTATCATTCATAAAAGAGGAATATTTTTTAATAAAGATAGAAAATTGTATTAATCAGTTATTTCGCATAAATAAAAATGTAATTGGAATAATATTATTCGGGTCTTTAGCAAGAAGTACAGCTATTTATTCTTATGAGAAGGTTAGTGATATTGATTTAATTGTAGTCTTTAAGGATAATGACCTTCCAAAAAATCATAAAAAAAGAACAGATCTTCAAATTGAATTAATGGATTTAACAGAATTGGGTTTTGATTCTTTATGGATGACCGAATCTGAATTTAAAAATCTAGTTCATATTAAGGCTGATATAATTTTAGACGCTTTAGATGAGGGGATCATTTTATATGACCCTAATAATTTATTAAATGATCAAAAAAATAAACTATTTAAAGAATTAGAAGAAAAAGGCGTAATTAAACGTGAACACTACTGGATATGGCCACTAAAAAATCTTGGCGATGAAATCGAATGGTAAAAATTATTTTTTTAAAATAATATATTTAATTATCTAAATATAAATAAGTTCCTACTTTCCCTTCTAAGGCATCTCTTATTTTTTCAATTGAAGTTATCATTAAAAAGTGTTTGTAAAACAATAAAAATAGGGTTGTGAATTTAACTGGTTATCTAAATTTAGTTTTAGATTAATTTTTCTTTTAAAAAATATTAAGACTTAATAAGGATATTTTTTTTCTACATATATTATGAAATTTGGATATTTTGTAAGAAGCACAGTTTTTACTTACCCTGAAGTTAGAGACCTCACATTAAAAGTAGAAGATTTAGGTTTTGATTCAATTCACGTGAATGATCATTTCTTAGGCATGGATGCAAGGCAAGATAGAAGAGAACCGATGCTAGATGCTATGATGCTATTGACAGCATTGGCTGTGGAAACAAAGAACGTAAAACTTGGTCAAATTGTGTTATGTAATTCTTTTAGAAATCCAGCATATCTAGCTAAAATGATTTCAACATTGGATAACATTTCTAATGGACGTGCTTTATTATGGATTGGGGCGGGATGGTTTAAGGAAGAATATAAAGCATATGGCTATCCTTTTCCTACTCCCAAAAGAAGAGTTGATGAATTTGAGGAATCTCTTACAATCTATAAAAAGATATTTACTGAAGAGGTAACTGATTTTAGAGGAAAGTTTTGGACACTCAAAAGACATCGAAATTTTCCTAAACCTCTTCAAAAACCATATCCACAGATAGTAGTAGGTACAACAGGAAAGAGAATGATTGATATTGCATGTAGAGAAGCAGATGGTGTTAATTTAGACTTATGGTATGCTCCAAATATTGAGGATATCCCTCCAAGAATTTCTTATATTAACGAGAGGCTTGAGAAACATAACCGTGATCCTTCTAAATTTGATATTTCCCTTTTCACTGCCATTACCGTTGTAAATAGTCAAGAAAAACTTGATGATCTGGTTAGTAGAATAATAAATAGGGCTCCTGAAGGCAAAAAACCAACTAAAGAACATATTCTAAAAAATCAATATATCGGCTTTCCAGAAGATATAAAAGAGAAAATAACAAGATTAGAGAATATGGGTATCAAAAAAATAGTAACTTGGATCAGAAGATCTGATTTCGAA
>CAYSZJ010000272.1:0-3012 GCA_964435435.1 uncultured archaeon
CGGTATCCCTCTCTATTCACAAAATAAGGCATGTGAGCTATAAATTGTATGATATGATATAATTTTTGAAATAAAAGATTCAAAAAATACTTTTCTAAATTTAAAAATAATAATAAATATAGAATTTACAATGAAAAATTTACACAATTTAAAGTGTATTGGAAATAAATTGATGAATAGTTTTCAAATTTACAAATTAAAAAAAAATTATTATAAGAAAAGCTAAAGATCTTTTGTAACTCTCTTCTTGCTATATATATCTAATAATGTTTGCATAAAAATCCTATTTAGTTTCTTATAAGTTTTAGAATTTTCTATAATTGGATTTTTAATTGTAGGAAACCTAATCATATTTTCGACGGCTTTTTCAATAGTATCATAACTTTTACTTCCAACAAAACCTAAAATTGCAGCACCCATAGCGGCACCATCCTTAATCTCTGGAATTAATATTCGTTTGGACATAACATCCGCAAAAATTTGAGCCCAAAAATCACTATTAACGCCACCTCCATCCATTCTTAATTCAGGTGCTTTCAATTTTACCATCCCTTCTATAAGATTTAGATAAAATTGAGCACTTAAAGAAGCACTTTCCATAATTGCTCGTGCGAAATGTGGTCGAGTATGATGCCATCCCATACCATGAATCGTGCCTTTGCGAAAAGTATAGAGTGGGATAAATAATAAACCATTACTTCCAGGTGGTGCGCTTTCTGCTTCTTTAGTTAAAATATCATACACACTTATATTTCTTTCTTCACTTTGTTTTATTTGCAGCTGTGAGAAATTTTTAGCATACATCTGGAACATTGTCCCTGTACCAGGCATGACCCCTTCGATTACCCATTTTCCTTTGATCACATGTGGGAATGAAAAGATTGGAACAATTCCCGCTGGTTTAACTGGTTTATCAAAAACATAATCTACGAATGTTCCTGTTCCAATTGTTACTTTTGCTTGCCCTTTATTGGTCATTCCAAGACCTAATGCTGAACATTGTTGATCTCCCCCTCCTAAAATAATTGGTGTATTTTGCTTTAAACCAAGAATGTCTGCTGCCTCACTTGATAATTCTCCGATTATTTCTCCTGGTGTATGTAGTTCAGGCCATAATTCTGTGGGAATGTCATATAAATCAGCAAGATCATCATCCCATTGCAATGTTTCCATGTTGAGAATTCCATTAATCCCATTCGTAGGATCTGTTACACATTCTCCACATAACTTCATATAAATATAAGAGTCGGTTGAAATTATTTTAAAAGTTTTATTATATAAATCTGGCTTATTAAATTTTAACCAAAGAATTTTTGGAATGGCTCTTCGTAATCCTCCCTCTTCTTGAAATTCTTTTATATCAGTTAATTCTCGCTCATCCATCCAAGTGAGTGCAGGATGTAATACTTCTCCATCTTTGTTAATTAAAGTCATTGTGGCTCTTTGAAATGTTGCTACGATTCCAATAATGTCTTCTGGATTTACTACTCCACTTTTTACAATCTGATTACACGTGTTTTTGAGAGCATTCCACCAAATTATTGGATCTTGTTCTGAAATACCAACAGGTTGCTTTACAACGGGATATTCTTCATAAGCTTTAAATATTACTTTTCCATTAATATCAAATATAATACTTCTTGCACCAGTAGTGCCAACATCAAAAACACACATCAAGTCGCTCATATAATCACATAATAAATTTTTTAGCGAATTTTATAATCTTCAATTTAAATTTAATTTAGAATAATTTTATTAATAATTCAGATATATCTAGTATTTTATATTTATCTTTTTCATTTTCTTCTAATCCATACCCTAAACCTAATTCGCAAAGAGGACATGCTGTTAAGAAAACGTTAGTACCTGTCTCTTTTAATTCATTTACTCTGTTCTTAGCTTCAATAATTGCAATCTCTTTATCAGCCCAATGGGCAGTACCACTCCAACCACAACAATGAACATATTCTTTATTATAGATCGGTTCAACAATTTCAAGTCCAGGAATATTATTTAAAATTTCCCTTATAGAAGTAGTATCATTTAGATTTCTTGATATTAGACAAGGATCATGAATCGTTACTCTCTTAAGCTTATCTGATATTGCAGTTTCAAATTTCAATTTGCCTTGATTGAGTAAATCTTTAATATATTCAACTATATGAATAATTCTTGTTTCGATACTTATACCTGCTTTGTTATATCTATCTGTTAAAGTTAAAACGCAACCAGGGCAATCTGAAACGATAACTTTAGCATTAGTACTTTCAATTAATCCCTTATTTTTATTAGCTAACTTTTTGCCAGTTTTAATATCTCTAATATTAAAAGCAGGACCTCCACAACATACTCTCTTTTCCAAATTGGTTGAGAATTTTATTCCTGCTTTTTTCAGGATTTCTATATTTGCTTTAACAACCTCTGGAAATTTCATCATTTCACAGCCAATATAATAATAAACTTCATCATTTCTATCTGTCTCAATATTATCTATCCCTTTTTCCTTATAAGTTTCATAAATATTATAATCCTCTATTGTATTTGTCTTATTTAACTTATCTATCTGCTGTTTGCAATATTCTGGCATTAATCCTTTATCATTTAAATCATCTCTGACGGTTTCTAGTAAAGAAACTACTGAAAAATCAAAAGGGCACCAGACTTTACAATTCTCTTCATTAGTACATTTGTACATAAGGTCTATAAAATCGTTATTTTCCTCTTTTGTTGGATCTATTTTTCCAATACTAAGATAATAGCCAATTCTTGCTTTATAACTAGGACTCATCGTTTCGGATTGTGATGCTTGAAGGGTTTGGCAATCAAACCTGCAAAGGTTAGGACACAGCATGCATTTAATTAAATTATCGATATCCGCTTTCAATTCTTCTTTTGGGTAAAAATTTTTCTTTTTTTGTCGAAAATTTTTTAAAAGACGAGCTTTTGTCTCTCTATCCGCTTTTTCAATAAGTGGAACCATCCATTTGTATTTCTTTAACGTTTCAAAGACAC
>CAYSZJ010000273.1:0-2984 GCA_964435435.1 uncultured archaeon
CAAGGAATTTATAGAGAAAGAAAAAAAGTCAGAAAGTGAAGAAACAGAAGAAGAATATAAAAAACTCCAGCACTTATATCGCCAAGAAACTAGTAAAAGACCGATATATGCTGGAAATGAGACAAAAGGGTTTACCCAATGGTTAGAACAACAAGAATTAAAAACTAGAGAATTAGAGGAGAAAGAGCTAGATGAAGAATGGCAAAAGACACTTAAAAAGTGGATTGAAGAGTCAAAAGAAGAAGAAATCAATTCTGAGCTTAAACAAATATTGAAAGAAATACTCCAAAATTTTTCCAAGTATGAAGAATTCGAAGAATTATTAAGAAAGTATAAAAATGTGAAAATTACTGAAAAAGATAGGGATAGATTAAACTCTATTATAACTAAAATTCTAAATAAAAACATAATTCACCATCTATTATATTTTAATATAAGTGGATTCAAGGCTTATTTTCAAGGTCAGTTTTGGTGGAATCCGTGGCTTATTAGGATGATAAAGTACAAATTTCTTAACCATCTATCTAAAAAGTATGATGTCTTGAAACAATATTCGAAAAAAATATTTAAAAAAAAAAATCCATTAATTAAAACCAGTTTGGATACGGATGGTTTATCAAAGTCAATAAATGATGTTACAAATCTTACCTTGAGAAAATATAAGGATAAATTGTTTGAAGATTTCTTACTTCAGAAAGAAGATATCGAAAAAGGTAGGTATATTCCAAAATTTAGAGGTTTCCAAAATATATCTAAATATGAAGGACTTACTAAAAAATATTTTAATCATGTTAGAAATGAATGGTTTAGGGAGATTCTGCATAAGGATAGCTTCATAGATTATCGCAATGAAATAATATCAAAAAGAATCTTTCAAAATGATAAAGAGTTATTTAATTTAATTGAAACTAATCTATATCCTGAGGGTGCTCTAATTTATAATCTTATTAAAAACTTAGATTTATCTTTTCCTAAATTAGAAAAAGCAATTTATGGAACTAATAACAATAACATAATAAGAGCATTACAAAATCAAGGTGCCTTTAAATGGGAAGGTTTAGCCTCAAAAATTAAAAGTTTCATTTTATCAATAAAGGATAAATCTTTAAAACAACAAGCTATAAAAGAGTTCCAGAAATATTTAAAAACTAAAGTTTATAATGGATTTAAGCGAAATAATTTTCCAAGAATTGAAAATTTTGCAATAAAAGATTATCCAGAAGGTTGGTTAATTTTAAAATTATGTGAAATTAATTTAATTTCTGATACAAAATTAGGAAAATTGATTGATTATAGTGATTTACCTTATCACTTAACAGAATTGAGAGGTTTCAAAGGAAATAGAATTAATAGCATTAAGATTTTTCTCTCTAATATAAATGATAATGAAAAAAAAGAGAAATCTTTGGAAAAATTATCAAATTATATTGAGTTTGTTGTATTTTCTCAACTCAATAGAGAGAGAGTGAGAGAAATCGATGAACTTTTAGATATTAATCCAAAAAAATGGTTAATATATAATTTATGTGTTATTTATTTAATATTAATTCGAGATTTTGGTAAGGAAATTGATTATAGTGATGTTAAAACAACTGTTCATACACAATATGACTTTTCTGATATAATAATTAAAAGAATTCGCAACTTTATAAATAAAACAGACGATCTCCAGAAAAAAGCGAAAGCACAGAAGGTTCTTACTAAATATTTGAAGAGAGCTATTTATAATAAATTAAAGAAAACTGATTTACCTAATTACAAAAAATTTAAGAGTAAAATGCACCCTGCTCTATGGTTGATAATCCAGATTTGTTCTATTTATTTACTGCATCCATTTGAATTGGAAAAGCTCATTAATTATAGTGAATTATCAAAACGCTTGAAAGTTGTATCTTATTTTACTAATAATACTGTAACTAAATTTAGAAACTTTATAAGGCAATACGGTAAATCAGAAGAAAAATGTATGGCCAGAGAAGCAATTAATAGATTTCTTGAGGTTAGAAATGAAGAATTTCAAAGATATACAGGTCCAAGGATTCAGAATTTAGAAAAGTTAATCAATTTTCCTGAACTGGTGAATCATTTGAAATATGTAATTAATTTAGGAACATTTCCTGAAGAGATTTTAGAAGGATATCATGAATATCCGCGTATATCACAATTCAACCAGCATTTTAGATATATAAAAAATGAAAAGAAGAGATTTTTTATTAAAAAAATGATCTTCGATGGTTTAATTAAAAAAATTGATGGTAAGGATTTTAAAATTCATAATTCAATTAATAATTTAATAGAATTATCAAAAAACATGTACTATAAACCTTCTGAGATATATACATCACATAATAGCCCAGGTCATGAGTTTGTCCTAAATAAAATATTAGAGGAAGATCCTAATTCCATATGTATGGAAATCCCGATTTGGATGTGGCATGTAGACCATTATTTAACAGGTCATATTGATTTAATCCTTGTCATAGATAATACTATATTTGTATGTGATTATAAACCAGAAGAGACTCCAATTCCTGAAACCACTCGATTATCCTATTCTTTCATGAGATCTATTCCACAAGTGGCTTCATATGCATTAGTTTTAAAGAAGCGTTATGACATTGATGATATAATGTGTATTACATTCAATAAAAAGGGAGCTTGGATATATGAACCAGAAACAACTTTAACACACTTAAACAATTTTATTAAGAAAAATAAACAATATAAAACAAGAGATAGACCTTGGGAAAAGTATTTCCTATAATGTCCATAATAAATTATAATCTTTTTATTTTCTTAGAAAAAAATTAAAACAAGAAGAGAATTTACTTATTTAGTTAAATATTAACTTAAAAGGTTTTAAATAATGTCATTTATACAGCATAAAGAATTGAAATCATCTTTTGGGATTATTTTAGGAAATAGAGACGTATTTCCAGATCATTTAGTAAAAGAAGGTAGAAAAGATATTATAGATGTAATGA
>CAYSZJ010000274.1:0-2913 GCA_964435435.1 uncultured archaeon
ATATGTAGTGGTAACAGAATATTTTTATGGGGTGGATTTATATACAATTTCAGATTTCGATTTTTATATTGTCATATAATAAAGTGAGGTTAAATTTCTTCATTTACTTAACTCCTAAATTGCACTAATATCTACTATACTTAATTTTCTCTCAATCCCTTAGACAATAAAGGTACAGCTTCATTTAAATCACCAATTCTGACATAATTTGCTACATTAATTACATTAAAAAGAAAGCTCTATATGAGTTATTTGAGTAACTTTAATTTTATGCATTTTGGTAATATTTCTATTTAAACTATTACTAATTTAGTCTTAGAATTACAATGAGAAAAATTATTATGACCTCTGAGAGCTTGCGATCGAGGATGCCTAATAGATGGAACTTTTTTATATTTTTTTCTAAAATGATGAAGCTATCTCTTCCATAAAGGTCTCCTTTTCCTCATTAAAACAATTTAAAGTAAAAATGAATTGTGTACAACCCGCGTCAACATAGTCTTGTAGTATTTCTATACAGTTGTTATAGGTACAGAGAATGCTATTTACTCCTCCATACCTCCTAATTTTCTTATTCAAATCTGTTTTATTCTTTCCAATCAAAAATGGACCACTCCATGAGAGTTCTATATCATCTATTTTTCTGTCGAGTTTCTCGCAGTATTCTTGTAAAATATTCACCTTTCTTTTATATTCTTCTATGGAAGCGCCCCATACGTCCCAGATATCACCGATTTCGGCTGCAACCTTTAATGTATACTTTTCCCCGCCCCCTCCAATCATGATGGGCGGATGCGGTTTTTGTACGGGTTTTGGCTTACAGACTGCTTCTTTTGCTTCATAGAAATCTCCTTGAAAACTCGTTCTTTCTTCAGTCCAGAGCTTCTTTATTAGAGTTATCCCTTCTCTCATTCGTTTCACTCGTGTAACTCGATCCTTAAATCGAAATCCATACGCTTCGTGTTCATCCACCTTCCAACCGGCACCATAGGCAAATATTAATCTTCCATTGGAGATAATATCAAGTGTGGCTCCAATTTTAGCTGTCAGAGTGGGATTTCTAAAAGCATTGCACGTCACCAAAGGTCCGAGTTTGATGGATTGGGTTTCCCTAGCTAATGCAGAAAGCAATGTCCAAGCTTCGAACACGCTTCCCTCATTATTAATTCCCCACATAAGGTGATCCATGGCCCAAATAGAGTCATAACCTAACCTTTCACATTCCTGTGCGATTTTTTTAATTGAATCGTAATCAGATCCGTAAAGCATTTCTGGGGTAGCATTTATAGTTACTCCAAACTTTATTTTTCTCATAATTGACCATCTTGAAACGAATATAAGAATTCTTCAAAATATATATAATTAAAAAAAGTGGTAGTATCATCAAATAATTTTGGATTTTCCAATCTTAAAAAGATAAGTGTATATGACTTAATCCTCTTTTTTTCCAATACAAAATAGAATTGAAGCACTGGTTATACCATGGTTTTTTATACTCTGCTTGATAGTTTCAGCTCTTTCTCTGAATACGGAGTATTCTTTATGTTCTTTTATTAGTTCTAAATTCTTATCAATCCCTTCTAGTGTAGAATTAATTATGTCAGGATTTTTTGGATCTTCGCAGTCATACTTTTCTTCACATTTAAGACATTTAACATATCTAGTTGATTCAAGAATTTCCAAATCTTTCAGTTCTATTTGAGAAAGAATATTCAATATTTCATCCCTCGTATATACTTCTCGATGATAAATTCCTAACATTCTTTCAATTTCAGCTCCAAATTCGTGAGCTGCTGTATCACATTTCTGAGCTTCTGTTTGATTACCATAACAAAACATCTCTTGTATTATAAAATAGCCACCTTTCTTAAGGATACGCTTCATTTCAGATAATGTTTTATTCAAATTCTGCATATGGTGCAATGAATATGCTATATTAACTAGATCAAATGTTTTATCAGGATATTCGAGCTTTTCTCCTTTCATCATTTTTATTGTAATTGGTTTATCCTTCAATCTTAATCGTGCTTTTTTTATTTCCTTTTCATCAATATCAATCCCAATTACTGAGTCATAATCTTTCAAAAAATTGATTAGAAATAGAATAGAATCTCCATCTCCAGTACCAATATCTAAGATCTTACCTCCAGATATTAGTTTCAATTTTTCAGCTATTTCAATTGCTCCAGAACTTGCTAGGTTTGGTGGTATTTTGTCCATCATCGATTCACCGAAGATGCTATGCTCTTTTTCTATTTAGTTAAATTAGTACCATTTTTGATACTATAAATATTTTGTATTATTATTAAATTTAAGTTTACTAGATGATTGGTGTATAAGAATTAGAATATTAGTTTAATAAAATATAAAAGAATCCGAGGAAAATGGTTTAAAGATTCTCCCAAAAGGCAATCTCATCACCATCGATAGGAATTTGGATTTTTGATAAGTTCGTGATACGGTTAACCTCTACTTTCTCATTCGTCTCTTCTTGTGCTTTAATGTTTTTCACGAATTTGTTCTAAGTTCTGGGGATAATGAAAATTAGATTAGTTTTAGTAGAAATATGTGAAATAACAGAAAATTATCATTAAACAATTAAAAACCTAACCAGCATCTACGTTAGGTGTTAATTACATTTTTTACACAAAACGATCTTGGTAAGTCTTGATTTAAGCTTTTAATGTACAACATGATTACATAGAGTTTAAAAATTGGGCCCATTTGTTGTATAGATCGTTCCAAAATTCATTTTTCGAACTGGTGCTTCTTTTAATTCAGTCCACTTGTTTCCATCCCATCGAAAAATCTTATTTGAATGTGGATTGGAGGATCGAATATCAATATTTTCATCTATAGTTCCTAAAAATCGCCAGAGGAAGTTTTTACTAGCACGAGTACCCCCATGATGCC
>CAYSZJ010000275.1:0-2900 GCA_964435435.1 uncultured archaeon
TTTATGGAAGAGATAGCTTCATCATTTTAGAAAAAAATATAAAAAAGTTCCATCTTCTTGGTATCCTCGATCTTAATTTTTTTCGATATTAGGAGATTTCAACTTGTTCTTAGGAGTATTTAGCTCTAATTAATTTATTTACAGATGGTTATATATTTTAACTAAGATATTATGTTAATATGAATAGAGAGATTAAACAATTAACTGAAAAATTTTTGGAGCAATTAAGACATACAAAATATTTTCCTAAAACAGAATTTGCTATTTTGTATGGGTCTTCTCTGGGCAATTATCATTTAGAAAAAAGTGATATAGATATATGTTTATTCATTGATGCTGAGAAGGAAGATCTTTCAAAAATACGATTAGAATTGTTGAAAAAGTTTAATGATAGATTAGATATTCAGATTTTTCAATTACTCCCATTATATGTTCAGATTGAGGTATTAAAAGGTGAAATACTTTATGTGAGGAATGAAGAAAGGTTATATGAAATTGCTAACAAGACTATTGAGGAGTATGAAGAATTTTATCCATTTTATTTAGACTATATCAATCGGTGATTACTTTGAGAATTGATATAATTAAAACAAAACTGAAAATTATTGAAGAAAATATTGAGTTAGTAGAAGAAAACCTTCCTAATGCTGTAAATGAATTTAAAGGTTTAGGATTAGTTAAGGATGGTATTTATAAAAGAATTGAAACATCAATTCAAGAAGTTTTAAGTATTTGCTCAATAATTAATTCCGATTTAAAACTAGGTATCCCCTCTAATAGAGATGATATCATTATCAAATTAACTGAGAATAATATCTTATCACAAAAAATGAGTGAAAAAGTCAAAGAGATGAAGGGATTTAGAAATTTTTTAGTGCACCGTTATGGAAAAATTAATGACGAAATTGCATTTAAAGATATTAAAAAAGGCCTAACTGATTTCGAATTATTTAAGAAAGAAATTCTGAATTTCTTAAAAAAAATTACAGAGAAACCAAAGGGCTAAAAGCATAAAATCTATCCAGAGTGTGTTAATTAATGATTCTGGAAATTTCTCAAACTAATTAACTTCTTTAAAAATATAGACTAGTTGTACAGGATTTTTTTAAAATGGAAATTTCATTTTGGTCTTCAGAGTATTTAACCCAAGTACATGTAAATCAAACCTCCTATCAATATCCCGAATGTTATCAGCACCACAAATCCCATTTTCCTGTTTTTTTCGAAAGTCACGCCTATCATGCTGAAGACAGCAGTGTAAAACACTATAATGTAGGGGATATGAAGTGCGAGTATATCTCTGAATGGAATTAAGAGAATGTAGTCTAATATTAATTCAAAAAAGAGATAGAATAAAATAATTACAAGAGAGATTATAATCTTTATTTCCTCTTTTTCCTTAATATAACCTATCAGGGTGATAGTGAAGGGAATGATCAGGAGAATGACAATAACACCAAAAAACCGTAAGAGTTCCATATTTTCTTTTTTTGTCGCAATATACACTATACTTACTGAAATGTTGAATATAATAGAGCTGATAATGAAAATAATGTCCATTGATTTACCTAAGTTTAATGATTTTGATTTGCTCAGGATATCACCAAATAAATTTTAACTAATAGTAATAAAAACATTATCAGTAAGAATTAATAAATGAAATCAAAGAAATAGAATGTATTTATTTTTACCACTTAATTTCTTCTCCTAAGCGCTTCTGTGGCCAGATCCAATACATTTTCCTTTTCTTGACACCTTTTTCTTCCAATTCTTTAAATAATTTTGTTCTCGAATCTCGCAAATAGTTGTTTTGATCGTATAAAATGATACCCTCATCAAGGATGCTTAAAATTAAATCTCTCTTATTTTCTATTGATGTTTTAAATTCAGATTTACTCATCCAGATTGAATCTATGCCTGATAGAGTAAAACCCATTAAAGTTAATTTAAGATTAGTTCGTGCTCTGTGATCAAAAGGTAATTGGGCATTCTCGAAAACTACAAGAAGATCAATATCACTTATTTTATCAGGAGAATATTCTGCTTGTTGAGTAGCTAAAGATCCGAATAGTATAATTCCTACGATTTCTTTTTCGCTCTTAAATAAGCGTTCCAAATATTCTATTAAAGATGATGCAAAATAATCAATTTTTATGAAAGATAAGTCTATATCCATTTAATTATATCCTCCTTTATATCTTTCAAAGTTTGTAAATCTTCAAATTCGGTTTTAGGGATTAGAAAAATTTCTTGAATTATTGTGATATAAATAGAAATTATTTTTTCCAAATTAATTATAAATTGTTTTATGTCTTCTAAAGATGTATAAATTTCTTCTGCTATTAAAAACATATCTTCTTTATAAACGCCGTATCTTGTTTTCGTACCTTCTTCTTCAAATAATAGTGAGTATGTAATTATCTTTTTAATCAATTCTTCAGCTTTCTTATCAAACTTTCTAGATTCTTTATCTCTGAGGATATCTTTTAAAATTTTTGTGGGTTCATGAGTTTTTTGAATTTTTACACCCAATAATACTAAAATTGATTTGTTTAACTTTTCTATAGTGAATTGACTTCTAAATGCTGCATCAGCAAAATCATCAGATTTAAGGCTTTTTAAAAATCTTTCTAAGTCCGCTATAGCTGATACAACCCATTTTTTTGCTAAAGATATATTTGTTTTCATATTCTACATACTTTAATATCAATTAAAACTTTATAAATCCTCTCTAATTTAAAATATAATAAGATTATACGTATTTATAATGCATTAGTTTACTTTATTTTCACTCATATACAACTTCTTGAAGGATACGTTGTTTCAACTCCTTTTTTAGGCTAGGTTTTGATACAACATCAACTTTTGTATTAAAAAGTTCTTCTAAATAGCGTGAAAGC
>CAYSZJ010000276.1:0-2851 GCA_964435435.1 uncultured archaeon
AAGTTCTTTTAACTTCTCCCTTATAAATTTCTCGCGAACCCCTTTTTTAATTTGAATTGTCTCCCAATTCATTTTCTTACCACAAAATGGACAGATTATCTCAACAGCAAATCCCATTTAATCACTCAAATTATTACTATCTAAAATGTATTATTAGTTCCTAACTCTTATTTTTTTTTCATTAGGCCCTCCTATAAAAAGTCATTAACCTACGTTTCACGACTTTCTCTTTTTATTTAATGGAAATACCCTTTTGTGATAAGATAATGATATGTGGTTTTTCAAGTTTGGATAGACAAGAATCAAGGTGCTTATCTAACAGAGTGCGAGCTATTTTAGGATTTCTTGGATGAAGTTTTATGTATATTGCTCTGATTTTTTTCTCGAGATTCTTCTTTAATGACAAAAAATCAGAGTCAAAGGTAATGATTATAGCATCTCTTTCAAGAGAGAGTTCTGCTACTTCCCCATTAGAAATTCCACGTTTGTTAAGTTCATTTAAAGTAATTGTTGAATAGCCCTTCTCTTGTAATATAAGTTGAATAGATTTAGGAACGTTTTCATCTAAGAGAAACTTCAACCTTATACGAGCTCCTCTTCCAAATAGCTTTTTAAATTGACATTTTGCAGATTTTCCTGAACATCCTTACCCAATTTTATTATATTTAAAATTATTTCCTTGGAGAGAGTTGGATATTCTTTGATGATTTGATCGATGGAATAATTTAAGCCGATTAACTCAAAAATTAAGCTAACTGGAATTCTTGTACCTTTTATCACTGGTTTCCCTCCAAGAATTTCGGGATTACTTTCAATTAATTCTACCATGATCCTTCCACTTCAATCTTTACTGATAATTTTCTAGAATACGTTAAATTAAAAGTCTACGTTGAAAATTTTTCGAACAATCATAATTATTAGAGTTCTATTTATTTGTTTAAAATTTATAATAATCCTCTTTACAATTAACCTACGTTTCACGACGTTTGATGTTACATTCGAATATTTTTTATTGTACCATTTAAATTATTTTAAATATAATTAAAATATTTATATTATTTTAATTTTAATTGAAATAAAAAGAAGCTGATATTGATGACAAAAGAGGCTCAATCAAAAACGAAATACACATTAAATCAAATTTATGCTTACCTTTATTATAAATTTAAAGAAAAAGCCTTTGATTTCAATGAAATTTCAAGGTTTATACCGATAGATCGGTCTGTACCTTCAAGATTAACGAATAAAGGTTATGTTATTTCATTCTATGATGTAATAGATTATCGTAAGAAAAGATATCGACTTGTTTCTCCTGAAGACGAAGCTTTTGCTTCTGGATTTCTAACTGAATTGAAAAACAACTTAAATATTACTAAATTCGAGGATATTTCAATAGATACATTGTATTATAAGGTTTTGAGGAATTTAAAAGAGAAATTAAAATATTTAATAGGTGGTATTCACGCTTTTAATTATTATGTTCCGACTATCATTGGAAATAGATACAATTTAATGATTTTTAAAGAAGACCTTGATAAATTTTATCCAATTATTGCTAAAATTAATGTAGTTCCTTTGATAGTAATTGATAATAGAATTATTAATCAAAAGAATTTAAAAACGTATCCAAATAGAATAAACGTTGTATTAGATTGTTCTTTAACTGAGAATTATTATAATTCTGCGCTTTTAACTGATGAATTACCTGTAATAAGTCCCGAATATTTAATACTCGATTTTTTGATAAAAGAAAGAGATTTATATTATATTTTAGCGTTAATCCTGACGCAGGATATAAATTTTCAATTATTGGTTAATTTAACAAAACAAAAAGGTGTAATGGGGAAAATTCTATTCTTAATTCAGGCATTAGAAAAAATTTTAAATAGACATTATTTTTTCCATGATAAAATTAATGAAATGAAACCCAGTTCAATAGTTTCATTCGTAGATTTTCCAAAAAGATCAGAAATTTATGATGAAAATTTTCTAATCAGCTATAGTGAAGCACAAATTCAGGCCATAAAAGAAGATAAATCATATTTTTTGGAGTTAGGAAAAGATTGGGGAATTAAATCATTTCTCAAAAAAAGTGAGGTTAATAAAGTTATTGAGGATATAAATAAGGAAAGTTGGTCAAAATTTTGGAAATAGATAAACGCTTTATTAGGATTGAATGTGATAGTTTAAAAAATTTAAGTAAAATAACTAAATTTCTAGACGAAACACACATTGAGTTTGTAATAATTGGTGGTCATGCAATCAGTGTTTATTGCCCTGGAAAGCGATTTACAAAGGATATTGATATTGCTGCTTCCTTAAAAATAGTTAATCCACTTATAGCGCAACTAAAAAGATTAGAATTTGTTGTAGATCCATTCGGGCATGGCGATAAAATTTTAAAGGCTTCTAAATCAAGCGTACCCCAAAATATTGAATTACATGCAAGTATTGGTGAAGTATTTGATGAAACCACTTCAAATTCATACTCTTGTGATAAACTAATTGCTAATAAAAATTACCTTGAAATAACTCCATTCTTTTCTGAATGTAATAAATATAAAACCAAAATCCCTGTCATTAATCCAAATGATGCGTTTATTTTAAAAGCAATGACAAATAGAGAGCGCGATTTGATTGACTGTTTTTTTTATTTGAACTCAAATCATTTGGATTTAAATCGAATTATCATTGAACTTGATCAAGTTCCCCCTATTAAAAACTATATCCTTGGTCGTTTTACAGCCACCTTAAGCAATTTTAGAGGCTCAATAAGATATCCCAATTCCCTAATTAGACAACTTAATATTATAACGGATTATTCCTTTTCTAACCAAGATTTGAGAAATTT
>CAYSZJ010000277.1:0-2817 GCA_964435435.1 uncultured archaeon
GCATGAAAATTTAGATTTTTATTGAAATTTAAGTGATAGTTTCTCCTGATATATCTTATATTAGTTAAAATATCATAATATTTATAATTTTTAAGTTGCTGTGTTGTTAGATGTAAAGAATTTCTTTTTTTTCTATAGTCATTAATTGTATAACCTATAATTAATAATTCTCCAATTATAATAATGCATATCGCTAAAATTATGCCGACTATATCTCTTAAAATAATAAAAATTGAGATAAAAATCCCACAAATCAATAACGGGAAAATAATCATAAATACTATTGCCCAATTAATAAAGCGCAATAAATTAACAATTTTGCTACGCTGCCACAAAATTTTTTCACTTTCTAGAAGGTTTAGTTTTATTTCTTCCATACTTTTGTTTCCACTCTTAAAGATATTAATATATATAGTCTTTCATGTATTAAAAATACTTGAAATTGAATTTTTATGATTTGGATAATTAATTTTTCAATTTTATACTTTTAAACAAATTATATAATAAAATAAAAAAAAATAATAGTTAATAAAATTTACATTCATTTTACTTGTCTTCAGATTGAATTCTAGCTGCAATTTCTATCAATATTGCTGCTGCTATTAAACTTCCTACTCCAAAGATCAATGAAATAAGCTGTTTATGTCCCTTACTTAATCCTAATTTATTCTCTCTAAAGCTACCATCTATTGGATCTTTCTTATGACCAGGAAAAACTATTAAAACAATTCCAGCTAATATTAAACTTAAAATTCCAGCACCTACAGAAAATACCGCTGTAAATAATTTCCATGGTACTTTCTCTCCCCATTTATCAGAAGAAATTTCCTCAAAATCAAAAACTAATCCGGCAACGGCACAAATAAAATCTAAAACCGCAAAAATCTTATAAATTTTACGAGCTTTTAAATAATTTGTACCTTTTACCACCATCTTCACTGTATCTGCCATATATTTATGATGTCTTTCAAGATATTCACCAATATAAACAAAAAATATTCCAGAAAGAAGAAGCCCATAACTAATTCCAACTAATCTAGCTACTAATAGTTCTTTATCGTCTGTATTTGAGATTATAGATACTACTGTATAAATTGAAAGAATGTAAACTAATAAACTCAATAAAATACATAATCTTTGTCGATTCGTATCCTTGATAAATGCTAAAATTCCACCCAGAACGCCAACAAAACCACCAGCTAAAGCCATACCTACTCCAAAAAATGTAAATCCTTCTACCAAATTCTCATCGCAAGATGATGAATCGCTAGATTTGGGTGTATTACTAGAAGATTGTAGCGATTCTTCATGTGTAAAGTTAAAAAATAAATCATCAGGGTAATCTATGAAATTCAGATCTTCTAAAAACGCATTAAATGAGTATTTAATCTGAAACTGTGAGTTCTGAAATTGAATATCAATTGTTGGTATGAAAAAACATAAGAAATCATTATATTCTATATGAATATTATATTCTAAAGATAAATTTAGGTCACCATCGACTAAAATCTTATTAAAAGAAAGATTAACATTGAAATCCACGAAAAGTTTTAATATTAGAATTGTTAAAGCGATTATGGTAAATAGCATGATTACAGTTAAAAGATCTAATGCAAACATTATCCAAATTAATATTAGAATTATTGTACGTATTATTAACCATAGGATAAATTCTAATATAGGTAACCAATCCATTAAAATTTCCATGACAAAATCAGCAATCAGCTCCACCAGCTCTAGAATCGCCATTCCAATGGTTATAATGAGTCCTACTGTGAAGGATGCCAATTTTTTTAAGGGTTCCCAGAATGCTTGTTTGCTAGTTTTGGGTTTCTTGCCAAACAGAGAGCTCTCCTCTTCACAGAACCACGGGACAAAGCCGAGGACCGAAATCGGCAGATTCATCATCACCGCCAAAGTCCCATTTATTTTAGTCGAAGCATAGCTGTAGACAATCGCAGTTTCATTGGTGGTTTCATTCACAAGGCATTCAAGCAAGAGATTCAAGATTTCCATTGCGTCTTGCGAAGAAATATTAAATCTAATGAATACAAAATCGATTTCATCGCACGCTTGTTTTGTATCACCATCGCGACCTACAGAGATAAATTTGAAAATTTCCTTATCGATACTATAGATTGGTGTTTCATCCAGAGTCTCATTTTGAACATAAGCGTTAAATATAGTTTCGGTAAAAAGGCTGGTTGGAATCACGATGACATTAGGTCCTTTTACGAAGGGAGTTCCCGCACCGCTATCATTTACGTATAATTGGATGATGTTCATTCGCTCTTGTTCTTGATAGTGCCCGTTGAACACCGTTCCGTTAGTTTCATAAACTGCAATGGTATTTGCCTTTTCTATTCCGATGGTGGTGACATTTATCCGTACATCACATTCATGTTGAGAACCACTAGATGTTACATTCAATACCTCAGAATGACCAGGGCTATTAATAGTGTAGATATCTGTACCGTGAATCTGCCTATCATCAAATCTAGTACCACACCAAGTCTTTCCAGCATTAATTACCCAGAGTTGAAGTGTAAACTCCATATAATTACCTTGAACAAGAAGATCATCATCAATATTTACATAATAATGAAGAGCATCGGGACTATCATGAGTTCCATCAAAATAGGCAGTCCATTCATAATATGTAGAAAATCCAGAATTGAATGAATCCCCTTGAACAGTAGCATAATATCTTAAAGTGTAGATAACTGGAAAGAAAAAACTGGAGAGAAAAGGTTTTTCTGCAGTCCCCTCCTGTTTAAATGATATCACCATTCCTAATCTTGGTTTTTTAGCCCACCA
>CAYSZJ010000278.1:0-2812 GCA_964435435.1 uncultured archaeon
CGTAATATCTCAACCAATTTCCTAAATAAAAATATTCTTGTCTCACATAATAATTAGCAAGATTATAGAGATTTTTGGATAAATGACATAGATAAGATAATTGAGTTGTTTTGTTTAATTGAATCTGTTCTGTCAGCCTCATTCCAATAATATTGAAGGAGAGTATCAGATTTAAAAGAAAAGAGACTGAAGATTTATATTTGATAAAAGAAAATTAAAAATGAAGGGAAATTAAAAATACTCATTAGTTATAATTTCATAATAAAAACTTATAGCAAGTTACATAAAAAACTAAAAAAGAATTAAAATAAGAGTAAGAAAAAAGGTAAGTACTATGGAATATTTAAGTAATATTTCGAATCTTGAAATTCCAACAAACAAGATTTCCTATAATAAAAAAACTAACGTTTTATCCGTTGAAATCTTAGAATTCATGTTTGTAGGGATTTATAAAAAATCTACAAGGATTAGCAAAATTTTAGATGACATCTATGCCTCTTTAGGTGAAATTCAAATTAACCGCAATGATATTTGTTTCGTCGATTTCTATACTAACATCAGAATCTCTGAAACTGATAAACTTAAACATTTAAAATTAGTAGAGAAAAAGAAAATAGAAAAAGAAGAAAAAAAAATTGCTGATAAACGTAAGGTTAAGGAAGAAGAAATAGAAGATTTATTTGAAGTTGAAGAAGAGGAATTCTTTGATGAAGATATGACAAGAGTGACTTCAGCAGTAGACGATGCTGAATTTGGGGCAATGAAATATAAAGATGAAAAAGTAGGAAAAAGAGATGAAATGGAAAGGCAAGAAGTAGTAAGAGAAAAAGAGGTGTCGAAAGCAAAGAAAAGATCTAAAGCTCTTCCCTCAACACCTCCTACAGGTGGTGCACCTCCAGCAAGAAAGGCACCCCCTCCACCTTCTCCCCCTGCTGGGCCTCCAGAAGCTGAACCCACAACTACAGAAGCTCCTCCACCTCCACCTCCTTCTGATGCATTAGCGGAATTAAGAGCCCCTCCTGCCCCAGAACCTGCACCGTCTATAATTGCTCCAGAGGAAGAACCTCAAGTAAGTGTATATGAGATTAATATGGGACTTCAATATTATTCTGTAATGATGGAGCAAAGGAGTTATTTGTTTTATGTTTATTTTTCGCATAAAGAATTGAAAATTGTTGATGAAGAAGGGAAAACCGTTTATGAAACCACAATTAAAATAGTAACTACAAAAGCAGAACCTCCAGTTTTAGATTTAAAAATTGAAGGGGAAGGTTTTGAAGTACATCCGATATTTGGGAAAGTTGAAGTGAAAAAAGATGCAGTGAATCCCCCTGTTATGATTTTTTCAATCATGCCACTAAAGTCTAAGAAAGAGAAAAAGAAGAAAAAAGAAAGTGAGAGAAGATTTTTAAATATATATATCGAATTTGAAGAAAAAATCATCAGTCATACAATATTATCTATAATTGTACAACCAAAATATTTCCGTCTTGAACTAGGACCGATACATTTAAACCTCAGTAAAAGAACAGCAGCAATAATTTCCTTTATATCTATTATAATTGCAGGAGTTTCATTAGTGTATACATTATTATCTATTGATCCCTCTTCAACATTCTTAGATCTCTTAAGCGGATTCGCGCCTGGTTTAGGTTCAATAATATTTTTTGCTATTTTTCTGGTTACTCTGTTTAAAGAAGGAATATACCCCCTGAAAGAAAAGATAAATGCATTTCTTAACTTTGATCAAACGGGAGGCCTAATAAAATGAGTTTTACATGATTATTTTTTTATTTTTTTTTTACTTGTAACTCTATTTCAGCCCAAAATTTCTTTTTTAATTCACTTAATTTCTTATTTTTTAATTTAACAAAATATAAAGGTCTCTTAGTTATAACTGGATAATCATTAATATTTAGAAATTTTATTAATCCTGCTGATTCTGCTTTATCTGCCATTATTTCGCTCATTATACTGATATAATTAGATTCATTCACAGTTGAGATAATGGAATCATTATCATTAATTTCGAGTTTAATGTCTAGTTTTCTATATTTTAGAAATTGTTGTTCGAAGGTATTTCTCATGCCAGAGCCCTTTTCTCTCCATACAAAAGGATACTTGGTAAGCTCACTAAAATTCACCATATTATTACCATCTTTTAGTAATTCATGATTGGGAGAGCATATAAATTTAAATTCATCTTCACCAATTTTGATGTAATCAAAATCTCTCTCATTATAACTCATAAAACTACCTATACCTGCAAAATTTGCCACTCCTTTCTTTAAGTTTTCGATGGACTTCTGAGAATTATTAATTAAAATTTTAAAATTTACATTCGGATTTTTATACCTAAAATCTGCTATATATCGTGGTAAAATGTGAGATCCAGGAATTGTTGAGGCAGAAATTATAATATCTTCAATTATTTGATCTTTAAATTGAAAAAGTTCTAGTCTACAATTATCCCATATATCTATTATCTGTTCAGCATAATTGAGAAAAAGTTTTCCTGCTTTAGTTAATTCAAATTTTTTTGTTGTTCTATCAATTAAAACAATATCATTAAACTCTTTTTCTAATTGAGATATTTGATGTGATAATGTACTTTGAGAAATAGGAAGTTCTTTTGCTAATTTCGAGAAACTTTTATATTGAGTTAATTTAATAAAATTTCTTAAATATTTGATATTCAAAATTTAAATCGCTAAAAATAATCTGATATGGTATTTATAATAAATAGTAATTATTTTATTTTTATTTATCGATTTCTTTAATAAATCATTACGAAAAAATTAATAAATATTCT
>CAYSZJ010000279.1:0-2794 GCA_964435435.1 uncultured archaeon
AATTATCATCAATAGAAATTAAAACTCGCTGCAGTTTTGCGAAATTAATTCCGTCGTTATAAATAATTTGGGTTTAATGTCATCGATACTACTAAGTTCCATTTTTAAGTTGTAAACAATACCCTATTATTATTTAACAAAAATGTAGGGTGAACCTATTTAAATAAAAAATGAGTGCTGATTTTTCCTTTATAAATAAATACATAAATGCAAAAATAATAGCAATCTTAAAAAAAGGTTCTCTTAATATTTTTAGAATAATGTTGCGACGGATTCAAAATATGCGAAATATAATTCATTGAATTTGAAATATCGCCTTCGTTCCTTTCTTGTTGTAAACAAGTAATGCGGTTAACAAAAAGGAGTTTGGTAATAAAGTATTTGCGACAATTAATTCATGTTCAAAATATAGAACCGTTATTCCATACATCGAATGAAAAAATAACCACCTTGCTCTATTTAATACCAGCTAAGCTTCGAAACATAGAATTCAAGAGCTATAAAATCGAGATTCATATCGCTGATGTCCTATATCTTGCCCGAACTCATGCAAAATGGGAAGAGTCAACCACTTCTTTTGAATTGGGGCATGTTAATTTTTGGAAGAGGTATTGTGAATATAGAGGGCTTTCACGCGCCATGATGCATATTATGGATAAGGATTTCAATCTTTATGAAGGCGTTGGCGTGAACGATAAATTTGTACGAAGGGTTCAATTCCGAGAAATCAGCAAACTTAATAGATTCGCAACAGAAGAGGAACTAGAAGCAATTATTGATGTGGTGCTCACTTCTTTAATCCATGATTCAAATATGAAAATGTTTGTGATAAACAAGTATTTAAAACTTGTCTTAAATTATGGATCGACTAAGATATTCGTGAATAATAGATATTTTGACCATTGTAAGTATCTTCTGTTACAGATTCCTATCGATAATAATGAAAAATACGAGGATATTACTTCAATAGATGAAGCATCGGAAATTCTCAATAACGTTTTAGAGCTCAATAGACCTTATAAATACCATATCACTCCTCAAGAAGAATTCTGGGGGCATTGCTCTAATCTCCAAGCGTGGTATGAGCATAATTATGATACTAGGATCCTCCACAGCAATTTGGCATTCCCATTGCTCAAAAGACTTGTAGAAGCAGGAGATCCACTTGCTAAAAGAGTGTTTAAAGAAGAAATAGTAAAAAGATTTATACATGGATATCTTCCTGTGATACTATATCTCCTTGAAGGAGATTATCTAAAATGTTTCTCACAAGAAGAGATCCGAATGATTCTATTAGAGTTGGTAGAGAAGGAAAAGTTTGAGATTATAGCTTTAATAGAAGAAGTCTCGAAAATAAAATATAAAAATTATTCGGTTTTATATTTATTACGCCTGATAAAACAATGTTGATGGTGTAGTATTTGATAAAGACTTTTCTTTACTTAAATTTAAAGATTTAAATATGATAAGAAAATGATTAATACTTGGTGATTACAATGTTATTAACTAATTTTATTATAGGTTTATTTAAAGACAGATAAAAATTAGAATAGCCAGTAATTTTATTTATACCACCTTGAACAAAAATCTAAATTAAAGATAAAATTAGATGTGAAGGTTTATATTCATTGTCTAGTTAATAAACGATACCAAAAGTTGATAGTTATATGGAAAGGTTGAACTTTCTTTCCTTCGTTTTTGAAAATGACAGTTGTTGGTATTGTTTCAAATGATGTGTAATCAAAGATATTATGATTGAATTTTTCTCCTAAATTTATTCTTAACTTGCAAACTGTTTCTTCATTTGAATTTAATACCAATTTTTTCGGAACACCTCTGATTCTTATATTTGGAAGTGAATTTGTTTCTAAATCAAAAATCATTTTACTAGTTCCATCATTCCTACAGTATAATTCACATTCTCCGATTTCAACTATATTTTGAAAATTTAATTTTAATACACATTTTTTATTTGATAATTCTATTCCGTTGATGGCAGGACATAAACCTGGAACGCAATATTTTCCATCTATTTGACCTATTGGTTGGTCTGGCTGACCAATTATTGTAAAGATCACCATTTCATTTACTTTATTCTTAAAACTAATAGTATTTTTACATCTACAAAGATTAATGTGTTTTATCATTTCTTCTTTTTTTTCGGATTTGAAATAATAATTCCTTTTAAAATAAGTGGAAGGTTTTGTTATTGTAGAGGAAGTCGTTAATTCACCATAGGTTGGTAAATTAAGTAACCCTTTAATAAGTGAATAATGCTGGAAATTCATCCGCCATTCATTTAAATCCTCATTTCCTTTAATTACGGTTATAAAACCCATTTTTTTATAAAACTTTTTAACTTTGTAATTTGAATATTCGTTTTTCAAGATCGGAATAACTAATGAATCTTGGTCTACATCAAGACTTTTTTGAACCGCATATGATACAAATTTTTGCCCTATTCCTTGTCCTTGATATTTAGGGTGTATAGCAAAATTAATAATTTCGGGGTAGTAAAGATAAAATTGATCTAATAATAATCTTCCTATTACTTTACCGTCCTTCTCGACCACCAAATTCCTGCAATGTTTAGGATAATTAAGCCATCTTTTGTAATCATCTGGTTCCCTCTCATCATTATAGATTAACTGAAAAATTTCAGCAACATCATTAGTATCATTTTTTCTAAATTCTCTAAATATCATCTTTTTCAACATTCTATTAATTATTATATATTATTAACTTAACTTCGACAAGATAAACTTAAATTAATCCTTTCCTGCAATGCATTTAA
>CAYSZJ010000280.1:0-2769 GCA_964435435.1 uncultured archaeon
ACTAATAGACGCAGATCCCGAAGAGTTGTCGTCTAAGATAAGTGGAGCATCTGCGAAGACGGTAAGTGAGTGGCAGAATAATGTCAGAACATTATTAAAGACCTAACTTCTTTTTTTTATTAAAAAAATTATTCCACGCTTTCCCGTTCAAATTTTTTAGAATTTGAATTTCTGGCTTTGAATATTATCATATATCTCTCTTGTCAAAGGAGTGTATTCAGATTTTCCTGGCAACATCACAAATAACGCATCGTTAATATTTTCAATATCGAATTCCTCTCTTTTGAGTTTTAATTTTTTAAGTTTGAAAGTTGGAGTAATTGATATTTCCGATTTAAACCTGAGAAAAATTGGAATGGCATATGATGGAAAGTTTTGTCTGAAAGTTTCTGCTAACTCTTTTAAATCAAAATCCTCAACACTAGTTCTTGATACAATAGCAGTCATGCCAGCACGCCCGTCTGTATGCGGTATTTTGACTCCATAAGCACATGACATTAAAATATTATCATGCATATTAAGCAGCTGTTCTACTTCGGTAGTGGATACGTTGTGTCCCTTCCAGCGGTAAGTATCTCCGAGTCTATCAACAAATTGAACGTGACTACATCCTTGATCTCTCATTAAATCGCCTGTATTGAACCATGCATCCCCTTCTCTAAAGACATTACAGAATATTTTCTCTTCAGTTTCCTTTTTGTTAGTGTATCCTGAGAATGTAAAGGCTCCATGGCTCTTGATTAAAAGTAAACCTGTCTCGCCAACAGATACCTTCTTCATTTTTCCCCTTTCATTTCTTATTGGGCAATCATTTTCAATATCGTATTTAACAATGGCATATACAGCAACAGTAGTACCACAAGTACAATCAAAATTTAAAAAATTTAAAAATCCAGCATTCCCTTCTGAGGCTCCATAAAACTCTAAAATTTTTAGAATGTCAAATCTTTGCTTAAAATCTTTCCATATTTCTGGACGAAGACCGTTCCCTATAACCGTTTTCACGGTATTTTTTGAATCCTCGGGAATAGGTGGTTGATTCATTAAATAACGACACAATTCTCCGACATAATTAAAAGCTGTGGCTCCATACTTACGGATTTCGTCCCAAAAACGAGAAGCGCTGAATCTTCGACCTAGGGCTAAAGCTCCTCCAGTAACCATTACAGTTGACCAACCTGTTTCTAGTGCCGTACCATGAAAGAAGGGAAGACAAATATATATAATATCATCGGGTGTGAATTCCGCACCTAAAACCCCAAAGTAATAACCATAGACAGCTGTGCGAAAGTGAAGTAAGATTGCTGCTTTAGGCAGGCCCGTGGTACCAGAAGTAAATATATAGGCAATTGGATCCATGGTTTTAACACTAGTGGTCGTTGGTGGATTATCCACGGGAAATTCTTTAACGACGTCAGTAAGGTCATCGAATCCATCTGGAACTGATATCTTGTCTTGATCAGGCACGAAGAATAACTTTTCATTTTTTGATAAGTTAAGTTTAGATTTAACATCATTGAAAATATCATATAATTCTTCACCAATTACAACAAATTTCCCGGGAGTAAGATTTATACAATATACTAATGTTTTTTTTCTCAATTCGGTATTGATCATCGAAGATATTGCTCCGATTTTGGCATTAGCACAGTAAAGAATTAACAACTCTATTCGGTTTGTCATAAAAATTTCAACAACATCTCCTTTTTTCAAACCTAAAGAGATGAAATAATTGGCGTATCGATTAACGAGATCGTTTAATTCTTTATATGTAAGCACAGTATCTTCAAATAGAATTGCCTTATTATTAGGAAATTCTTTAGCATTTCTTTCAAGGAGAGATCCCCAAGAAACTTTGTTTTCTAAAGGTAATTTCTGAATTTCCATTATTGCTTCTTGATGTTTCTGAAAAAATTCTTTATTTCTTTTTCTATACTCTTTTTTGTCAATAAGATAAAGATCTTGTTTTTCTTGTTTTTCTTGTTCAGTTTGGAGTTCCATCTTATTTTCACAAATCTTCTTGTTTAGATTTTGGTTAAATTAAAAAAATATGCTCATTAATATTTTTAACTTAAGTATATTTTAATATTAATTTTTGTTGGTTTTCGTTAAAATATCTATTCTTGATAGACAGTTTTATTAATTTAAAATTTAAAGGCTTAGAAATTTATTACAATAGAAGAACTAAGTAAAAAAGAGATCTATTTCATATTTAAACTAACTTTATTCCTTTTTCGATGGCGTACGACCATTAATGTGATAATTCCTAACAAGCTTCCTATAAAAATTATTGAACCTAATCTCCATTCTTCAGGAATATAAAAAATTTTATCAGTCCCACTCGTTTCATTTGTGGGTTCAGTGTCGGTGATATTCTGAGCTGCCCACAACCTTTTTTATAATCCTCAAAAACAGCATGTCCAATATTCACGTAATTAATTTTACATTTAATTGAAATATTTATAGTATATATGCCTTGACGATAAGTTCCAAAGCTAAATTAACTCTCCGCCTTATCTTAGCAGGATTGATTATATTGAAAATGATATAACTGTGTTACAGAATCATTTTGAACCAAGTGAAATTACTAGGGCAAAAAAGTATCAAATTGGGAGAAGATATGCCAACCCTAAAGATACCTACGAGAGATTTTGGGATAGTATGAGAGCCTTGATTTCAGAGTGTAGCAGGATGCTTAAGCCCAATTCAAGATTAATATTAGTGGTATCAAAAGAGAATCTTATGGATAAGCGCTGTGTTGAGCTTGGA
>CAYSZJ010000281.1:0-2736 GCA_964435435.1 uncultured archaeon
TTTTACTTTTTAGGTAAATCTTTTTTAGATTTCACGAAAACTATTTTTCTGCAAATACAAATAAGTGATAAGATTCTCCAAACTTAGGAGATTCTTTTATTAGTTTAGACCAAATAATTTTAAATCCAATATTTCGAAGCATTTTCATATTGAAATCTTTATCAAACCCACTCCAATACATTGGTACCCCACAACCAAAAAAATCTTCAACATAAGATTCTGGATCATCATTACTATGAAAAGTGAGGAGACTAACACCATGTATTTTTAACATACGATAGAAATTGTTTAATAAATTATATTGCTCATCTCGTGGAATATGAATTATTGCATAATAAGATAATATACCATCAAAAAAATCGTCAGGAAAATCTAGTTTTGACATATCTTTGCAAATAAACTTAGCTTTAGGTGCATTTTGTTTTGCTAACTCGATTTGCTTCTTAGAAATATCAACACCAATCACGGTATACTTTTCACTTAAATAGCGAGAATATGATCCATTACCACAACCAGCATCTAATATTTGACCATCTAAGGGGATTCGAGACATAAATTCATAAAATGGTTCCATTTCCTCCAATCCATCTCTTTCTAACCCCCATATTTCTTTAATTTTTTCAGCTGCTTTATTATACCCTTCTCGAACCATTTCTTTCTTTTCCATATAAAACACTTAATCAATTATAGTCTAATAGAATGTTATAAAACCGGATATAATAAAAAAATACTTGAATAGAAAATAAAAATAAAGTGGTTTTAAGATAGTTCTAGCAAGAAATCTATTTCATTAATTCCTCTAACTGATTGAAAAACTCTTCATATTGTTTTATTCCTAATTCCCAGAAATCTTGCTTTGTAATATCTAATCCAACAATTTTTCCCAAATCTTCTGGAGATAAACTCCCTCCTGCTGCAAGAAGTTTCTTAAATTTAGGTACAAATTCTTTGCCCTCTTTTTTATATATTTATTACAAAGCAAATACAAAAAGCTGAGCATAGACGTATGGATAGTTATAAAATCGAAAATTAGGCATGAAATAATGACCTTTCATACACCATTCCCAATCCATTTCTTCAAACCATTCTACAGAATCACCATATATTTTATCTCTACCAGCACACCAATATTTAGCAATTGTGTCTCCATTTAAATGTTTTCTATTTTCAATGGCATTATACAAGCTTTGTTCAAACCAAAAGCGCGCACTAACTTGAAAAGCTGCTTGACCAGCTTCATCTAATACATGTGCTAGGATAGCCATCTTTTCTTCATTGCTTTCCGCCTTATTGAGAAGAAGATCAGTAATTAAAAGTTCTCCGAATATTGAAGCGCATTCAGCAATAGTATATCCCGGATGAAAATTTAAACGAGTCTGTTCTCGTGATGCTAAATAATCATGGATCCCATGTCCAAGTTCATGTATAAGAGTATAAACTTCTCTTAATGCCCCTGTATATGACATCAAAATAAATGCTGATTTACCTTTAAACCATTGAGCACAATAGGCACCATTTCTTTTACCTTTTCTAGTACTAGCATCGATGTGATCTCTATTACATATATCTTTAGCATATTCTACAAATATCTCATCAAAATTTTTAAAAGCTTCAAAAATCAGTTCTTTAGCTTCATCCCAAGAATATTTTTTATGGGGAGTATCAATGAGGGGAGCAATGACATCAGCACAGGTTAATTTAGGCAACTTTAGAAGTTTTATTTTTATCCTTAAATATCTTTGGTAAACACCTACATTTTCTTCTATAGTTTTCATTAAATTTTCAATAATTTCTTGAGTAGTATCATTCACTATAAAACTATGACTCATTGGATTATTATATTTTCGCCGTTTATAATTTTTCACCCAATCTGCGCAAATATTACGTAATGCTGAAGAAAAAATTTCCTCATCTTTTCCTAATAATCCGTAAATAGATTTATTTGCGGATATTCTTGTATCTCTATCTGGATGTGGAAGTAAACTGTTAGCATCACCATAAGAAAGTATTTTCTGTTCTTCCTCCACCATCACTTTAAATTCTCTTGTATTTAACCAAGTTCCTTGTAATTGACTCCAAGCTCTTATCCCATGTTGATCTTTTTCTAAAATTAATTGTTCTTCAATTTCAGTTAATTCATGTGGAAATCTTCTATAGATTTTTTCTAAATGATATTTATAATTTGCTAATATTGGATTAGAAATTAACTCTTTATTTTCATATACTAACTTGCCAATTTCTAGGTCGAGAAACGTCAATTTTTTTGAAATTTGTGTTTGAAACTCTCTAAATTTGTTATTCAAAGCTTGTGTTTCAAGAAGAGTCATATTTGCATTAAAAGAATTAACACAAAATAATTCTAATTCATCAGTTCTGGCTGTAAAATCCTCAATCTTTTCAAAGAGATTCCGCAGATCTTCAGCATTAAAACTCTCAGAATTTATTTTTCCTTTATAATCTTTTACAAATTGATCAGCTTCTTGGCTTTGTTGTTCCATAGTTTTTGAAATTTCAGGATCATCATAACTAGAAAACAGTTCAGATAAATCCCATGCGATTTCTTTTTCAGTCATTATAATCAAGAGGTTTAAAATTGGAATAATTAAAAACCTTTTCTTTATTTCTAAAATGTTTCCGTAAGAATTGAAAAATGAATTCGCCCTTTATAAAGATTTTAAAAATATAATAATTTTTAATTGATATTAATTTGTTTTAAAGTTAGTTCTAATTAATATT
>CAYSZJ010000282.1:0-2652 GCA_964435435.1 uncultured archaeon
AGTAATTTATAACCGCGAACAGCTCGTTCTACCTCATTTTCAAAAACAGGTATTTGACATTATATTCACGCATAAAACCATGGCAAGATAGTGGCTATATTCTTAGTGAATCAATAGTAACATCAGGAGGACCTCGTTATAAATATAGTCTTTCAGAAAAAGCACGAAAGATTTTGGATGACCATAGAAAGAAAAAAAGTTCCTAATTATGAATATTTCGTAGTTTTATCTTTACTTCTATCGACTTGTATACTATAAGATAGATATAGGAAATAACCACCCAAATAATACCAATAAAGGCATAGATGGAGGGCATGAACCACCAATATTCTGCTTTCATCAGATTAAGCCCAGATAAAGTAAGAGAATTTTATAAAACAGCTATATTAAGAGAACTTTTTATTTATAAATAAATAAACTCTTTAATACTGTCCGTTATCTATTCAATTTATTTTTCATCATTTTTTTTTCATTTTTTTGTCAAAAATATTTTATACTCTACATATTACGCAACAATATTCGCATTTATAATTAATTAGGATATTGCTATTAAGAAAATTAAAAAAAAAAGGTAGTTTGATATCCTCCTCAATTTCAAGTAGGATATCTATTTTTAACTATTGAATTCCGTTTTTTAACCTAAATCTCCTGATTATTACAAAGACCACTGAGCTAACTAAGATTATTCCTATCAAAAAGCCCGTATTAATTCCTATCTCTAATGGAGCTTCATCTTCTCCTCCATTACCATTAGTCTCGTTCTCGCCATTACCATTGGAGTCTTCTGGGATATCATTAAAAGTACTCGGTGTGCAATCTCCATTGTTATGAAAATAGGTTCCTACACAGCTATCCCCAATTAGTATGCAATCCTTAGCATCAGTGATGGTGTTATATGTAATATTATTATAATTACTGTAATATTCAAGCATAATACCACACTCGTCAATGGTATAAATATCATTCTTTGTGATGCTGCTATAAGAGCTATTCCGAAGTAAAATACCATTTGCACTCTCAAACACACTATTAAGATAGATGGTTGCTCCTTGAGAATCAATACTTCTAATTCCGGAAGTGCCACTAAGGCTTATATAGTTATTAAGCACCTGGATATCCTTACAATTAAAACAATCTATACCATATCCACTGTGATTATCTACGGTATTTCCCGAAATTATCGAGTCCTTGACTCCGCCTAGATTGATACTACTATAGGTATTATTATGGAATGAACTATCATAGCAATAAATATTATCACTGTTTGATATTTCAATTCCATGTTGTCCATTATTATAAATCTCTGAATTGTAGATATGTGCGTGGGATACATTCTTAAAACAAATTCCAATTCCTTCACCTGAGTGTGTGTTAAAAAACCGACAATTAGATAAGAGGAAATGCTTGTTTGAATTCTGAATAGTTATACAATTTAATGTTCCAGATGCATCTAACACAACCCCAGAAATGATGTAGGGATCCTTATCAGTACCAGTTCCCGAACACCATGCGTGTTCTGAGGTAAAGGTATAAAGAAATAAAGGTATAAAAGGTATAAAGAAATAAAGGTATAAAGAAATAATCAAAAGAATCATATATAATGACTTTTCTACCTATTTTAACATTTCCATCAATTCATCTGAATATTCGGGAAACCGATCTTTAATGAGCATTACTTTTTCTTTGAACAATTTTTCTTTTTCAATTGCTGAAATCACATAAGAAAGACTATATCTTCTATGAGTATCGTCTATTATTTTTTCAATTGTATTTAAAATAGCAGTAAAATTCTCTTCTAATAGACACGTTCTTCTAATTGGAAAGAGCAAATGACATAAAGTACTCCTTTTATCAGTATCATCTTTCATTTCATTAATTGTATCTAAAATGTCTGGAAATTTAGTTCCAATTAGTGAATATTTCGCTATTTTTTGTTCCTCCCGTAAATTTGAGAATTTAATTGAAGATATAATATCGCAGAAAGCAAAGACACTATTTTTTCCAGAAAATTTATCTGCAAAGCTCAATATAGCGGTAATGTTTTCTTCTGATAGATGTGTTTCTCTAATGATAGAGGTCAGATTGTAAAATGCACTCCTTTTAACCTCCTCATCACCTATTGTATCGAGGGAATCTAAAATAGCAATAACATTCCCTTCCAAGAAACTTGTTTCCCTAATCGAGAACATCAAAGTAGAAAAAGCGTGTTTTCTTTCATATTCATCATCAATTTTTTCGAGTGAATTCAAAAGCACAGTACACATATTTTCCAGTAGATGGGTTCTCTTGAGTGCGTATACTAAAAAATCAAATATACTTCTCTTCACATAACTATCTTCCCTCTTATCAAGCAAATTTAAGATATTGCCAACATTCTTTTCTATTAGATGTATATTATTGGATGAAATTAATTTATAATATAACTCAACTTTATAATCGATATCATCAATTTTGGTGAGTTCATTTAAAATAGTAATAAATTTAGCCTCAATTTGGGAATAGTGAGTATTCATCAGTTCTGTTCCAAATTTCGTTCCTCTTATGATTGAAAGAAAATAGTAAAAGTAGTCAAGATTATTTATATCAACTGGTTTATTGATAAACTCTTCAATTAATTTATTTTTATCAAGCTCTTTTTCAGGCATCTGCTAA
>CAYSZJ010000283.1:0-2590 GCA_964435435.1 uncultured archaeon
ATCTCAGAAATGAAAAATCTCATTGAAGAGAGAGTTTCTGTAAAAGGAGGGGGACCAGGAATTTATAATATTAACCCTGAAGTTTCTGATATTCCAGATAAATATAAAGTTACGGGTCCAGATGGTATACAACTTTTAGTACTTGGTTCTATTGAAGAACCTGCTACGGGATGTTTATGTCCTGAAAATGCGCTTATAAGAACACTATTATATAATTTATTTGTTAAAAGAGATGAAGTTATAATTGTTGATTTTGAGGCAGGATTGGAACATCTTGGAAGAGGAACTGCAAAAGGTATAGATGTAATGTTGGTAATAACTGAACCTTCTCAAAAATCGTTAGATTTATGTTCCAAGATAATTGATTTATCAAAAAAATTAGGAGTAATCAATATTTTTCTAATTGCTAATAAGGTTTTTGATGATTCACAATTAGAAATAATAAACGAAAGAGTTCAAGAATGGGAAATTCCACTTTACCATACGATCCCATTTGATTCTGAAATAGGGAAAGCGGATTTAAATGGAATATCTCCTTTAGATTTTAATCCGAACTCAAAAGGGATTAATTCAATAAAATCACTTTATCTTAAATTAAAAAATTTAAAAAGAGAATTGTTTGATTTATAATATATCTTCAATATCCATTCCGAGTTCTTCTGACATCTCTTTCCATTGTTCTATTGCCTCTAATGCTTCTTTTTCATTCATCATTTCAATTGCATACCCAGCATGCACTATAACAAATTTCCCTACCTCTGGATTTTGAATTAATGCGATAATTATTTTTTGTTTAATGCCATCGAAGTCTACTAATGCTGAATTTCCCTTTATTTCTAAGATTTTTCCCGGGATTGCTAGGCACATTATAATATTTTAGCAATTTAGAACTAATTATTTATTGTAATATTAAGAGATAAATAAAATTAATGATTACTTGTCAAAAGAGAAGTTTTTAATTTAAAGGAGAATAGAATTAAAATCAACCAATTTAATAAACCTTATAAATTTAAGATTCAGAGAAGTGAAAATTTAAAATGCTCATAAATACTTTAAAAGAATCTCCTAAGGACAAATTTCTAATTGTTACTGCATTAATTTGCCTTTTAATCATTCTATTAATTGAATTTTTAGTGTTTATGCCTATTGAAGCTTCTACATATGGAATTTTGGATTTTGAATTCGCATGGACTCAAAATAGAGTAGAGACTATATTTATTGCGTGGGGGGAAGAGGGAATGAATAACCAATTAATAGCAATTTATTGGGATTTCTTATTTATTATTGGTTATGCTCCACTAGCTTTTTGTTTAATAGTGTTAATATTACGAAGATCAAGTGAAAAAATTCAACAGATCGGATTGTATATGTCAATAACTCCAATTCTTACAGGAATCTTTGATGTAGTAGAAAATATTAATCTTTTATTAATGCTTGATACACCAACACCGGTAGCTGCTTCAAATGCCCTTACTGCTTCATTATTTGCAACAATGAAATTTATTCTTTTATTTGTTGGAATTATTTATTTCACTATAGCATCAATTCTATTCTTAATAAACAAGATAAAAAAGCGAAATGAATAATCTAATTTTTTTTTAATTATCTTGATGTTTTGAATAATATTTCTTTATTTCGCGTTTTAGGGTTTTTCTGAATAAAACTCGATTAAATTATCAAGCCAATTGAAAATTTCTTCCTTAGTTAAATTATCAACATTAAATTTTAATCTTTCTAACTCTCTTAATATATTTTTCAATCCCAACGGTACAGATTTTTGACTGAGTTCAAATAGGAATTCATTACTTTTAGTTATTAATACTTTTATATCTCGATCCATAGGTTCAAAGAGAGATTCATTTGAAATCTCATCTACACTCTTATCTAATTCAACAAGAAAATTAATTAAATCGAAAAGTCGTCCAGTTTCATTTCCTTTAAAAGCTCTATCTACTTGATAATAATACCCTTTAATATCATCAATTGGAATTAGCTCTGAATATTGATTAGCAATTTTTATAACAGATTTGATATTTTTAAAAAGATAAGATGGTGTCCATGCATGGATATCATAACTTGGTTCAAACTTCTCCGTTTTAATAAATAATCTAAATTTATGCTCATCTTTGAAATAACCAAAAGGTATTATTACAAAATCCAAATTTTTAAGTGAACCTCCATTCAATTTGTAATTAAGATCTGAAATATCATGAACTTGATCAATAGAATGATTATATAGCCCAAATTTAAGTTTCCTAACATCTGGTTTATACATATAGAATAATAATCCTTCAAATCCTTGTACATCTAACTCTATTGAAAAATTTATTTCTTCATCATGAGAATTTTTATTGTTAAATCTTATATCTAAAAATATATGATAATAATTTTCAATATGATGGAAGAACCAAGGAGGTTCACGCTTTAAATTATACATTACCATCTCTGTAGTATACTAAGTTGTTCTTATTATATTCTTATAATCCCTTAGTTAAATACCTAAGGCTTTCCAATTTATTAAATAATTCTTTAATATTTAAAGTTTACAACCGTAATAAATATGTATATGATAATAAAGATTAAATAAAAA
>CAYSZJ010000284.1:0-2574 GCA_964435435.1 uncultured archaeon
ATCCAATGTAAATCTCCAAAAGCTATAAACCGTCCTGTGTCACTTCCATTATAAATAGCAGCGACAGTTTTACCATCAATCGAGGCAATGGATTCCGCATTAATCCCTAAATTAAAAGTATTTCCATATTCCCAAATAAATTTATTTACATCTTTGAAAATTAATGAATTATTGAAATTTGTAACATCTTGAGAACTTACAGTAGTACCAATCCCCAACCAGTTATCATTCATCACATTCTCTTCATTAATTTGAATATCTATCTCTAATTCTGTAAATAAATAATTAATATTTTCCAAAATTAAGTCTTGATAACGAGTTCCTAGAAAGAGGAGATTACCACCATCATCAAAATAATTATTAAGATTTTCTATTTCTAACGTACTATATGGCAAAACTGGATTTTGTAATATAATTAAATCGTATTGTGCTAATCTTTCTTCAGTTAATACCGAATTACTCGTGTCTTTATCATAATCAGGTGTCCAATACTCCATACTATAATCAATTGATATATTTAAATCAGATAAATCAGCCATAACCTCATAAAAACCCATTTGGTAAAATGAAGAGTTTGGGAACCAATCATTCAATCCATGATACGATTCCATTAATATATTATGCTCAGGTAATCGAATATCTAACGAAACATTAACAGTATCATATATTTCACTTCCACTTGTTAAATTAAATTGAAAATTTTTAATACCAGGAATAGCATCTTTATTAATTTTTACATCTAATTCAATAAAACCAATTCCAGAATTAGTGAAATTTATAGTTGACTTATCAAGAGAAAATGAAACACCTTCAATTACACTTGGTACATCTATATTAAAAGAGTTATTTTTACCAGAAATGACCGTTAAATTAAATTTTTGATGATCTCCTGGAAAATGTAATAGATCGTAGGGTTTAATGGGTATATTATCAGGATAAATCTTGGAAATATTGTTATAATCTGTTTCTAAACCATTTAAATACTCTAGAGAAGCAGATACATTAATTAAACCTACCCCTGATTTAAGAAAATCATCTTCCTCTTCACTTGAAAGCTTTTTTGCCCCTTCCAATAGAGCTATCCTAGCTGATTCGGGTGTAAGGTTAGGAAAGGCATCTAGTAAAACCGCTAATGCACCTGAAACCACAGGACAAGACATACTAGTTCCACTTAGAGGTATATAATCAACATCTCCAGAAAAATCGAAATAGTCTCCTATATAAAGCATTTCTTTTGAAATAATGGAATCTTTAGCATTTGCAGATATAATGTCAACTCCAGGAGCAACAACATCTGGGTAATTCAAATAATTAAATGTTGGTCCCCAACTACTAAAATATGCTAACCTATTTTTTACATCTGTAGCCCCTACTGATATTACATCAATACCAGAAGCTGGTGTTGACCCCGTGAAATATTCCGGACCAGAATTACCTGCTGCTGCTACAAAAATAACTCCATAATCCTTCTTAGCATTTGATATTGCCTGAGTGATTGAATCAGAAATGATTGGATAACCACCACCAAAACTCATTGAAATAATATCCGCTCCAGCTCCTCCTGAGACAACTGGTTCAGAACACCATTCAATAGCACTGATTATATCTCCTTCGTCCAATCCTGAAGCATTACCGGCTCTAGCATTTATCAACATTACACCTGGGGCAACACCTTTATATTCTCCTGAAGATCCACCTCCATTGCCACCAATTATACCACCAACATGAGTACCATGTCCAACGTCATCATTATAATTTAAAGAACTCTCATCAGTCACGAAATTTCTGTTTTCAACGATATTCAAATCAGGATGTTCATATATTCCTGTATCAATAACAGCAACCCTTACACCAGAACCATTATAAGATAAATCTTCTGCCCCAATGGCCGATAACCACCAATTAGGGTAAGAATCTTTACTTAAAGCACTTATTTGAGGAGAAGTATCTATAACATAAGGATTCTGATACATCTCTGACTTGTATATTCGTTGAATTGCCTTGAAGTCTTTTAAAACATCTTCCTTTTCTATAAGTTCGTACACATTCAATTTTAAATAGATCGCAGAAATTATATCATAATTGTTTATTATTTCGTAATTGTTAAAGATTGAATCTATTATCTCAACCCTTTCATCCCTACTAATCTTATCGTCAAAATGAATAATAATTTTCACTTTTTGAAGACTATTTTGCTTCTGCAAATAGAAACTTTGTAAGAAATTCTTTAGCGAATTATCAAAAATAGAAGATTCCTCCTCTCTATATGACTCTGAATTTAAATTCACAAAATCTAAATCCTCGGCTTGAGAAGAAGGCAAGGGATCTAAGTTAAAAGTATCTATTTGATTTAAATTAGAGTTCTCATAATTAGAATATCCCAATCTGTTTAAAGAGATAAACTGAGAGCCAATAAATGCAACAAATAGAATTAAAACAAGACTTTTATTTTTGAATTTTATCATAGGATACACATGTTAGTTTATGTATTTATTTGTTCTTTTAATATCCTAAAAACATAATTTTTTAAAAAATTATATATTCTAATATTCTAGAAGAATCACGGTAATTCAA
>CAYSZJ010000285.1:0-2544 GCA_964435435.1 uncultured archaeon
CTGAAGAAGTTCAAGATATTGTTAAAATTGCAAATAAATACAAAATTCCTTTAGTTCCATGGGTTACTGGAATGAATTTTGGTTCCATAGCAACTCCAAGAAAGGGAGGAATTGTAGTTGATTTAAGGCGATTAAATCAAGTACTTGAAGTGAATGAAAATGATATGTATGCGGTGGTTGAAGGAGGAATTACATGGGCAGATTTTCAAGGTTATCTTGAGAAAAACCATCCGAATTTAAGAGCAGGGATAACTTGGTCTCCTCCCGGAACAGGAGTTATACCTTCATGCTTATGTTATGGGATGTTTGATCTTGGTATGATTGGAGGTTCTGGTGCTGAGTTTATAAATGGTTTAGAAGTCGTACTTGGGTCAGGAGATTTAATTAAAGTTGGTTCTTGTAGCCTTTCTAATTATTGGTATGGTAGACAACCTTTACCAGATTTAGCGGGATTGTTTATAGGGTGGGAAGGTACAACAGGGATAGTCACGAAGGCATCCATAAAATTATGGCCTAAATTACCATTCAGGGAAGATTTTTTAGGGATTTCTCTTACAGTTGATGAAGGATTTCCAGTTTTACTTAAACTTTCAAAAGCAGGACTTGGAATATGCGATCTTCTTCTTGTGAATTTTGGATGGGGTCAATCAATCCAAGAATTGTATGAAAAAGATACTGTTATGGACGCTGTTAAAGAAAAAATGCCGGATTGTATTTCAACTATAACAACTCAAGCATATACAGAAAAGCAACACGAGGCTCAATGCGAAGCTATTATAAGTATTTGTAAGGAAGGTAACATGAGATTGTTGTCTGCTTCAGAAGGAGCAGAAGCGGTAACACCTCCTCCAGTTCAATACTGGAATTTTTGGAACTTTACTAGGGGAGGAGGTGGACAATGGATTGGCAGTTATTGCTCTACTCGAGATGTTGTAAAATATTATAACATATCTAGAGAAATTTGTCTTAAATATGGAAAACCCCCTCAGTTTTATAGTAGATTATTGTTTGGTGGTCATTATGTGGTCGCGAGAAGTAATGTAAATTTCAATAAAAATGAACCTGATGATATAGAAACTGCAAGAAAGATTCTAAAAGAGATTCATGATGAAGTTCAAAAGTTAGATGGTGTTGTGATGTATAAACCCCCATTGTGGGCTGTTAAATACTACAAAGATAAAACACTTCCTTCAACTACCGAACTTATAAATAAAATTAAAAAAGTTCTTGATCCGAATAATATTATGAATCCAGGACAAGGAATCGGAGAGGATTAATATGACTAAGAAGAAAAGAGAGAAAAGAGTTAAATATATTAGAGGACAGGGAATATCTCAAGCAAGATTGGCATATGAAATTCACGATCTTAAAAGACATCAGAATTTAGAACATTATAAAGATGTATTTTATCAGTGTGGAAAGTGTGGTACATGCAGAACTGTATACAAAGATGCTTATTGGTCTCGTATTTGTCCTTCTGGAGAATTTGGAAAGTTTGAACCATATTATCTTGGTGGGAAAAATCTTTTAGCATGGGCATTAACGTCTGGTAAATTAAATTGGTCCAATGAAGTAGCTGAAATTTTTTATCAATGTTCGGTTTGCATGGCATGTATTCAACAGTGTCAGATTCCAGAGATCCATAGTTTTGCTGGTGAATGGTTAATGTCTATGAGAGAAGAGGCTGTAAAATTGGGTCATGGTCCTATGCCTGAACAAAAACTATATACTGAACATACAATGATAGATAAAAATCCATATATGGAAAAACATGAGGATCGATTAACATGGTTACCACCTCATATTAAACAATCTTTTGATGCAAATATAGCATATTTTGTTGGTTGCACATCAAGTTATAGAGAGCAAAATGTTGCTATTGCTACGGCAGAAATTTTAAATGCCTTAAATGTTGATTTTAAAATTCTTAAAGATGAAGGATGTTGCGGATCACCTGTCTATATGACAGGCCAAGTAGAAAAAGCTAAAGAATTAGCTGAAAAAAATATTAACTATTTTATAGAAGCTGGAATCGAGAAGATTATAACATCCTGTGCTGGATGTTATAGAACTTGGAAAGATACTTATCCCAATAAATTTGGTTTAGATCATGGAATAGAAGTTAAGCATTTACCAGAATTTATTCGGAGTAAATTAAAAAATGGAGAATTGAATTTTAAAAAAGAATTAAATATGAAAATTACATACCACGATCCATGTCATATAGGTCGACATATGGGAATCTATAAGGCACCTCGAGATGTATTAGATAAAATTCCAGGTATTGAATTAATAGAGATGACACGAAATAGACATAATGCATGGTGTTGTGGTTCGGGAGGAGGTGTTAGATCAGCATTTAAAGAGTTATCTTCTTTTGCTGCAAAAGAACGAATAGAAGAAGCAAAAGAAACAATGGCTGAAGCTATTATTTCATGTTGTCCTTTCTGCTTAAATCAATTCAAGAGTAATATTGAAAATAACGAAATTCAAGCTTTAGATCTTTCTGAGTTAATAAAGAAAGCAATCTAATGAAATTTAAAC
>CAYSZJ010000286.1:0-2322 GCA_964435435.1 uncultured archaeon
ACTATTATCTCTAAATTATTTTTAACTTAAATATTCCATAAATAATAATTCTATGGAATGAAGTTGAAAAATAAAGATTTGCTTAATTTTTTCATTTCTGAAGCTGATCATCCTTTCTCAGGATGGGATTTTTCTTATATTGGTGATAGAGTTGTAAATGCACCTCTAACTTGGAGTTATACAAGTATAATTTTACCTCTAATAAGAAAGGCAGAATCTCTTTTGGATATAGGAACGGGAGGTGGAGAATATTTATCTTCACTTGTACCCTTACCAAAACATACATGCGCGACTGAAACATATGAACCTAACGTGACTATAGCAAAAGATCAATTAGAACAATTAGGAGTGAAAGTGCTGTATTGTAAAAATGGTGAGAAGCTTCTCTTTAATGATAGAGAATTTGATTTAGTCATTAACCGACATGAATCTTATTCCCCCATTGAAGTTTATAGAATTCTTAAACCTGATGGAGTATTTATTACCCAGCAAGTCGGAGATAAAAATGATTCAAAACTCAGACTTGCTTTAACTGGTAAAGAGGAATTAGAAGACTTTATAGAATGGAATTTGGATTACGCATCAAGAGAATTAGAAGCAAATGGTTTCCAAATAATAGAAGGGTATGAAGATATAACATCGACCCGAATCTTTGATGTTGGAGCCATTGTGTTTTATTTTGAAGCTATACCCTGGGAATTACCTGGTTTCTCCGTCGACAAATATTACAATAAATTGATTGAAATTCACAACTATATTGCTGATAAGGGATACTTAGATCTAGACAATAATAATCACAGATTTTTAATGAAAGCTAAAAAGCCTAAATAAGGGTCTCACTTTAATTAAGTTTTTTGTAAAGATTTCAAATTAATTTTTCCCTTGTGTAGAATTTCTGCATAAGAAGGTTGTGTGTGTTGCCAAGCACCATCATTTATTATTTCTATTTGTTGATTGTTTATAGTTATATTGGATATTCCTTTGTGATGAGAATGCCCATATATAACATGGCTTACTTTTGAAAAATCATATTCTTCATCCACTAAGAACTCTTTTATTTCATCAAGGTAATAATCAGGTTTACTCGCATGTTCCCATTTTTTCAATATTCGCATGTTCGCTTTAATTAAATTAAATTCCAAAATACTTAGTTCCGAAAAAAGTGCATCTATTGATTCTGAAGACACATTTTTTAATATCGCTAATTCTTCTTTCATTTCTTCGAACCTAATAGGTTTTATTTTTCTCCCATTCTTAATTACTTCGTTCCAGAAATAATCATAAGTCTCTTTTACTTCAAATTTATTATTAGAAATTAATGATTTCCATATTTGTCCTATAAAAAATCGATATATATTACTATCAAATTGATAACCATGTGTCATTAAACACTTGTAATCACTGTCTAAATCAAGGCCCTCAACTTTTACTTTATTAAGTGGCTTATTTTCAATTTGATCTCGCGAATTATACAATAAGAGCATATCTTCATTATTCCACTTTGTTAATAATATGTATTGATAGTATAACTCATCGTTAAACAATTCATTGAAATTACTGTGCTTAAATTTATTTAAAAACTTTTTTTTTCGACGTTCAAATTTCTCATCATAGTCTCCAATAACAGGAATTTCATGATTTCCTAGAACAAAAATTAGGTTCATATTATTTTTAATCTGAAGTAGTAGGGTGAAAATTTCTTGAATTTTTTCCCTTTTTAAAATAGCTGTAGGAGTATCAGTACATAGATCAATGAAATCTCCCAATATTATAAGAACTTGCAAATCATTCCCGAACTCTCCATTAATAATATTACTTAAAAATTGAATAAATAAATCTCTTTCACTATCTAAGGAACCTAAATGTATGTCTGAAACAATTAATATTTTAGGATTCATTTCACTCATTTTTAAATGCTCCACTTTCAGTTAAACTATTTTAAGCTTAATAAAAGAAAAGTTAATCGAATTATTAAGAAGTTTCCCTAACTTTTAAATTAGTGTAAAAAAAAATTAAATATAAAAAATTAAGGATTTAGAAAAATTCTAATAAATGCTTCAAAAATGTTTTGTTGTAGATATTTGAAATCATAGATACTTTAATTTTTTATCATCCATAGTATCTACCATAAACGGGTTGAATGATTTTACCCAAACATAACAAAGTTTTAACTTCAACTTAAACAATTGCATCATCTGAAACCAAAAATTGATCATTTCCAATTAACTGAACTCACTAGTAAAAAATTTGTTATTTATTTTCATCATTTTTTTTTGTCGACCATATTTGATTGATCACATTTATCGGATTAATGATGATCAA
>CAYSZJ010000287.1:0-2203 GCA_964435435.1 uncultured archaeon
TTCAGCACTCCCTAAACAGCCTGTTAAAACGCAAGTTTGGATGCACCACCCACAGAGGATTACATCCGATGTATATTTTCATATTTACAAGATGAATAACCATAACTTTTAACCTATTGGGAAATAAAGTCTATCTTACATTTAATAATATCAATGGAAAATACTATTAGCTCTTCAAAATGAATGATCTGTCCTTGAAACGGGAATCATGTTTGGAGAAATATTAAAATTAGATAGACGAGTTTTATTATTAGAAAGACTAAACTATTCTCATCTTTAACTTTATATTATTTTGAAAAATATTTTTCTAGATTTATTAAAAATTAGTGAGGGTTTTTCATTATTAACATAATTGACAAAGAACTCTAATACTTTATTTTCTTTTTCTGTATTTAATCTACAAAGACTAACTGTTAAACTTCCATCAGGATGATGTTCAATGTAACCACCCGTTCCCAATATAATATCAATCATTTTAAATATATCTCTTCCATTCCTGTAATATTGGGATAATACTTTCATTATATTATAGTCAATGTGTATGCAGGCAGTTCTTATTATATCTATGAAAAATTTCTGTGTATAATCAAGTCTTTTAATATCATTCGCAATTAATTTGTTTAATTTTCTAACCTGCTGAGTGCATTGATTTATCTTAACTCCTATTTCTTTCTTTTTTTCTCTTACATTATCAATCTTCGTTACTGTTTCTTGATATTTTTCACTATCCTTAAGATCGGACAGTTTTTTGCGCTTTTCAACAATCTTACCTAACTCCTGTTGATACTTTTTGATTTCTCTATTTAGCTTCTCTATCTCTTTCTTATATTTTTTATATTCATCAGAATCAACATATTTTATACCATTTTCTTCATACCCCAGTCTCTTTATGGCTTCCTCGCTGAAATCCTCGGCTTTATACGAATTAATATCATTTAATCCCCAATATTTTACCCCGACTTCAAACCCTTTTTCTTCTCTCCACCGAAATGTCATCGCTCTTGCTAATTCTTCTATACTTCTGTCTTCTGCATTTGTTAAAAATGCACTATGTTTCTTTCCATTTTTTATAACCAGCTTTTTCAATTCGATATACTCATTCCGATTTTCAGGATTTACTACCTTGTGATTATTATCTACTACTGCCACCTCTATTATCTTTTTTTTTGGTTCCCCTATTTTGTTAGCCTTTAACAATAGTTCCACTTTCATATATTCCAAATTCAGCTTCTTATAATCTGTTCTATCCCCCTTTTCCCATGTCACAAATTGTATTTCTTTATCATCTAAGTAATTAAACTCTTCATAAGAATATCCTCCTCTATCAAAGATATATAAATACTTTTTATGCTTTTTCCCTATAATCTTTCTAAGCTCATCTATTAATTTATTTACTATTTCTCTAAAATCATTATAAGAATCATTTATTTCAAAATACAGCGGTTTCCCATTCCATGAATGTAGGTAATATTTAACTCTTCCTGTGACTGCACAATGGGATTGTTGATGATATACTTTGGTTGTTTTTTTTCTCCCGAAATATCTTATAATATGACCATCTATAAACAACCACATTTCCTTATGATTTTCAGCCTCAATGTAAAACTTAAACATCAATTTATTAACATCCATTAGATCTTCAAAAATAAGACTATCTCTGAGAACTCTCCTTATATCATCTGGGTATTTATAATTATCAACATCTATTATTTCTATTAACTCACGATGTTTTAATTCTTTGTAATTCTCGATCTTTGTGTTTGCTAAAAAAAACATATATACAAGAAGTATGGTAATTTCTTTTATCTTCTCTATGCCATTATTAATCTTCTTCGTAAGATTTTCGACTAATGGAATTTCATTGACAAAGCTATTTAGCAGCAATAAACCGCTGTATCTATTGTAACTATTCGTTGATTCTTCATCTATATTATCTCTGATTTCAATATCTCTATCAGAAACTGATTTTTCTTCGTTTTTAACACTTGTATTTTCAATATTACCATTATTTTCTATTGTTGCTTTCTTATTCCGTATTTCTTCTTTATGTGGTTTTAAGACAATGCGCAGTGTTTCATAACTGACCTTTTCATTATACTTGTTGGAAACATCATCTATTATGGTATCTCTGAAATTCCTTAACCCATTAATTTCATAGTAATAATCAAATCTTTCAAAAATATAATCTGTTATTTCCGGAGTA
>CAYSZJ010000288.1:0-1894 GCA_964435435.1 uncultured archaeon
TATTCCTCTGACAAAGAAAAAGCCTACAGTACCAACGCTTAAAGGAACTGGTGATGCAAATCTACGTGAGATCAATGGATCTTTGTATATCTCGGATATGTCTTTATAGCCTAAACTTCCGTCTTGAATATAAGTTTGACATAGTTCAGATACTCTTGTATAGCGTTCAACATATTTTGTAGGATATATCATAAACATTTTGAATAGTTCATTTTCGTAGATATTGGCATCAAAAGTATACTGACTTTTTCCAACTCTTTCAATACTATAAGCGTTGGGAATTGTCTCGATTGCTATTATAGAACGTATTCCTCTTATAATATAATTCCAACCTAGTGTAAAATCGTTAGAAAGTATAATTTTTTCAGCTTTTCTTACAGTTTTAGCGCTTTCTAATAGATCCCTATAAACTATTGAAAGAGGTTTTCCCGCACATCCTACGTTAAATACTTCGAGTAAATTAACTGAAACAGATATACCATATTTGTTAACGCCCCCCATAGCTAACATGCTTCCCATTCTAAATGAGAAGGTTTTCTTTCCATTGATTTTTGTATATACCCATGAGGCAGTAGGTTGCATAAGAAGGGAAAGATCAATCGTTTGTCCTAATACAGCTAATTTTCCTGTGTTTGAGGCAATAACAGTACAGCCACCTACGATCAAAGGTGCTTGAGGGTATCCAGAAAGCATAGGAATAATCTTTCCGTAATAAATATCCCAAAAGCAGTTCTGAGCTAACACATCCTTGAAATCAATTGAGATCTCATATACTTGATTCATAAATGGAACATATACAATGTCAATTGCATCGGCTATACCTTGCATTTCAGTTAGATATTCTTCAGGAATATAATCAAGATATTCTAAAGCATAAAAAACGGCTACATCATACGAGAGACCAAGTTCTTGAGCTTGAAGCATGATCATTAATTTCATCCATGCAATTTGAAAGGCAAGGTTTTGTCCCTCTAAAAATCCAAGGGTATAGTAATTATCTGCTTTTACATAAAGATATGGTTGATTATTAGAGAATCTCCATTCAGCATAATTAGTGTTGTTATCACTGTTATTACAAGCAGTAGTGAAAGATGTTAATCCACTACTAGCAGTTATAACCACAATAAAAATCAATATCATTGACTTTTTTTGTAAATGCATGGTTCTAATTACCTAATTAAATGGTTTTAAATTTCGATAGATTCTTAGTAAGAATCTTTCTAAAAATAGAGATATAAACCCCAAACTTTCTTTTTTTGTCGTTATATTGGCAATACCAATATTCCTAATAATTATTACTCTTATAATCTCTTAACCTTAATTTGAAATCATTAAAATGACTTCTGAATTTTTCTGGAAGTGCGGTGATACCTCCACTATAATTCTCAATTATATGTGGACATTTTTTTTGCAGATATATATCTAAAAACTCTGTATCTTCTTCCTTTAAAATTGTATTCAAAAACCTTAAAAGATTCTGTTTATCAAATTCATTATCTATTAAGAATTTCTTCTCATATTCCTGTTTTTTTATTCTATATTTGATAACTAACATTAAAATGCCTAATTTTAAATTGATTCTTATAGATATAATTTTAAACATTGGAATTTAAACTCCACATTTTCATAAAAATCGCTTATTAAATACTCATAGTCTTTCTTTTTATAGGTATTTATAAATTCAGTTTATAAGAATATAGATTCCTCGACCGACTAAGAAGTAACGGGTATCGTTATTAGATTAAAAATAAATTAAATTATTAAGAAAGAGTTTAAAGTAAAATTTATGTTAAAGTCTTTAATATTTTTATTTTATTTTCTGCCTTCTCATCGTACGGATCCATTTTGATGATAGTTTCATAACAATCAAAGGCTTTTTTAAAATGTTCCAATT
>CAYSZJ010000289.1:0-1766 GCA_964435435.1 uncultured archaeon
TCGTGTAACTCCTCGTTTAACAATTCTTCCCTTCACAGTAGTGGGATCTTCTAATTGATCGACTATTACTAAAGTCTCACCAAGATTCATAAGATTATTAAAATAATTATGCCCAGAATGGTGTGGAATCCCTGCCAAAGGGTATGCATCGTTTCCAATTTTGCGTTTTGTAAGAGTTATCCCTAAAAGTTTCGAAATTTTTTCTGCATCATCATAGAAGAACTCATAAAAATCGCCCATCCTGTAAGCTACTAATAAATCGGGATACTTTTTCTTTACCGAATACCAGTGTTTCATCATTGGTGTCAGATCTTTGAATTTAATATCTTTAAAAGACATTTTACTAGGCATTAAGAAATTAAGTTTTAATTTAGAATTAAATGCTACAAGTGTATTAGTTTTTAATAGAAATTAATTATATTTATTACAATTTTAATAATTTACTATTAAACCTTAAATCCAAGGAGTAATATCTAAAGTTTCTATCCAAGAATTTGGTAAATCGAATAAATTAGACATAAATTTGAATATTATCAATCTATTTATCTCTTTCTAAATCATGATTCGTCTTAATATAATTTTCTATTTGATTTGGTATAACTAAGTTATCTACCATATCACACAAACCATACAATGAGGACTTTCTTTGATTTTGTTTAACAGAAAAATAACTAGAGTTTCTTTTTAGTTTGAAATTATCAATCCAATCATTAAAATTTATGAGGAAATCATCAAGATTGTAAGTTCTCATTATAAAAAATTAATGAAAAGACTTCTTATATTTATTTATTTTAGATGTTTTTCAAGCCATACGTACATATCTTGATATACTTGAACTCGTCCTTTCTCATTCCATAATTCATGCAGAAAACCTGCATATTCTTTATAGGTCTTATCTTTACCATAAACTTTCTCAAAAAATTCTATCGTTTTTCTTTTGTCAACTATTTTATCTTTACCAGCTTGCATTATTAGCACAGCGCAAATCAATTGTGATGCATTTTCGACAGCCCATTTAGAATATATATCAATCTCAGAAGCTGATTTAGCTGAAATTACTTCAATTCTGTGTTTATCTGCTATATGCTGTTTTAATATCTTTAAATCACTTGTTAATTGATTTTGATCAATTATATTAGTTAAAGTCTTGTTAGGTGCTAATTTTACAAGTGTTTTCGATATAGATTTTATTACTTTTTTACCCATTGATAATTTCATAAACATTCCTAATAAAGGAGAGGAGACCAACACACCATCCAATGTAGGGTGATTAATAGCATAAATTAAACTTATCAAACCTCCAAAAGAATGTCCCATTAGAAATATTTTTTTGTCTTTTGCGATTTCCTTAATAATATCCATAAAGAGAACTAAATCTTTTTGGATATGATCCATACTATCAATATGGCCCTGCATATCACCAGCATTTCTAAAATGTCCTCTTAAATCAAATGAATAAACAGCATACCCCTTTTCTGTAAAATATTCAGCAGGGATTTTCATTCTATCAGAATGAGAACCCCATCCATGGATAGCTATGATATAAGCTCTTATTTCTCCAGATTCAGGTAACCACCATTGATAAAATAATTTTTTCAATTCTCTTCCTTCAAAATATCCTGTTTCATTTTTCATTTTTTGTATCACTCAAATTATAAAATCTAAAGTGTATAGATTAATTATTATTAATAAAATCATTACCTTTTTATTATTATTGCTTGTAGAGATTTTGGGGCTTAAATTTCTTTATATATTATTGCTTATAA
>CAYSZJ010000290.1:0-1673 GCA_964435435.1 uncultured archaeon
TCATCCTAATATAGTCAAAAAGTTCTATGAGAAATATAATGAAATTATTTATCAAAAAAGCAGAGACAATTCCAGTGAAGTTATTGAAATATTAACTATTCTCGAATTTTATAAGTTAGACATAGGCTTCTTAAAGGAATTAGATGGTTATATTAATGAGGAATTTTCTTTATTCCAAATGATTCTAGAATGGTTAACTGAAATTGATTTGTGTACTTTAAGATATCTATTCCAAATCAACCCCGCAGACTTTTTGAAAAATTATACCAATATCAATATTTCAAATCACTTGAAATATTCATCATTATTACAATTGAGTATTTTTTTGTATAAAGAGGAGCTGAAAGTTGCTCAAAAAAATCCCGGTTATACATATTTAAGAAAAATGTCATTTATGGGTGGACCTGTTCAAAAATTTCCATTTGTATTAGAATTATCAGAAAAAGACTTTATAAATATTAAAAACAAATTTGAACCGATTTTAATTCTCGACTTTTATTATCGGAATTATAAAAAAGACCGTATTACTTTTTTAAGACATAATAATTTACTTACTTTTTAAATAATATTATTGAATTAATCCGAAAGTCAAGAATTTGGTTAATTTCTCTTTATTTGTATTGTATTATTAAAATTTAACTTAGTGGATTTTTGGATAATTAAATTTTAATGACAAAATCATCTAACACATATAATAAAATTTATTCTGAAAGATAGGTAAAAATTTTAATTTGTTTTTAGTAAATTTTGATAATTAGAGTGTTTCGACAGCCCTTTTCACATCATTAATCAGTTTCAATCGAGATAAATTTGATTCAAATTTCTACTTAAATTAAATATATACATTCAAAGAACGAGAGAGATTAATATTAATAAATTAATTTGGAGCATACTTCAGTGTTCTAGATTTTTCATAGAACTCTTTTCCAAGGGTATCATCACCTATTTCAATGCATAAATCAGCAATTTTTTCAAAATATGATCCAGCTTGTTCAAAATCTCCATTTAGTAAGGCTGTTTGGGCATTATTCATTAATAGATCTCTTTCGATTATAGGTTTTAATAATGGGGAAACCTCAGCACTCATGTCTAAAATATCTGCAATAATCTGCATCATTTTTTCTCGATTTCCAGGTTTAATAGCTACCATTGAATATGTTTTTACTCCCGTTATTCTTTCAATATTTTCAACACTCAAGGCATTAGGTAAATCTTGTTTATTACCAATAATTGCAGAATGAGCATAAGGAGCTTCTTCTTTAATTAATTCTAAAAAGAATTTGCTTTTTTCAATATTTTCAAGAGTAGAATTAGTAATCAATAATACAGCATCACTACCTTTAATAAATCTGTTCCAAAGTAGACTGAATTGTTCTTGTCCAGCAAAATCCCATAACGGAAAGGTAAGCTTTCCAATTTTTATTGTAGCAACGTCTCCATTAATTGTAGGTATATGTTCAAGTGGAATTTCTTCTGCTTTAATAAGTTGTGTTATAGTAGTTTTACCGACTCCTGAAAATCCAACTAAAGAAATTTTAGGTCTTAAATTTCTATGAGTTCCATCAATAATAGAATTTAAAACATCAAACACAGAATAATCTTGAATATCTTCTATAGAATAATAATTTCGAGACCTCGAAAAGGCATTTATGATTTCCTTTCCTAATATTTTT
>CAYSZJ010000291.1:0-1513 GCA_964435435.1 uncultured archaeon
TCAATCTGTTTCAATAATACTTATAATACGAGACAAAATAATAGAAAAAAATCAATTATTGAAAAAAAACTGGTGGACCAAAACATAAATATCGTTCTTCAACAAAAGTAAGGGATGGAATTAAATAGATTTTCTAGAATTTTATGCGATGGAACAAAAGTAAAAGAAAATTTACTTAAGAGCATTGATCACCTTGAAAATGTATTGAAGAAAAATTAAACAAAATATGGTGAGATAAATGTTAGAAGAAGGAAATAAGAGAAAAATATCCAGAAAAGTAATTCTATATGTAGTAATTGCTCTTATAGGCACAAACATTGGAACATTTAGTTTAACTTATTTCACTATACTTCCTCAATTAAGTAATGTTCGTAATAATTATAATGACCTATCAGATGATTATACTCAATTATTAAATGATTATCAAATTTTAACTGGAGATTATAATACTACATTTGAAGACTACCAAGAGTTACTTACTCAATATAATTCTGTCTGTTCAATAATTAAGCAACAAATCCTACCTATTCAATATGGGTTTTTTTCTGAAGCGGTTAGGAGATATTATATGCCTAAATATATTACAGAAGATATTGGTAAAGCATATTGGAAAGGCTATACTAAGTTTTGTCGAGATATTATTCTCCATGAAAGCAATCAAAAAAATTCTTTCACCAATGTATCTAATGCATTTTCTGACGCATTAAAATATGGTAGTGATACTATGTATTTGTGTGAATATATAATGAACTATACTTTTAATGATTGGTTACTGAATTGGGCAGGAAAGGACTTAACTGGGAATGAACTCACCGATATAGATACGATCCATCAATGGTGTGTGGATGAGATCGATTATGAATGGGATGCAAATATTACCATAGGGCAAGAGTTTTTTGGATTTGATTATTCAAAATTTGCTGTGGAGACCGCATTTCGGGCAATGGGGGATTGTGAAGATCAGGCAATTCTTGATGCGACATATTTGGAATCATGTGGGTTTGAGACCGCACTAGCGCTAATCCATGATCCAAGCCATCCTACCTTGGGGTCATTTTATCATGGCGTATGCATAGTTCATATCGAAGATACAGGTGCGTTCTCTTTAAGCTATCCAACATGCAGATTATGGCAATTTGGCACCTCTGATCCCTATTATCCTGAGAATTCGTGGTGTTTCCTCGATCCTACTTGGGATACTCCTTTTGGATCTGAACCTTCATGGCTACAAGGCTATTCTTCATTGAGTTCTGATATATTTACCATAGCATTTTGTGATGTAGGAGGAGTAATATTATAATTTTTTTTCCTATTACTTTACTTTTTTATAGAGCAGGAGGTACATAATTGCAGTTACTATAATAGACGGGATACTAAATGTGGCAATGAGAAAAATAATTTCTTCTGGATTTTTCATCCATATTATTTTAAGAAGTGCTGGCGAATATTGCAGCTTAATAATTCCAAACACAATATAAGGAATAGATACCAGAATACCTATTAAAATCCCATA